>DYIB01000022.1 GCA_020723855.1 Uliginosibacterium gangwonense
CCGCGAAGGCGGCCGCACCGTGGGCGCCGGCGTGGTGGCGAAGATTATCGAGTAATTTTCCGGGGCCGGGCAGGTGCCCGGCCAGCATCGCTCTTTAGGAAAACAGAACATGCAAAGCCAGAAAATCCGCATCCGCCTCAAGGCGTTCGACTACCGCCTGATCGACCAGTCGGCGCTCGAGATCGTGGATACGGCCAAGCGTACGGGCGCCGTCGTGCGCGGCCCGGTGCCGCTGCCGACCCGCATCGAACGCTTCAACGTGTTGCGCTCCCCGCACGTGAACAAGACCTCCCGCGACCAGTTCGAGATCCGCACCCATCTGCGCCTGATGGACATCATCGATCCCACGGACAAGACCGTCGATGCGCTGATGAAGCTGGATCTGCCGGCCGGCGTGGATGTCGAGATCAAGCTGCAGTAACGGTTTGTTGTAGGAGCGGCCTTGGCCGCGATTTTGTTGTTTGGTCCCGGTCAATCGCAACCGGGGATAGGAGAATAAAATGAGTCTAGGCCTTGTCGGACGCAAGGTCGGCATGACGCGCATTTTCACCGACGACGGCGAAGCCGTCCCGGTGACGGTGCTCGACGTGTCGAACAACCGCGTCACGCAAATCAAGACGCCCGAGAACGACGGCTATGCCGCCCTCCAGGTGACTTTCGGCAGGCGTCGCGCCAGCCGCGTAGCCAAACCCCTGGCGGGGCATCTCGCCAAAGCCGGCGTGGAAGCCGGTCATGTCCTGAAGGAATTCCGGGTCGCCCCCGAGCAGTTGGCGGGCTACAAGCCCGGCGACGTCATCGCCGTGACGATTTTCAACGTGGGCCAGAAGGTGGACGTCACCGGCACCTCCCAGGGCAAGGGTTTCGCCGGTGCCATCAAGCGTCACAACTTCTCGTCCAACCGCGCCAGCCACGGCAACTCCGTGTCGCACAACAAGCCGGGTTCCATCGGTATGAACCAGGACCCGGGCCGTGTCTTCCCGGGCAAGCGCATGGCCGGCCATATGGGTAATGTACAGCGCACCATGCAGAGCCTGGAAATCGTGCGGGTGGATGCCGAGCGCCAGCTGCTGCTGGTCAAGGGCGCCGTTCCCGGTTCCAAGGGATCGGATGTCATCGTCCGCCCGGCGGTCAAGGCCTGAGGGGGACAGCGATGGAACTGAAACTCATCAACGACAACGGCCAGCAGGCAGCGACGCTGCAGGCCTCCGACGCGCTGTTCGGCCGCGACTACAACGAAGCCCTGGTGCACCAGTTGGTGGTGGCCTACCAGGCCAATGCCCGCTCCGGCAATCGCGCCCAGAAGGATCGCGGCGCCGTGCGCCACTCGACCAAGAAGCCGTGGCGTCAGAAGGGCACGGGCCGTGCCCGGGCCGGTATGGTTTCCTCGCCCCTGTGGCGCGGCGGCGGCCGGATTTTCCCGAACTCGCCCGACGAGAACTTCAGCCAGAAGATCAACCGCAAGATGTACCGCGCCGGCATCGCCGCGATCCTGTCGCAGCTCGCCCGCGAGGACCGTCTGGCGGTGGTGGAGAACTTCTCGGTGGAGGCCCCCAAGACCAAGCTGCTGGCGCAGAAGGTCAAGGGCATGGGCTACGACTCGTTGCTGGTGATCACCGACAGTCTGGACGAGAATCTTTACCTGTCCTCGCGCAACCTGCCCAACGTGTTGGTGCTGGAAGTACACGAGGCCGATCCCCTGTCGCTCGTCCGCTTCAAGAACGTCGTCCTGACGAAGAATGCGGTGGCGAAAATGGAGGAGATGCTGGGATGAGCGCCTTTAGCCAAGAGCGTCTGATGCAGGTGCTGCTCGCGCCGCAGGTCTCCGAGAAGGCGACCTACGTGGCGGACAAGAACGAGCAGGTGATTTTCATTGTCGCGCCGGATGCGACCAAGCCCGAAGTGAAGGCGGCCGTCGAGCTGCTGTTCAAGGTGCAGGTCGAGTCGGTGCAGATCTCCAACCTGAAGGGCAAGGTCAAGCGCTTCGGCCACGTCATGGGCAAGCGCAGGGACTTGAAGAAAGCCTACGTTTGCCTCAAGCCCGGCCAGGAGATCAATTTCGCCGAAGGGGGGGCCGCGTAAATGGCACTCGTCAAGGTCAAACCGACTTCCGCCGGTCGCCGTGCGGTCGTCAAGGTGGTCAACAAGGATCTGCACAAGGGCAAGCCTTTCGCCGGGCTGGTCGAGAAGCAGAACAGCAAGGCGGGCCGCAACAACCACGGCCACGTGACCACGCGCCATCAGGGCGGCGGCCACAAGCAGCACTATCGCATCGTGGACTTCAAGCGCAACAAGGACGGCATCCCGGCCAAGGTCGAGCGTCTCGAGTACGACCCCAACCGCAGTGCCAACATCGCCCTGTTGCTGTACGCCGACGGCGAGCGCCGTTACATCATCGCGCCCAAGGGCCTGACGGCAGGCGCCGAGCTGATGAGCGGTTCCGAGGCCCCGATCAAGCCGGGCAACGCGCTGCCGCTGCGCAACATCCCGGTGGGCACCACCGTCCACTGCGTGGAAATGGTGCCCGGCAAGGGTGCGCAGTTGGCCCGCGCCGCCGGCACCTCGGTGCAGTTGCTGGCGCGCGAAGGCAGCTACGCGCAACTGCGCCTGCGCTCCGGCGAGATCCGGCGGGTGCATGTGGAGTGCCGCGCCACCATCGGCGAGGTGGGGAACGAAGAGCACAACCTGCGCTCCATCGGCAAGGCCGGCGCCCAGCGCTGGCGCGGCATCCGTCCGACGGTGCGCGGCGTGGCGATGAACCCGATCGACCACCCCCACGGTGGCGGCGAGGGCAAGACCGCGGCCGCCCGCGATCCGGTGAGCCCGTGGGGTACGCCGACCAAGGGTTACCGCACCCGCCGCAACAAGCGCACGGACAACATGATTGTCCAGCGCCGGCACAAGAGATAAGAGGTAAATCATGGCACGTTCTATCAAGAAGGGCCCGTTTGTCGACGACCACCTGCTGCAGAAGGTGGAGAAGGCTCGTGCCGGCGGCGACAAGCGTCCCATCAAGACCTGGTCGCGCCGCTCGACCATCCTGCCCGATTTCGTCGGCATGACCATCGCGGTGCATAACGGCAAGCAGCACATTCCGGTGTATATCTCGGAAAACATGGTCGGCCACAAGCTCGGTGAATTCGCCCTGACGCGCACGTTCAAGGGCCACACCGCCGGCAAGAAGGCCGCGGTGAAGAAGTAAGGAGAGATGATGGAAACCAATGCATCCCTGCGTGGCGTCCGCCTCTCGGCTCAGAAAGGGCGGCTCGTCGCCGACCTGATCCGCGGCAAGCCGGTGGACCAGGCACTCAACATCCTGACCTTCGCACCCCAGAAGGGCGCCAAAATCATCAAGAAGGTGCTGGAGTCGGCGATTGCCAACGCCGAGCACAACGACGGTGCCGATATCGATACCCTGCGCGTGACCGGCATCCATGTCGAGCGCGGCATGATGCTCAAGCGCTTCATGGCCCGCGCCAAGGGCCGCGGCATGCGGATTCTGAAGCCCACTTGCCACATCTATGTGACGGTCGGCGACAAACCGGTCAGGAAGTAAGGAGAAACGATGGGACAGAAGATTCATCCGACCGGTTTCCGCCTCTCGGTCACCCGCAACTGGGGTTCGCGCTGGTATGCCACCAGCAGGAACTTCCCGGAGATGCTCAACGAGGACATCAAGGTCCGGGACTATCTCAAGAAGAAGCTGGCGCACGCCTCGGTTGGCCGCGTGCTGATCGAGCGCCCTGCCAAGAATGCCCGCATCACGGTGTTCTCGGCCCGGCCCGGCGTGGTCATCGGCAAGAAGGGCGAGGACATTGAGCAACTGAAGGCCGATCTCCAGAAGATCATGGGCGTGCAGGTGCACGTCAATATCGAGGAGATCCGCAAGCCCGAGCTCGACGCGCAGTTGATCGCCGACTCGATCGCCCAGCAGCTCGAGAAACGCATCATGTTTCGCCGCGCCATGAAGCGCGCCATGCAGAACGCCATGCGCCTGGGCGCCCAGGGCATCAAGATCATGAGCTCGGGCCGCCTGAACGGCATCGAGATCGCCCGTACCGAGTGGTATCGCGAAGGCCGCGTGCCGCTGCACACCCTGCGCGCCGACATCGACTACGGCTTCTCGGAAGCCAAGACCACCTACGGTGTCATCGGCATCAAGGTGTGGGTGTTCAAGGGCGAAATGCTGGCGCGCAGCGAGCAGCCGACCCAGGCGCCCGAGGCGGCCGCCGGCGAGGAGCCGGGCAAGCGCGTGCGCAAGGCGCCGGGCCGCCCGGGCGGGAAGAGGGAAGGCGAGGGCGAAGGCAAGCCGGTGCCGAAGCGCGGCGCCCCGCGCAAAACCGTGGCCAAGCCCGGGGAAGAAGTGAAGCCGGAAGTCACTGTGGGTGAAGTGCCCGCCAAGGCCCCGGCCAAACGAGTGAGAAAGTCAGGAGCAAGCGATGCTGCAGCCAGCGAGAAGAAAGTATCGTAAGGAACACAAGGGCCGCAACAAGGGCATCGCCACCCGCGGCACCAAGGTGAGTTTCGGCGAGTACGGCCTCAAGGCCATCGGCCGCGGTCGCCTGACGGCACGCCAGATCGAGGCGGCGCGGCGCGCCATGACGCGCCACATCAAGCGCGGCGGGCGCATCTGGATCCGTGTGTTCCCGGACAAGCCCGTGTCCAAGAAGCCGGCGGAAGTGCGCATGGGCAACGGCAAGGGCAACCCCGAATTCTATGTAGCCGAAATCCAGCCGGGCAAGGTGCTCTACGAGATGGACGGCGTCGACGAGGCCTTGGCGCGCGAGGCGTTTGCCCTGGCTGCGGCGAAGCTGCCGTTCGGCACGGTATTTGTCCACCGTCAGGTGGGAGGCTGATATGAAAGCGAAGGAATTGCGGACCAAGGATACGGCCGAACTGAACAAGGAGCTCCTCGAACTGCTCAAGGCCCAGTTCGGCCTGCGCATGCAGCTTGCCACCCAGCAGCTCAGCAACACCAGCCAGTTGGGCAAGGTGCGCCGGGACATTGCGCGCGTGCGCACCATTCTGCATGAGAAGGCGACAGCGAAATGAACGAAACGACGGAAAAGAACCAGCGCGCCCTGGTGGGCCGCGTGGTGAGCGACAAGATGCAGAAGACCGTGACGGTCCTGGTCGAGCGCAAGGTCAAGCATCCGGTCATCGGCAAGGTGATCACCCGCTCGCGCAAGGTGCACGCCCATGTGGACAACGATGAGGCGGGGCAGGGCGACCTGGTGGAAATCCAGGAGTGCCGGCCCATCTCCAAGACCAAGGCGTGGCGCGTGACCCGGATCCTGGAAAAAGCGCGCATCGTTTAGGAACACAAGAAGACTTTACTTGGGGTAGTAAAGTCGCTAGAATTTACGATCTTTGCCATCGCCGGCTGCCCATGGCGGCCGGCAATCCACCCGGACGGGTCCAAGACTGACCGCAGGCTGTTTGCGGGTAAAGTTGGAGAGTAAAAATGATCCAAATGCAGACGGTGCTGAACGTCGCCGACAATACCGGCGCTCGTTCGGTCATGTGCATCAAGGTGCTGGGCGGCTCGAAGCGCCGCTACGCCGGCATCGGCGACATCATCAAGGTGAGCGTCAAGGACGCCGCGCCGCGCGGCCGTGTCAAGAAGGGCGACGTGTATAACGCGGTCGTGGTGCGCACCGCCAAGGGCGTGCGCCGTCCCGACGGCTCGGTCGTCAAGTTCGACGGCAACGCCGCCGTGCTGCTGAACAACAAGCTGGAGCCCATCGGCACCCGCATCTTCGGCCCGGTCACGCGCGAGCTGCGCACCGAGCGCTTCATGAAGATCGTCTCGCTGGCTCCCGAGGTTCTCTGAGGAGAGGACGGATGAACAAGATTCGCAAGGGCGACGACGTCATCGTCATTGCCGGCAAGGACAAGGGCAAGCGCGGCACGGTGCTGCGCCGCGTGGACGACGAGCGGGTCGTCGTCGAGGGCGTGAACCGCGTCAAGCGCCACACCCGCCCCAACCCCATGAAGGGGCAGGCCGGCGGCATCGTCGAGAAAGAGATGCCGATTCACGTGTCGAATGTGGCGCTGTTCAACCCCGCCACCAGCAAGGCAGATCGCGTGGGCTTCAGGATCCTCGAGGACGGCCGCAAGGTGCGCGTGTTCAAGTCGAACGGCGAAGTTGTGGAAGCGTAAGGAACCATCATGGCGCGCTTGCAGGAGCAGTACAAGAAGACGATTGTGCCCGAGCTGATGAAGCAGTTCGGCTACAAATCCATCATGGAAGTGCCGCGCATCACCAAGATCACCCTGAACATGGGGGTCGGCAAGGCGGTGGGCGACAAGAAGGTGCTGGAGCACGCGGCCGGCGACATGGCCAAGATCGCTGGCCAGAAGCCGGTCACCACCAAGGCCAGGAAATCGATCGCCGGCTTCAAGATCCGCAAGGACTATCCCATCGGCTGCATGGTGACCCTGCGCGGCGCCCGCATGTACGAATTTCTCGACCGTCTGGTGTCGATCGCCCTGCCGCGCATCCGCGACTTTCGCGGCATCTCCGGGCGCGCCTTCGACGGCCGGGGCAACTACAACCTGGGCGTGAAAGAGCAGATCATTTTCCCGGAGATCGAGTACGACAAGATCGATGCTCTGCGCGGCATGAACATCAGCATCACGACCACGGCGAAGACCGACGAGGAAGCCAAGGCGCTTCTCGCCGCCTTCAAGTTTCCGTTCAAGAATTGAGGCTCCCATGGCGAAACTTGCACTGATCAATCGCGAGGAAAAGCGGGCCAAGCTGGTGGCCAGATACGCCGCCAAGCGGGCCGAGCTGAAGGCGCAGATCAACAACACCAAGCTCTCCGAAGAGGAGCGCATGGCGGCGCGTCTCAAGCTGCAGCAGTTGCCGCGCAACGCCAATCCGACCCGCCAGCGCAACCGCTGCGCGCTGACCGGTCGCCCGCGGGGCTATTTCCGCAAGTTCGGCTTGTGCCGAAACAAGCTGCGCGAGATTGCCTTCCGCGGCGAAGTGCCGGGCATGACCAAGGCCAGCTGGTAACGAGGAGTATCCGATGAGCATGACCGATCCTATCGCCGATATGCTGACGCGCATCCGCAACGCGCAGCTGGCCAACAAGGCCTCCGTTGCGATGCCCTCCTCCAAGCTGAAAATCGCCATCGCCAAGGTGCTGAAGGACGAGGGATACATCGACGACTTTGCCGTGCGCGACGGCGACGGCAAGGCCGAACTGGACATCGCCCTCAAGTACTACGCCGGCCGTCCGGTGATCGAACGCATCGAGCGGGTGTCGCGTCCCGGACTGCGCGTCTACAAGGGCAGCCAGGACCTGCCGCGCGTCATGAACGGGCTGGGGGTGGCCATCGTGTCCACGCCCAAGGGCGTCATGACCGACCGCAAGGCGCGCGCCAACAATGTTGGCGGCGAAGTGCTGTGCATCGTGGCGTAAGGGGAAAGCAATGTCACGTATCGCAAAATATCCTGTCGAGCTGCCCAATGGGGTCGAGGTCACCCTGGCGGCCAACGAAGTGACCGTCAGGGGTCCGCTGGGCTCGCTCAAGCAGCGGGTGCATCCGGCGGTGCGCATCGAGAAGGACGGCGGGAAAGTATTCTGCCGTGCCGTCGACGGCGCCGAGAATGCCAGCGCCCAATCCGGCACCATGCGTGCCCTGCTGGCCAACATGGTGACGGGCGTGTCCAAGGGCTTCGAGAAGAAACTCACCCTGGTGGGCGTCGGTTACCGCGCCCAGGCCCAGGGCACCAAGCTCAACCTGTCCCTCGGCTTCTCGCATCCGGTGGTGCATGACATGCCGGCGGGCATCAAGGTGGAGACGCCCACCCAGACGGAAATCGTCATCAAGGGCATCGACAAGCAACTCGTGGGTCAGGTGGCGGCGGAAGTTCGCGGCTATCGCCCGCCCGAGCCGTACAAGGGCAAAGGCGTGCGCTACGCGGACGAAGTCATCATCCTGAAGGAAACGAAGAAGAAGTAAGCTAAGGGTACTTCCATGGACAAGAAGCAGGCGCGTTTGCGCAGAGCTCGCAAAACCCGAGCCAAGATTGCTGAACTGAAGGCAGTGCGTTTGTGCGTGCACCGTTCCAATTGCCACATCTACGCGCAGATCATCGATGGCACCGGATCGCAGGTTATCGCCGCGGCCTCCACCGTCGAACCCGAAGTGCGCAAGGAAGTGCCCTATGGCGGCAACGTGAAGGCCGCCGCGGTCGTCGGCAAGCTGATCGCCGAACGTGCCAAGGCCAAGGGCATTGAAACGGTGGCGTTCGACCGCTCCGGCTTCCAGTATCACGGCCGCGTCAAGGCGCTGGCGGAAGCCGCCCGCGAAGGCGGTCTCAAGTTCTAACGAGGTATTAGGCATGGCAAAACCGCAGACGAGAAAACCGCAGGCCGCCGAGGAACGCGATGAAGGCTTGCGCGAGAAGATGGTTTCCATCAATCGCGTCACCAAGGTGGTGAAGGGCGGCCGGATTCTCGGCTTCGCCGCGCTCACCGTGGTGGGCGACGGCGACGGCGGCATCGGCATGGGCAAGGGCAAGGCACGCGAAGTGCCGGTCGCCGTCCAGAAGGCGATGGACGAGGCGCGCCGCAGGATGGTGAAAATTTCCCTCAAGAACGGCACGCTGCACCACCCCGTGGTGGGCGAGCACGGCGCCTCCAAGGTGCTGATCCAGCCGGCTTCCGCCGGTACCGGCATCATCGCCGGCGGCCCCATGCGCGCGGTGTTCGAGGTGATGGGCGTGACCGACGTGCTGGCCAAGTGCTTCGGTTCCACCAATCCGTACAACGTGGTGCGCGCCACGCTGGACGGCCTGCAGAAGATGAACACGCCGGCGGAAGTGGCCGCCAAGCGCGGCAAGACCGTCGAAGAGATTCTGGGGTAAGACATGGCTGACAAGAAGATCAAGGTCACGCTGGTGAAGGGCCTGATGGGCACCAAGCAGGATCATCGCGCCACCGTGCGCGGCCTGGGCCTCAAGCGCCGCAACCATACCGTCGAACTGCGGGATACCCCGGAAGTGCGCGGCATGATCAACAAGGTTGCCTACCTCGTGAAGTGTGAGGGCTGAATGGAACTCAATAATCTGAAACCCGCGGCGGGCGCCAAGCACGCCAGGAAACGCGTCGGGCGCGGCATCGGCAGCGGCTGGGGCAAGACCGCAGGACGCGGCCACAAGGGCCAGAAGTCCCGCGCCGGCGGCTTCCACAAGGTCGGCTTCGAGGGCGGCCAGATGCCGCTGCAGCGCCGCCTGCCCAAGCGTGGCTTCACGTCGCCCACCAACAGCCGCAACGCCGAAGTGCGCCTGTCCGACCTGGAGCGCCTGCCCGTCGACGACGTGGACCTGCTGACCCTGAAGCAGGCCGGCGTGGTTCCGGCCAACGCCTTGTCGGCCAAAGTCATCCTGTCCGGCAAGCTCGGCAGGAAGGTCACGCTGCGCGGCGTGGGGGCGACCAGGGGTGCCAAGGCGGCCATCGAGGCGGCCGGCGGCTCCGTGGCGGCAGAGTAAGGTATAGGGAAGGGCCTTGGCAACGAATCCCGCAACCGTCGGCAAGACCGGCAAGTTCGGCGACTTGAAACGCCGGCTGATGTTCTTGCTCGGCGCGCTGATCGTCTATCGCATCGGCGCGCATATCCCCGTGCCGGGCATCGATCCGCAGGTGCTGTCGCGCCTGTTCGAGGGACAGCAGGGTGGGATTCTGGGCATCTTCAACCTGTTCTCCGGCGGCGCGCTGGGGCGTTTCACCATCTTCGCCCTAGGCATCATGCCCTACATATCGGCGTCGATCATCATGCAGTTGCTGACGATCGCGGTGCCGAGCCTGGAGGCCCTGAAGAAGGAAGGGGAAGCCGGGCGGCGTAAGATCACCCAGTACACCCGCTACGGCACGGTAGCCCTCGCGTTGTTTCAGTCATTGGCCATTGCGATCGGCCTGGAGGCGCAGCCCGGGCTGGTGCTCGAGCCCGGTTTCCTGTTCCGCTTTACGACCGTGGCGACGCTGGTGACGGGCACGATGTTCCTGATGTGGCTGGGCGAGCAGATCACCGAGCGGGGCCTGGGCAACGGCATTTCCATCATCATCTTCGCGGGTATCGCCGCGGGCCTGCCCAATGCCATCGGCGGTCTGTTCGAGCTGGTGCGCACCGGCGCCATGCACGCCCTCACGGCGTTGTTCATTTGCGCCCTGGTGGTGTTGGTGACCGGCCTGGTGGTGTTCGTGGAGCGCGGACAGCGCAAGATACTGGTCAACTACGCCAAGCGGCAGGTGGGCAACAAGGTCTACGGCGGCCAGAGTTCGCACCTGCCCCTCAAGCTCAACATGGCGGGCGTGATCCCGCCGATCTTCGCCTCGTCGATCATCCTGTTCCCCGCCACGGCGGCAAGCTGGTTCGGCCAAGGCGATCGCATGCGCTGGCTCAAGGACATCGCTTCGGCGCTGTCACCCGGCCAGCCGATTTATGTGATGCTGTACGCCGCTGCCATCGTCTTCTTCTGCTTTTTCTATACGGCGCTCGTGTTCAATTCCAAGGAGACGGCGGACAACCTCAAGAAGAGCGGCGCCTTCGTGCCCGGCATCCGGCCGGGCGAGCAGACGGCGCGGTACATCGACAAAATCCTGATGCGACTGACTCTGGTCGGTGCGATCTACGTGACCCTGGTCTGCCTGTTGCCGGAATTCCTGATCCTCAAGTGGAACGTGCCCTTCTACTTCGGTGGCACGTCGCTGTTGATCATCGTGGTCGTGACCATGGACTTCATGTCCCAGGTCCAGGCCTACATCATGTCGCATCAGTACGAGAGCCTGCTCAAGAAGGCGAACTTCAAGGGGTCGGGCTTCCCAACCAGGTAGGAGTATGGCGAAGGAAGACGTCATTGAAATGCAGGGCGAGGTGACCGAGACCCTGCCCAACGCGACCTTCCGGGTCAGGCTGGAAAACGGCCATGTGGTGCTCGGGCACATATCGGGAAAGATGCGCATGCACTACATCCGCATCCTGCCCGGGGACAAGGTGACGGTTCAGCTCACCCCATACGATCTGACCAAAGGCCGGATCGTGTTCCGGGCCAAGTAAGCAAAGTTATCTGGAGAAAAAGATGAAGGTTCTCGCATCGGTGAAGAAGCTCTGCCGCAACTGCAAGATCATTCGCCGCAAGGGTGTGGTGCGCGTGATTTGCTCCGACCCGCGCCACAAGCAGCGCCAAGGTTGATGCAGGAAGCACAAACGGCTATAATTTCCTGTTTTACGTTTTCCGGGTAAGAGTGGGGTACAAATGGCCCGTATCGCTGGGGTAAACATACCGAACCACAAGCACGTCGAGATCGCGCTGACGGCGATCTACGGCATTGGCCGCTCGCGCGCTCGAGCGATTTGTGATGCCGCCGGCGTGACTCGTTCGACCAAGGTGAAGGACCTCTCTGAGACGGAAATGGACCGTCTGCGCGAGGAAGTCGGCAAGTTCACCATCGAAGGCGACCTGCGCCGCGAAGTCACCATGAGCATCAAGCGGCTCATGGACCTGGGCTGCTACCGCGGCGTGCGCCACCGCCGGGGGCTGCCCGTGCGCGGCCAGCGTACTCGTACCAATGCCCGTACCCGCAAGGGTCCGCGCAAGGCGCTCGGCGCGGCGAAGTAGGCGCTGGACGCGAACCAAGTCGCGAATCAAAGGAATGAGCAATGGCGAAGACTGCCACCAAAGTTCGTAAGAAGGTCAAGAAGAACGTGGCCGAGGGCATCGCCCACGTTCACGCGTCCTTCAACAACACCATCATCACCATCACGGATCGTCAGGGCAACGCCCTGTCCTGGGCGACCTCGGGCGGCGCCGGATTCAAGGGCTCGCGCAAGAGCACGCCCTTTGCTGCCCAGGTGGCCGCCGAGCAGGCCGGTCGCGCGGCGCAGGAGTGCGGTGTGAAAAACCTCGAAGTCCGCATCAAGGGCCCCGGCCCCGGCCGCGAATCTGCCGTGCGCGCGCTCAACGCCATCGGCATGAAGATCACCAGCATCACCGACGTGACGCCGATTCCCCACAACGGTTGCCGTCCGCCCAAGCGGCGTCGTGTCTAACAAGGAGTTGAACAGTGGCCCGCAATCTTGATGCCAAGTGCCGCCAGTGCCGCCGCGAAGGAGAGAAGCTGTTCCTGAAGGGTGAGAAATGCTTTACCGACAAGTGCGCGGTCGAGCGCCGCACCTACGCGCCCGGCCAGCACGGCCAGAAGTCCGGCCAGCGTCTGTCCGGCTATGGCCAGCAGTTGCGTGAGAAGCAGAAGATCCGCCGCATCTACGGCGTGCTCGAGCGCCAGTTCCGCAAAATCTACGCTGAGGCGGACCGGCGCAAGGGCCAGACCGGCGAGAACCTGCTGCAGTTGCTCGAAGGTCGCCTCGACACCGTGGCCTACCGCATGGGCTTCGGCTCGTCGCGCACCGAGGCGCGGCAGGTGGTGCGCCACAACGGCGTCCTGGTGAACGGCAGGCGCGTCAATATTCCCTCTTACGAACTGCGTCCCGGCGATGTGGTCGAGCTCACCGAAAGCGCACGCGCCCAGTTGCGCGTCAAGGGGGCGATGGAAGCGGCCGAGTCCCGTGGTTTCCCCGAGTGGCTGGAAGTGGATACCAAGGCCGGCAAGGGCGTGTTCAAGGCTTATCCGCAGCGTAGCGATCTCCCGGCTACGATCAACGAAAGCCTGGTGGTCGAACTTTATTCGCGCTGATTCGCGTCCCCCTGACGTTACGACAATAGAGGATTGCAGATGCAAAGCAGTGCACTTCTGAAGCCGCGGATTATCGACGTACAGACCCTTTCTCCGGTCCATGCCCGCGTGGTCATGGAACCGTTCGAGCGCGGCTACGGCCATACGCTCGGCAATGCGCTGCGGCGTATCCTGCTGTCTTCCATGTCCGGTTATGCGCCGACGGAGGTGCAAATCGAGGGCGTGCTGCACGAGTACTCGACGCTCGACGGTGTGCGCGAGGACGTGGTCGACATCCTGCTCAACCTGAAAGGCGTCGTGCTCAAGCTGCACAACCGCAGCGAGGCGGTGCTGACCCTGTCCAAGGAGGGCGAGGGCGTGGTCACCGCGGGCGACATCGAAGCCATGCACGATCTGGAAATCATCAATCCGGAGCACGTGATCGCCCACTTGGCTCCCGGCGGCAAGCTGGAGATGCAGATCAAGGTCGAGCAGGGCCGCGGCTACGTGCCGGCGAATGCCCGGCCGGTGAGCGCCGAGAGCAAGAGCATCGGCCGCATCATGCTGGACGCCTCCTTCAGCCCGGTGCGTCGCGTCGCCTACAGCGTCGAGAGCGCCCGCGTGGAGCAGCGTACCGATCTGGACAAGCTGATCATCGACATCGAGACCAACGGCGCCATCGAACCGGAGGAAGCCATTCGCTTCGCCGCCCGGGTGCTGATGGAGCAGTTGTCGGTGTTCGCCGACCTGGAAGGCACGCCCATGTCGGTGGAAGCGCCCAAGCCTTCCCAGGTGGACCCGATCCTGCTGCGGCCGGTGGACGACCTGGAGCTCACGGTGCGCTCCGCCAACTGCCTCAAGGCCGAGAACATCTACTACATCGGTGATCTCATTCAGCGCACCGAGACCGAGCTGCTCAAGACGCCCAACCTGGGCCGCAAGTCGCTCAACGAGATCAAGGAAGTGCTGGCCTCGCGCGGCCTCACGCTCGGCATGAAACTGGAAAACTGGCCCCCGGCGGGCTTGGAGAAACTTGGCTAACGCCTGCTGGCCAGTTTCAGTGGAGACTAACCTTCAGGTTAGTCGAAACTAAAACTGGCCGCCGGCCGGGCTGGAAAAGCTCGGTTGAGGGCAGCCTGAAGAAGAGGTAACTCAAAATGCGCCACCGTCACGGTCTTCGCAAACTGAACCGCACCAGCAGCCATCGCCTGGCGATGCTGCGCAACATGTCAAACTCGCTGCTGCGGCACGAGGTGATCAAGACTACCCTGCCCAAGGCCAAGGAACTGCGCCGCGTGGTCGAGCCCCTGATCACGCTGGGCAAGAAACCTTCGCTCGCCAACCGCCGCCTGGCCTTCGACCGCCTGCGCGACCGCGAGATGGTGGTGAAGCTGTTCGACGAACTGGGCCCCCGTTATGCCGCCCGCAACGGCGGTTATCTGCGTATCCTCAAGTTCGGCTTTCGCCAGGGCGACAACGCCCCCATGGCGCTGGTCGAGCTGATGGACCGCCCGGAACCGACGGAGGGGGCGCAGGCGCCTGCCGCCGAGTAAAGCGGTTTTCGAAACAGCAAGAAGCCGGGCAGCGCCCGGCTTCTTGCTTTTGGCGGCCCCTGGCCATAGTGTCGGGGTGCGCGTGCTAACATCAACAAGCCTACCATTTCATCTTGGCCCCATGACCGAACTGGTTTTCCGAGACGATGCCTACGCCCGGGCCTGCGATGCCAGGATTGTCGCCGTGGACGGGCGGGGCCTCAGGCTGGATCGCACCGTTTTTTATCCCACCGGCGGCGGGCAGCCGGGCGATAGCGGTCATCTGGTATTGCCCTCCGGGGAAACGCTGGCCGTCGCGGACACCGTCAAGGGAGAGGCGGCCGACGAGGTCATCCATGTCCTGGCGCCCGGCACTCCGCCGCCGGCACCGGGTACGCCCGTGGTGGCGCGGCTGGATTGGGAACGGCGCTATGCCCATATGCGCCTCCATACCTGTCTGCACCTGTTGTCGGCCGTTGTCGCCGCGCCCGTGACCGGCGGGCGCATCGCCGCCGACAAGGCGCATCTGGACTTCGACATCGAGATGGCGCTGCTGGACAAGGAACGGATCGAAACGCGGCTGAACGAACTGATCGACGCCGGACACGGCGTCGAGCCCGGCTGGATCGGCGACGAGGAGCTGGATGCCAATCCCCGGCTGGTGAAGACCATGTCGGTGGCGCCGCCGCGCGGCCAGGGGCGGGTGCGTATCCTGAGCATCCCCGGTGTAGACCTCCAGCCCTGCGGCGGGACCCACGTGCGCAACACCCGGGAAATCGGGCGCGTGGTGGTGTTCAAGATCCGCTCCGAGGGCAGGCGCAACAAGCGCGTCACTGTCGGCTTTGCCGCTTCTTCCGCCTGAGCACCCGATGCAAGCTTTTCCCCGCCTGGCCCTCGCGCGCCTGCCGACGCCCCTGGAGGCGCTGCCGCGCCTCGGTGCCAACTTGGGCGTCGCCCTGTTCGTCAAGCGGGACGACGATACGGGACTTGGCATGGGCGGCAACAAGCTGCGCAAGCTGGAGTTCCTCCTGGGCGAGGCACAGGCCCAGGGCGCCGATGTGGTCCTGACCGTGGGCGCCTTGCAGAGCAATCACGCGCGCCAGACCGCCGCCGCCTGCGCTAGGCTGGGGCTTGCCTGCGAACTGATCTTGCGCCGTCCCAGACAGGCGGACGACAGCTATCTGCGCAACGGCAATGTCCTGCTGGACCGTCTGCTCGGCGCCCGCCTCATCATCATCGACGCCTCGGAAAGCCGCGAGGCGGCCATGGCCGAGCGTGCGGCCCAACTGCAGGCCGAGGGGCGGCGACCTTACTGCATCCCGGTGGGCGGCAGCTGCCCCGTCGGCAATCTGGGCTATGTGCACTGCGCCCGGGAGCTGCTGGCCGACTGCCGCCAGGCGGGTATCGATGAGGCGGTGGTGATTGTGCCCACCGGCAGCGGCGGCACCCAGGCCGGGCTGGTGGCCGGGCTGCACGTCCTTGGCAGCTCCATGTCGGTGATCGGCATTGCGGTGGAGGGCACGCGGGCGGAACAGGAGGCCGCCGTGTTCGCCCAGGCGCAGGCCACGGCTCAGCTGCTGGGCGCGCCACCGCTGTCGCGGGAGCGGGTGGTGGTGCGCGACGAGTTCGTCGGCCCCGGTTACGCCAAGCCGACCGAGGCCATGCGCGAAGCGCTCGCCCTGGCGGCGCGCAGCGAGGCCCTGGTGCTGGACCCGGTCTACACCGGCAAGGCCATGGCGGGACTGATCGGTCTGGTGCGCGCAGGCGAGCTACCCTCCGCTGCGGCGGCCATTTTCGTACATACGGGCGGCGCGCCGGGGCTGTTCGCCTTCCCCGGCGTCATTTCCGTTTGAGCGGGAAGGCCCCGAACGGGACCCCGAGCTAGCGCTCGACGAAGGCCCGCTCGATGACGTAATGGCCCGGCTCGCCCACCCGCGGCGACACCATGAAGCCCCGTGCGTCCAGGAGAGCGCAGGTATCCTGCAACATGCTCGGGCTGCCGCATACCATGACGCGGTCGGTTTGCGCATCGAGCGGCGGCAACCCGATGTCCTCGAACAGCTTGCCGCTTTCGATCAGATCCGTGAGGCGGCCCCGGTTGCGGAACGGCTCGCGCGTCACGGTCGGGTAGTAGATCAGCTTTTCCCGCACTTCCTCGCCGAAGAACTCGTTCAGCGGCAGCTCCCTGCTGATGAAATCGGAATAGGCCAGCTCGCTCACCTGGCGCACGCCGTGCACCAGTACTATCTTCTCGAAGCGGGCGTAAGCCTCCGGATCCTTGATGATGCTGAGGAAGGGTGCAAGCCCCGTGCCGGTGCCCAGCAGATAGAGGTTCTTGCCCGGCAGCAGATCGTCCAGCACCAGGGTTCCGGTGGGCTTGCGGCTGACCAGGATGGGGTCACCGACCTTGAGATGCTGCAGCCGGGAGGTGAGCGGCCCGTCGGGCACTTTGATGCTGAAGAACTCTAGGTGCTCCTCGTAATTGGCGCTGGCGATGCTGTAGGCGCGCATCAAGGGCCGGCCTTCCACTTCCAGCCCGATCATGACGAAATGACCGTTGCGAAAGCGCAGGCTGCGATCCCGCGTGGTCTTGAAGCTGAACAGGGTGTCGTTCCAATGGTGGACGCTGAGAACGCGTTCCGTGGCGATGGTGGTCATAGGTCAAACAACTGGATTGCCGAAATCGTGCGAATTGTAGCTTGGGCGCCTCGGGGAGGCGAAAGTTTCCCCCTACAGGATCATGCCGGCGCCGACGGTGTTGTTGGTTGCCTCGTCGACGATGATGAAAGCGCCGGTTGCCCGGTTCTCTCCGTAAGGGTCGACAAACAGGGGTTGGGCCAGGCGCAGGGCGACCTTGCCGATGTCGTTCATCGCCAGGCGCGCCGCGGGTGTCTGGATCAGCTCGTTGATGTCCATACGGTAGGCGATGCCGGCCACCAGCGCCTTCGTCTCGCGCGTGGTGTGGCGCACCAGGTACTTGCGATTGAGGTCCAGGGGCGTCTCGCCCAGCCAGCACACCATGGCCTCGATCTGCTTGACGCTCGCCGGGGCCTCGGCGGGCTTGACGATCATGTCGCCGCGGGAGATGTCTATGTCATCTTCCAGGAGCAGCGTGACCGACTGCTCGCTGATGGCAAGGGGCAGGGACCGGCCGTAGAGCTGGATGTCCTTCACGCGGGTGATGAGGCCGGAGGGCAGCACTTGCACCTCGTCGCCCACGGCGATCTCGCCCGATTCCACCCGACCCATGTAGCCGCGGAAGTCGCGGTATTCCGCCGTCTGGGGCCGGCAGACATACTGCACCGGGAAGCGGAACTTCTCCGGTTTCTCGCTGTGGGCCGCGGGAGCGTTCTCCAGGATCTCCAGCAGCGTGGGGCCTTCGTACCAGTCCAGGTTGTCGCCCCGCTCTACCACCATGTCGCCCACCAGGGCGGAAATGGGAATGAAACGCACGTCGGCGATGCCCAGCTTGCCGGCGAAATACAGATACTCGGTCTTGATCCTCTCGAATACCTCGCGCGAGTAGCCCACCAGGTCCATCTTGTTGATGGCGATCACCAGGTGCGGGATGCCCACCAGATGGGCGATGTAGGAGTGGCGCCGCGTCTGGGTCAGCACGCCCTTGCGCGCGTCCACCAGGATGATGGCCAGGCTGGCGGTGGAGGCCGCCGTCACCATGTTGCGGGTGTACTGCTCGTGGCCGGGCGCATCGGCGATGATGTACTTGCGTCGCCCCGTGGAGAAGTAACGGTAGGCGACGTCGATGGTGATGCCCTGCTCGCGCTCGGCCTGCAGGCCGTCGGTGAGCAGGGACAGGTCGACCGCTTCCAGGCCGCGCTTCCTCGAGGTGCGCTCGATGGCGTGCAGGGTGTCGGCCAGGATGGACTTGCTGTCGTACAGCAGGCGTCCGATCAGGGTGCTCTTGCCGTCGTCCACGCTGCCGCAGGTGAGAAAGCGCAGCAGGCCGTTGTCGATCTCGGGCAGGTTTTCGGGCGCGGACATCAGAAATACCCTTCTTTCTTGCGTTGCTCCATGGACGCCTCCGAAGTCTGGTCATCCAGCCTCGTGGCGCCCCGTTCCGTGATGGTGGTCTGGGCCGTCTCGGCGATGATCTCTTCGACGGTGTCGGCGTTGGATTCCACCGGCGCCGTGCAGGTGATGTCGCCCACGGTGCGGAAGCGCACCGACACTTCCTCGATCGTCTCGCCGGGCCTGGCCGGCGTCAGCTCGGTCACCGGCACCAGGGCGCCGCCGCGGCGCACCACCGGGCGCTTGTGGGCGAAGTAGATGGACGGCAGTTCCAGTTTCTCGCGCGCGATGTATTGCCACACGTCCAGCTCCGTCCAGTTGGAGATGGGGAAGGCGCGGATGTTCTCGCCCTTGTGGATGCGCGCGTTGTACAGGCTCCACAGCTCCGGGCGCTGGTTCTTCGGGTCCCATTGGCCGAACTCGTCGCGGAAGGAGAAGATGCGCTCCTTGGCGCGCGCCTTCTCCTCGTCGCGGCGGGCACCGCCGATGCAGGTATCGAACTCGAACTCGGCGATGGCCTCCAGCAGGGTCACCGACTGGTGCTTGTTGCGCGACTCGCCCGGATGCTTCAGCACCACCGTGCCGCGCTTCATGGAATCCTCCACCGAGCGCACGATCAGGCGCTCACCCAGCTCGGCGGCGCGCTTGTCGCGGAAGGCGATGACCTCCGGGTAGTTGTGGCCAGTGTCGATGTGCATCAGCGGGAAGGGGAACTTGCCCGGCCGGAAGGCCTTCTCGGCGATGCGCAGCAGGCAGATGGAATCCTTGCCGCCGGAGAACAGCAGCACCGGATTGCTGCACTGGCCGGCCACCTCGCGCATGATATGGATGGCCTCGGCCTCCAGCCAGTCGAGGTGGGACAGGGTGTGTCTGCTCAGGGTCAGTGTGCTCATGCCCGTCTTTTCTCCCGCTTCAGGCCCGCTTCACGTGCAGGCCGCATTCCTTGCTTTGAGGATCTTCCCACCACCATCTGCCGGCCCGGATGTCCTCGCCCGGGCTGATGGCGCGGGTGCACGGCGCGCAGCCGATGCTGGGATAGAACCTGTCGTGCAGCTTGTTGTAAGGCACACCGTGGATGCGGATATAGGCCCACACTTCCCTCTCGGTCCAGGCGGACAGGGGGTTGAACTTCTCCAGTCCGTTGGCCTCGTCGAACTGCTGCACGGGCAGGCCCTCGCGCGTGGCCGACTGCCGGGCGCGCATGCCGGTGATCCAGGCTTTCTTGCCGGCGAGCGCCCGCTGCAGCGGCTCGACCTTGCGCACGTGGCAGCAGGCCTTGCGCAGCTCGACCGAGCCGTAGAAGGCGTTGATACCGTTGGCGCGCGTATAAGCCTCGACCAGCTCGTGCTTCGGGTAATACAGCTTGAGCTTGAGGCCGTAGTGCTGCTGCACCTCGTGCATCAGGTCGTAGGTCTCGGCGGGCAGGCGGCCGGTATCGAGGGAGAAGATCTCGATGTCCAGGGACTCGCGCACGATGAGGTCGGTGAGGACCATGTCCTCGGCGCCCAGGCTGCTGGCGAAAGCCGCGGGCGTGAACTGCGCGGCGATGCGCGCCAGCACCGCCTTGGCGGCGGCCGTCTTCTCGTCCAGGGCGGCGCGCAGTTTCGGATCGTTCACGTTCGGGTTGGTGCTCGGGTTCATGTTCGGGTCCTCATGCGGTCAGGCCGCGCGCCTGGCGGCGGAATAGCGGCAGGGGCTGGTCCGCCGCGGCTTGATAGGGATGGCTGAAGTCGCGCAGCCGGCGAGCCGCGTCATCGATGTTCTGGTCGGTGCGCAAGGCGTAGGCATCGAAGCCGCAGCGCTTCAGATAGAACAACTGGTCGAGCAGCACCTCGCCGATGGCGCGCAGCTCGCCGCGGTAGCCGTAGCGGGTGCGCAGCAGGGCGGCGATGGAGTAGCCGCGGCCGTCGATGAAGCGCGGGAAGTTGACGGCGATGACGGCGAAGCGGTTGAGATCGTCCAGGCTTCCGGCCAGGGCCTCGGGCGACTCGTGGCTGTCGATCCATACGCCCAGGGTCGCGGCCGCCAGGCGCGCTGCCAGCTCATCGCTGCGGGCGAGCCAGAGCGGCAGGGGGATGATGGTCTTGCCCTCGGGAACGGCCAGATTGGCGATCTCGTCGGGCGTGGCCGATGCTTCGCCGGTGAGCTTGAACAGCACCGGTTTGCCCGCTTGCTTGCGTAGCGGTTCTTCCTTCGCCGGGAAGCGCAGCACGCTCCATTCGTCCTCGACGATGCCCTCGTGCCGGATCAACTTAGCCATTGACCACCTCTTTCGCCTTGTTGTCACGAGTGCCGCGATAGACGCGCGCCTTGAACGGCTCCACGCCGATGCGCCGCAGCGTGTCGATGAAGCGCTCTTCCTCGGTGCGGTGCTCGAGATAGGTCTCGATCAGCTTCTCGATCACCCCCGGCACGTCTTCCGCGGCGAAGGACGGGCCGATGACCGTGCCCAGGGACGAGTCGTTGCCCTGGGCGCCGCCGATGCTGATCTGGTACCACTCTTGGTCGTTCTTATCGACGCCGAGGATGCCGATGTGGCCCACGTGGTGATGACCGCAGGAATTCATGCAGCCGGAGATATTCAGGTCGATCTCGCCGATGTCGTGCAGGTAGTCCAGATCGTCGAAGCGGCGCTGGATGGCTGCGGCGATGGGGATCGACTTGGCGTTGGCCAGGGAGCAGAAGTCGCCGCCGGGGCAGCACACGATGTCGGTCAGCAGGCCGATGTTGGGCGTGGCGAGCCCGCCCAGCCTGGCCTGCTGCCACAGCTCGTAGAGATCGGCCTTCTTCACGTCGGCAAGGATCAGGTTCTGCTCGTGGGACACACGCAGTTCGCCGAAGCTGTAACGGTCGGCCAGATTGGCCACCAGTTCCATCTGCTCGGCGGTGCAGTCGCCGGGCGGCACCCCCGTCTTCTTCAGGGACAGGGTGACGGCGGCGTAGCCCGGCACCTTGTGGGCGTGCACATTGCGCCTGACCCAGTTGGCGAAGGCCTTGTTTTGAGCGAGCCGGGCGTTGAGGCCGGGCACCTGGTCGCTCAGCGTCTCGTAGGCCGGCTGGGTGAAGCAGGCCGCCACGCGATCGAATTCCTCCTGGGTGAGGATGGACGGACCGTCCTTGACATGGGTCCATTCCTCTTCCACCTGGCGTGCGAACTCCGCCGCACCCAGCGCCTTGACCAGGATCTTGATGCGCGCCTTGAAGCTGTTGTCGCGCCGGCCGTAGCGGTTGTAGACCCGCAGGATGGCCTCGCAGTAGGTGAGCATGTGCTGCCAGGGCAGGAACTCCCGGATCACGCTGCCCAGCATGGGCGTACGACCCATGCCGCCGCCCACCAGGACACGCAGGCCGATCTCGCCTGCCTCGTTCCTGATCAGGTCCAGGCCGATGTCGTGCCACTGGACCACGGCGCGGTCCTGGGCGGCGCCGTTGAGGGCGATCTTGAACTTGCGCGGCAGATAGGCGAACTCGGGATGGAAAGTGGACCACTGGCGCAGGATTTCCGCATAGGGACGCGGATCGACGATTTCATCGGGCGCCACGCCGGCGAACGGGTCGGTGGTGATGTTGCGTATGCAGTTGCCGGAAGTCTGGATGGAATGCATCTGCACGCTAGCGAGCAGTTCCAGGATCTCGGGCACCCTGGCCAGCTCGGGCCAGTTGAGCTGCAGGTTCTGGCGCGTGGAGAAATGGCCGTAGCCGCGGTCGTAGGTTCTTGCGATATGGGCCAGCATGCGCAGTTGCCGGCTGGACAGCAGGCCATAGGGAATGGCGATGCGCAGCATGGGCGCGTGGCGCTGGATGTACAGGCCGTTCTGCAGGCGCAGGGGACGGAATTCGTCCTCGGACAGCTCACCCGCCAGATAGCGGCGCGTCTGGTCCTTGTATTGCGCGACGCGCTCGTTGACGATGGTCTGGTCGTAGTGGTCGTACTGGTACATCTGTTGGGTCCCTCAATGGGCGATGAGTTTGCCGCCGATGACGACGAGCATGACGGCCAGGGTCGGGCGCAGCACCCGCTCCGGCACCTTGGTGGAGATGTGGCTGCCCAGGGCGATGCCGGGCAGGGAGCCGACCAGCAGGCTGCCCAGCAGCGTCCAATCGACGCTGCCCAGCAGCCAGTGACCCAGCCCGGCGATCAGGGTCAGGGGCACGGCGTGGGCGATGTCGCTGCCGACGATGCGCACCGCCGGCAGCTGCGGGTACAGGAACACCAGGGCCGCCACCCCCAGGGCGCCGGCGCCGACCGACGAAATCGACACCAGCACGCCCAGCACGGCGCCGGTGGCCACCGTGGCGACGGCGACGGCCCGCTGCGACGGCTGGGGCCGCGTCAGGGCATAGGCCTGGAGCCTGCGGCGGAAGATGAGGGCGCATGCCGTCAGCAGCAGGGCTAGCCCCAAGGCCA
Source organism: Uliginosibacterium gangwonense (assembly GCA_020723855.1). GTDB lineage: Bacteria > Pseudomonadota > Gammaproteobacteria > Burkholderiales > Rhodocyclaceae > DYIB01. The sequence continues at coordinate 22,656 of DYIB01000022.1, forward strand.
TCGAAATCACCCCGGAAGTGCCGTGGCCGCTGCGGTCCAACTGGGACAGGACGAAGATGGTGGCGGCGGTGGCGGGGATGCTGCCGGCCGCCAGCCGGCCCGTGACGCGCCAATCCACCGTGCCTTTCAGCGAGTGCACCACGGTGCCGCCCGCCTTGGTGATGGAGGCGTAGAGCAGGTCGGTACCCACCGCCACCGACGGATGGATGCCGAACAGCAGCACCAGCAGCGGCGTCATGAGGGAACCGCCGCCCACGCCCGTCAGGCCGACGATGGCGCCCACTGCGAAACCGGCGATGGTGTAAGCGAGATCCATTGCATGCTTTCCTTCGAGTGGAACCGATGCTATCAGTGGGAAATAGAATCAAGAAATACTTTTATGTTAGACTTTTATAACTTATGGTTATTTGATGCGCCATGAACCTGCAACAGCTCAAGTACGCCCTGGAAGTGGCCCGGTGCAACCTCAATGTGTCCCAGGCGGCGGAGACACTGTTCACCTCCCAGCCGGGGGTGAGCAAGCAGATCCGGCTGCTGGAAGAGGAGCTGGGCGTAGCCATCTTCATGCGGCATGGCAAGCGCCTGGTAGGAGTGACCGAACCAGGAAAGCAAGTGCTCGCTATCGCTGAAAGACTTCTGGCGGAGGTGGCCAATCTCCGGCAGGTGGGGGATGAATTCAGCAACGAGAGCGTCGGCAGCCTGACCATAGCGACCACCCACACCCAGGCGCGCTATGTGCTGCCCAAGGTCATCGAGCGCTTCATCCAGCGCTATCCCAGGGTGCGGCTAAGCCTGCGCCAGGGCAGCCCGACTCAGGTGTGCGAGTATGTGCTGAGCGGTGAGGCGGACCTGGCCATCGCCACGGAGGCGATCGAGCATTACGAGGAGCTGGTGATGCTGCCCTGCTACTCCTGGAACCGCTGCGTGGTGGCACCCCACGGCCACCCGATACTTCAGGCCTCGCCCCTTACCCTGGAGGAAATCGCGCGCCATCCCATCGTCACTTACGATTTCGCTTTCGCCGGGCGCTCCCAGATCAACAAGGCCTTCGCGGCCCGCGGCCTGACCCCCAATGTCGTCCTGACCGCCATCGACGCGGACATCATCAAGACTTATGTGGCCATGGGGCTGGGAATCGGCATCGTGGCGGCCATGGCCTATGACCCCGAGGCCGACAAGAACCTGCAGGCGCTCGATGCGGCCCACTTGTTCGAGTCGGCCACCACCCGCATCGGCCTGCGCCGCAACGGCTATCTGCGCGGCTTCACTTATACTTTCATAGAGCTGTTCGCACCCCATCTGTCGCGCAAGGTAGTCGACGGCGCTCTACACCAGCAGGCAGGCAGCGACCCGGGGCTATAGCGCAGATGTCAGGTGAGCCGCGTTTGCCTTATGAAGGTGGTGCGCCTGGCGTAACGCACATCAGGGAGCGACGATGCCCATCGATATCGCCCGCGCCACGGCATGGGCGATGTTGCTCACGTCGAGCTTGCGCTTGACCTCTTGCGTTCAGTTCTGTTTCACTCGGCCCCGCCGGCTGGCGGCCGGCGGAACAAAGACTCCACTGGGGGGCGGATCACGCCCCTCGGTGCTTGTTCTTGTGCTGCCGCCGTGTTGCGCCGGCACGGCACCCCGTCTCAGTGATGCAGTATCTTCGACAGGAACAACTGGGCGCGCTCCGAGCGGGGCGTGCCGAAGAACTCCTCCTTCTTCGCGTCCTCCACGATTCTCCCCTGGTCCATGAAGATGACGCGATGGGCCACCTTGCGGGCGAAGCCCATCTCGTGGGTCACCACCATCATGGTCATGCCTTCGTGGGCCAGTTCCACCATGACGTCCAGGACTTCGTTGATCATTTCCGGGTCGAGGGCCGAGGTCGGCTCGTCGAACAGCATACAGATGGGATCCATTGACAGGGCGCGCGCGATGGCCACACGCTGCTGCTGTCCGCCCGACAACTGGCCCGGATACTTATCGGCGTGGGCCTTGAGGCCGACCCGGTCGAGCAGCTTGAGGCCTTTCTGCGTGGCCTCCTCCTTGCTGCGTCCCAGCACCTTGGTCTGCGCGATGGTCAGATTCTCGGTGATGGTCATGTGGGGAAACAGCTCGAAGTGCTGGAACACCATGCCCACACGGGCGCGCAGCCTGGGCAGATTGGTCTTGGCATCGGCCACCGATATGCCGTTGACCACGATATCCCCCTGCTGGAAGGGTTCCAGGGCGTTTACACACTTGATCAGGGTCGATTTGCCCGAGCCGGACGGTCCGCACACCACCACCACCTCACCCTTCTGGATTTCGGTGGAACAGTCCTTCAGCACCTGGAAGGCGCCATACCACTTGCTGACGTTCTTGATCGAGATCATGAGCCGTTCCCTTGATGCAGCCGCTTCACCACATAGGAAGCGGAATAGCAAATCACGAAGTAGACCGCGCCGGCGAACAACAGCAGCTCCACCAGGCGCCCGTCGCGCTCGCCGACCTTGTAGGCGGCGCCGAAGAAGTCCGCCAGGGCGCTGACGTACACCAGGGAAGTGTCCTGGAACAGGATGATGGCCTGGGTGAGCAGCAGCGGCACCATGTTGCGGAAAGCCTGGGGCAGGATCACCAGGCGCATGGCCTGGCCGTACGTCATGCCGAGAGCATAGGCCGCGGCCACCTGGCCCTTGGGCACGCTCTGGATGCCGGCGCGGATGATCTCCGAGTAATAGGCGGCCTCGAACAGGGCGAAGCCGACCATCGCCGAGGCCAGCCGCGTATCCGTGGTCGGATCCAGTCCCAGCACGGCGCGCAGAAACTGCGGCACGATGAGGAAGAACCACAGCAGCACCATTACCAGCGGGACGGAACGGAACAGGTTCACGTAGCCGGCGGCGAACCAGGACAGGGGCCCGAGGTTGGACAGGCGCATCATGGCCAGCAGCGTGCCCCAGACGATGCCGGCGACGATGGCGACGAAGGTGATCTCGAGGGAGACCTTCATGCCCTCCCACAGATAGGGTAGCGCCCCGGGGATGGAACTCCAATCGTACTCGTACATGGCTTCCCCCTACTTTGCGCCGATATAGCCGGGCACACGCGTGCGCTTCTCCACCTGGCGCATGACCGCCATGACCACCATGTTGATCAGCAGGTAGAGCACCGTGACGGCGATGAACGACTCGTAGGCCTGGGCGGTGTAATCCACCAGTTGGCGCCCCTGGGCGGCGAGCTCCAACAGGCCGATGGTCGAGCACACGGCCGAGTTCTTGAAGATGTTGAGGAACTCGGAGGTGAGCGGCGGCACGATGATGCGGAAGGCCATCGGTACCATGACATGGCGATAGGTCTGGGGCAGCGTGAAGCCCAGCGCCAGGCCGGCGTTCTTCTGGCCGCGCGGCAGGGAGTTGATGCCGGCGCGCACCTGTTCGGCGACCCGGGCGCTGGTGAAGAAGGCGAGGCACACCATGGAAGCGAGAAACTGCTGGGCGACCGGGTTGATCTGCTTGAAGGCCGTGCCCCCCGGCAGGATCTCCGGCAGCACGAAATACCAGATGAACAACTGCACCAGCAGTGGGATGTTGCGGAACAGCTCGACATAGGCGGCAGCAAAGCCGGCCAGCCATTTGACCGGCACGGTGCGCAGCACGCCGACGATGGAGCCCAAGGCTAGCGCCAGGACCCAGGCGGACAGGGACAGCATCACCGTCATCTGCAGGCCGGACAGCAGCCAGCCCAGATAGGTGGTCTCGCCGGTGGGCACCTGGGCCAGAAAGATTCCCCAGTTCCAGTTGTAATTCATGATGGAAGCCCAAGTCAGGGTTCAAAAAAAGACGGAAGGGGAGCGAACCCGCCTTCCGTCTTCTCGTGCGACTCGCCCCTTATTCGTAGGCCTTGTCGTTGGGGTTGTTGTGCAGCGCCTTCATGTCATCGCTCATGGGGAAGTTCAGATTCAGCCCCTTGGGCGGCACCGGCGACATGAACCACTTGTTGTAGAGGGCGTTGATCTCGCCGGAAGTCTGCAGCTTGGCGATGGTGGCGTCGACGATCTTCTTGAACTGGGGATCGTCCTTGCGCATCATGCAGCCGTAGGCTTCGCGCGACTGAGGCGTGCCCACCACTTGCCAGTCGCCCGGCTTGCGCGCCTTGGCGATCTCGCCATAGAGCAGGGCATCGTCCATCATGAAGGCGACGGCACGGCCCGTCTCGAGGGTGAGGAAGGACTCGCCATGATCCTTGGCGCTGATGATGTTCATCTTCATCTGCTTCTCTTCGTTCATCTTGCGGATCAGGCGCTCGGAAGTGGTGCCGGCGGTGGTAACGACGGTCTTGCCGGCCAGGTCCGGGAAGTCCTTGATGCCCGAATCCTTCCTGGTCAGCAGTCGCGTGCCGATGATGAAGATGGTGTTGGAGAAGGCCACCTGCTTCTGCCGCTCGGTGTTGTTCGTGGTGGAACCGCACTCGATGTCCACCGTACCGTTCTGCACCAGGGGGATGCGGTTCTGGGAGGTGACCGGTATCAGCTTGATCTGCAGGTTGGGCAGCTTCAGCTCCTGCTTGATGGCATCTACCACCTTCAGCATGATCTCGTGGGAATAGCCCACCACTTGCTGCTTGTCGTCATAGTAGGAGAAGGGAATCGAGGATTCCCGGTGGCCCAGGGAGATGGTATTGGTGTCCTTGATCTTCTTGAGCGTCCCGGTCAATTCCTGGGCGTAGGCGGGCGCGGCAACCACCGCGCAGGCGATCAACGAGGTCAGCAGTCGTTTGGCAAACATTGTCAGGTCTCCTTTGTGCTTGTTGGCGAGTGTGTGTTAATGGTTGCAACTCGAACTGCGGCGACAAGACTAGCACGAAGCGGGGCTAATTTCCCTTGGGGCCGCCCCCGCAGCGGGGCTTGAGGGATTCGACGGCTCGGCGCGGCGCGGTGAGCACTTCCGGCTGCAGCACGGCCTCCAGGGATTCCTTGTCCATCAACCCCATTTCCAGCACCAGTTCGGCCACTCCCCGGCCCGTGCGCAGGGCCTCCTGGGCGACGCGGGTGGCATTCTCGTAGCCGATGTAGGGATTGAGGGCGGTGGCCAGGCCGGCCGAGGTGCGCACCCTCTCGGCCAGCAGTTCCCGGTTGGCGGTGATGTCTACCACGCAGTTACGCGCCAGGGTCAGGCAGCCGGCCTCCAGGTGCTGGATGCTCTTGAACAGGCTGTGGCCGATGATGGGCTCGAAGGCGTTGAGCTGGAGCTGTCCGGCTTCCGAGGCCATGGAGATGGTGACGTCGTTGCCGACCACCTCGAAGGCGATCTGGTTGAACACCTCCGGGATCACCGGGTTCACCTTGCCCGGCATGATGCTGGAGCCGGCGGCGCGCGGCGGCAGGTTGATCTCGTGCAGCCCGGCCTGGGGGCCGCTGGAGAGCAGGCGCAGGTCGTTGCAGGTCTTGGACAGCTTGACGGCGATGCGCTTCAGCACGCCGGAGAGCTGCACGAAGGCGCCCGTGTCCTGGGTAGCTTCCACCAGGTTGGGCGACAGGATGAGGGGCAGGTGGGACAGCTCGCGCAGATATTGCACCGCCGCCGGCGCGTAGCGCGGATCGGTATTGATGCCGGTGCCGATGGCCGTCGCGCCCAGGTTGATCTCGACGATCAGGCGGCGCGCTTCGCGCAGCCGCGTCTCGTCCTCGCCCAGCATGACGGCGTAGGCGGAGAATTCCTGGCCCAGCGTCATGGGGACCGCATCCTGGAGCTGGGTGCGGCCGATCTTGAGGATGTCGCGGAATTCCTCCGCCTTGGCTTCGAAGGCCTGGCGCAGCTCGCCCATGGCCAGCAGCAGCTTCTCGATGGCGAAGCAGGCCGCCACGCGCAATGCCGTCGGGTAGACGTCGTTGGTGCTCTGGCTCATGTTCACGTGCTCGATGGGGTGCAGGTGGCGGTACTCGCCCTTGTTGTGGCCGAGGATCTCCAGCGCCCGGTTGGCGATGACCTCGTTGGCGTTCATGTTGGTGGACGTGCCGGCGCCGCCCTGGATCACGTCCACCACGAACTGGTCGTGCAGGCTCCCGGCGGCGATTTCCTCGCAGGCCTGGATGATGGCCTTGCAGCGCACCTCGTCCAGCAGGCCCAGGCCGCAGTTGGCCTTGGCGGCGGCGTGCTTGACCAGGGCCAGGGCGCGCACCAGCTCCCTGTAGCTGCCTATCGGTTTGCCGGTGATGGGATAGTTTTCCAGGGCACGCAGGGTATGAATGCCCCAGTAGGCCTGGGCGGGGACTTTGCGTTCGCCCAGGAGGTCATGCTCGAGTCGGGTGTCCACGATGCTTCGGGCCGGCTGTGCTTGGATGGGGGCGGACTATACCCCTGCGCGCCGCACAAGCCAATGCCGATTGCTCATGCCGTTATGCAATAAAAGCATATGGTGATAACACATGAGCGGATCGCATCCCCCCCCTCCACCATGGCCATCTCTGCGTCATGGACATTGCCGGCGATCAGCTTGCAATTGAGCTTGCCGAAGCGCTTCTCGGCCCGGGCCAGCCAGTGGGGGAACAGGGTCAGCGCCAGGGTGTGGGGCACGGCGAACTCGATCACGTCCTCCGGCAGGGGCGCCTGGCCGCGTACCAGCGCCCGGGCCGAAGTCATCTGCGCCAGGATGGCGCTGGCCTGGGCCTTGAAGGCCTCGCCGGTGGGCGTCAGGCGCGTGGGATAGCAACTGCGGTCGATCAGGTCGGTTCCCAGCCAGGCTTCCAGGGCCTTGATGCGGCGCGAGAAGGCCGGCTGGGTGACATGGCGCAGTTGCGCCGAACGGGAAAAGCTGCGGGTTTCGGCGAGGCTCAGGAAGTCTTCAAGCCATTTGATTTCCATGGTGTGGCTGGCGGTCGGCGCAGCCGGGCCTTTACGCCGCGGCGCGCTCCTCCTCCGCTTCCTGTTCCTGGAGCTGCAGCGCCCACATCTGGGCATAGGCGCCTTCCCGCTCCAGCAGCTCCCGGTGGGTACCGCGCTCGACGATGCGGCCGGCGTCGAGCACCAGGATCTCGTCCGCGTTCATGACCGTAGACAGGCGGTGGGCGATCACCAGGGTGGTGCGGCCCACCGCCACCTGGTCCAGTTGCGCTTGAATGGCCTTCTCGGTCTTGGAGTCCAGCGCCGAGGTGGCCTCGTCGAAGATGAGGATGGGCGGGTTCTTCAGCAGCGCCCGGGCGATGGCCACGCGCTGCTTCTCGCCGCCGGAAAGCTTGAGGCCGCGCTCGCCCACGCGGGTTTCATACTTGTCGGGCAGGGATTCGATGAAGTCGTGTATTTGGGCGGCGCGCGCCGCTGCGATCACCTCGTCGCGGCTGGCGTCGGGGCGGCCGTACCGGATGTTGTAGTAGATGGTGTCGTTGAACAGCACCGTGTCCTGGGGCACGATGCCGATGGCGGCGCGCAAGGACGCCTGGGTCAGGCGGCGGATGTCGATGCCGTTCACCTTCACGGCGCCGCCCTGCACGTCGTAGAAGCGGAACAGCAGGCGCGACAGGGTGGACTTGCCCGAGCCGCTGTGGCCCACCACGGCCACGGTGCCGCCGGCCGGGATGGCGAAGTCCACGTCGAACAGGATCTGGCGCTTCTTGTCGTAGCCGAACTGCACGCGCTCGAAACGCACCTCGCAGGGGCCGGCGACCAGGGGGATGGCGTCGGGCGCGTCCTGGATCTCGCGGTGCTGCTGCAGCAGGGCGAACATGCGCTCGATGTCCGTGAGGGACTGGCGTATCTCCCGGTACAGCACGCCCAGGAAGTTGAGGGGGATGTAGAGCTGGATGAGCAGGGCGTTCACCAGTACGATGTCGCCCACGGTCATGGTGCCATTGATCACGCCCGCGGTGGCGCGCCACATCATCAGCGTCACGCCTGCGGCGATGATGCCCGCCTGACCCATGTTGAGGAAGGACAGGGACACCTGGCTTCTCACCTGGGCCGCCTCCCATTTCTGCAACTGCTGGTCGTAGCGGCGCGCCTCGTAGTCCTCGTTGTTGAAATACTTCACCGTCTCGTAGTTGAGCAGGCTGTCGATGGCACGGCTGTTGGCCTGGGAGTCCAATTCGTTGGCGGCGCGGCGCAAGTGGGTGCGCCAGTTGGTGACGGCGACGGTGAACCCGATGTAGCACACCAGGGTCGAAAGGGTGATGAGGGCGAAGGTCCGCTCGTACTGGGCCAGCAGGATGCCCAGCACCAGGCTGATTTCCACCAGGGTGGGCAGGATGCTGTAGATGGTGTAGCTGATCAGGCTGCCGATGGAGCGCGTGCCGCGCTCGATGTCGCGCGTGAGCCCGCCCGTCTGGCGCTCCAGGTGGAATCGGAGACTCAGGGCGTGCAGGTGGCGGAACACCTGCAGCGAGATGTTGCGCACCGCCTGCTGCGTCACCCGGGTGAAGATGATCTCCCGCAGCTCGGTGAACATCGACGTGGCGAAGCGCAGCGCCCCGTAGGCCGCCAGCAGGACTATCGGCACCACCAGTGCGCTCTGGGCCGGCGTCAGGGCGGGTGCGCCCGCCGGCAGGGTGAGGTAATCCACCATCTTCTTGAAAACCAGGGGCACGCCCACGTTGGCGACCTTGGCGGCGATCAGGCAGGCCAGGGCGAACAGGACGCGGCCCCGGTAGCGCCAGATGTAGGGGAACAGGGTACGGACGGTGTGCCAGTCATGGCGCTCGCCCGTGGCGGGGGTGGGCAGGGCTTTTGCAGTTGCGTAACGCATGGCCCTCATTCTAATGGACATGAGCACCGGACGCCGGCCTTCGTCCGGCGGCACGCTGACGCAGCGCACCATTAGAGATTGCTGCCTATTGATCCTTACGTAACCATGTGACGAAAGCGAGCCGGATCGAAAATCTCCCCTGTCCCCTCTTTGCCAAAGAGGGGAACCTGCTGCGAACGGCCTTTAGCGGGTTCCTCCCTTTGCAAAGGGAGGACAGGAGGGATTTCGAACGGCGTCACGATATTATGTAATTCTCAATAATTTGCTCCTTGACACGCCGGCGCAGCGTCGTATGATTTAAACAAATGTTTGAAACGAGCGTTTTCTGACATGGTTACGACGACGGTAGCGGAGCCCCGGCAACAGGCCGACACGCGCGAGCGCATCCTGGATGCCGCAGAGGAGTTGTTCACCCTCTACGGCTTCGACGGGACGTCGACGCGCATGATCACCAGCCGGGCGAGGGTCAATCTGGCCTCGGTCAACTACCACTTCGGCAGCAAGGAAGCGCTCATCCAGGAGGTGTTCCGGCGCCGGCTGACCTGGCTCAACCACGAGCGCCTGCGCGTGCTCGACGAGCTGGAGCGGGAGGCGGGCGGCGCCCCGGTCAAGCCCCACCTCATCGTCGAGGCCTTCTTCGGCGTGGCGCTGCGCATGGCGGCGGACGAGCAGCACGGCGGCCACACCTTCATGCGCCTGCTGGGCCGCACGTATTCGGAGCCGAGCGAGTTCATCCGCACCTTCCTGGCGGAGGAATACGAGTCGGTGGTGGAGCGCTTCAAGGCGGCGCTGTTCAAGGCGCTGCCGGACGTGCCGCGGGAAGAGATCCTGTGGCGCTTCCACTTCATGCTCGGCGCCATGGCCTATGCCATCTCCGGCATCGACGCCCTGAAGTTGCTCACCGATTGCCAGCTCGACGAGAACGATCCCGGCGCCCTGGCGCGGCGGCTCATGCCCTTCCTCATCGGAGGCCTGCGGGCGCCCCTGCCGGAGCCGGCGGCGAAACCCGAGAAGGCGGTCAAGGCCGACAAGAAGCCGCGCCAGGCGGACTGAATACTGGAAAGGAGACCAACATGGTTTGGCTATTGTTATTGACTCTGCCCGGCGCCGCGCTGGCGCTGGCCTATAGGCGCGCGCCCCTGGCGGCGTGGACCGCCGCGGGCGCCGCCTACATCGCCGGTCTTGCCTGGCTGGGGGGCTGGCCGGCGGCGGCGACTTACACGGTGTTCGCCCTCTATCTGCTGCCCATGGCGGTGCTCAACGTGAAGCCGCTGCGCCGCAACTTGGTGACGCGGCCCATTTTTGCCGCCTACAGGAAGATCCTGCCCCAGATGTCCCAGACCGAGCGCGAGGCGCTGGAAGCGGGCACGGTGTGGTGGGAAGGCGAACTGTTCGCCGGCCGGCCCGACTGGAACAAGCTGCTGGCCTATCCCCAGCCCCGGCTCACGCCCGAGGAGCAGTCCTTCCTGGACAACGAGGTGGAAGAGCTGTGCCGCATGTCCCACGACTGGGAGACCTCCCACTACCTCCACGACATGCCGCAGCACGTGTGGCAGTACATCAAGGACAAGGGCTTCCTGGGCATGATCATCCCGAAGAGGTACGGCGGCCTGGAGTTCTCCGCCTATGCCCACTCCCAGGTGATCACCAAGCTGTCCACCCGCAGCAGCGCGCCGGCGGTGTCGGTCATGGTGCCCAATTCCCTGGGTCCGGCGGAGCTGCTGCTGCACTACGGCACCGAAGAGCAGAAGAACCACTATCTGCCGCGCCTGGCCAAGGGCCTGGAAATCCCCTGCTTCGCGCTCACCAGCCCGTGGGCCGGTTCCGATGCCGCCTCCATCCCCGACACGGGGGTGGTGTGCAAGGGCCTGTGGCAGGGCAGGGAAGTGATCGGCATGCGCGTCACCTGGGACAAGCGCTACATCACGCTGGCCCCCGTCGCCACGGTGCTGGGCCTGGCCTTCCGCCTCTACGATCCGGACCGGCTGCTGGGCCGCGACGAGGACATCGGCATCACCTGCGCCCTGGTGCCCACCAGTCACCCGGGCGTGGAAATCGGCCGCCGCCATTTCCCGCTCAACGCCGTGTGGCACAACGGTCCGACCCGCGGGCGCGACGTGTTCATGCCGCTGGAGTTCATCATCGGCGGCCCCAGGATGGCGGGTCAGGGCTGGCGCATGCTGATGGAATGCCTGGCCGCCGGCCGCTCCATCTCCCTGCCCGGCTCCAATACCGGCATGCAGAAGCTGGCGGTGCGCGCCACGGGCGGCTATGCGCGGGTGCGCAGCCAGTTCAAGACGCCCATCGGCAAGTTCGAGGGCATCCAGGAACCCCTGGCGCGCATGGGCGGCAACCTCTACCTGTGCGACGCGGCCCGGGTGATGACTGCCGGCGCCATCGACCTGGGTGAGAAGCCCTCGGTGGTCTCGGCCATCGTCAAGTACCACGTGACGGAGCGGGCGCGCCAGTCCATCAACGATGCCATGGACATCCTGGGCGGCAAGGGCATCTGCCTCGGCCCCAACAACTTCATGGGCCGCGCCTACCAGCAGATCCCCGTCGGCATCACCGTGGAAGGCGCCAACATTCTGACGCGCAGCCTGATCATCTTCGGCCAGGGGGCCATCCGCTGCCATCCCTACGTGCTGAAGGAAATGCACGCCGCCAACGAGGCGGACCGGGCCAAGGCCCTGCGCGATTTCGACGAAGCCTTGTTCTCCCATATCGGCTTCACCGTCTCCAACGGCGCCCGCGCCCTGGTGATGGGCCTGACCGGCTCCCGCTTTGTCCGCGTGCCGGCCGGGGTGGCGCCGCAGACGCGGCGCTATTATCAGCAGCTCACGCGCTTCTCGGCAGCCTTCGCCTTCCTCGCCGACATCTCCATGGCGGTGATGGGCGGCGACCTGAAGCGCAAGGAAAAACTGTCGGCGCGTCTGGGCGACATCCTGTCCCTCATGTACCTGTCCTCGGCGGTGCTCAAGCGCTACGAGGCGGAAGGGCGCCAGCAGGCCGATGCGCCGCTCATGCACTGGGCCATCTGGGATTCCATGTTCAAGGCCCAGAACGCCTTCGAGGGCGTCGTCTCCAACTACCCGAGCAAGCTGGCCGCGGCGCTGCTGCGCGCTGTCATCTTCCCCCTGGGTCGACCCTACGTGGTGCCCTCGGACAAGCTGGGCGGCCAGGTGGCGGACTTGCTCATCGAACCTTCGGCCACGCGCGATCGCCTCACCGCCGGCATGTTCATCGACCGGGTGGAAAGCGATCCCGTGGGCGCGATCGAACTGGCCCTGGAGGCCACGCTGCAGGCGGAGGCGGTCGAGGCCAGGATCCGCGCCGCCGCCAAGGCGGGCTCCGTCGGCGGCCGAACTGAGGCCGAGCTGGTCAAGTCGGCGCTGGAGCGGGGCGTCATCACCATACAGGAACACGCCCTGCTCGCCCGCGCCCACGAGCTGCGCGCCCGGGTCATCCAGGTGGACGACTTCCCCTTCGATCTCGGTCTGCAGGCCAGGACGGACGAGGACGCGCCCTCCCCGCGCCGCGCCGCAGCCTAGCAAACGAGGCGGGAATCCGGCGCGGTGCGGATTCCCGCCGTTCGACCCATCCCGGACAGGAGGCAGAATGAGCGATCTGGTTCAAATGGGCCGGCGGGTACTCGCTTCCCAACCCTTCAGCGTGCTGCTCGGCGCCCAGCTTACGCGGCTGGAGCCCGGCATTGCCGAGATCCGCATCCCCCTGCGGCCGGAACTGAAGCAGCAGCACGGTTTCGCCCATGGGGGCGTGATCTCGTACGCGGCGGACAACGCCCTCACGTTCGCCGGCGGCTCCATGCTGGGCAACTGCCTGACGGCCGAGTTCAAGATTTCCTATGTGCGTCCCTCGGTGGGCAGCGAGCTGATCGCCCGCGCCCACACCGTCCATGCCGGCCGCAACCAGGCCACCTGCCGCTGCGACGTGTTCGTGCTGCGCGAAGGAGCCGAGATGCTCACCGCCACCGCGCTGGGCACCATCACCAAGGTGCCGCCGGCGGAACAATGACTGGGAGAAGATTTCCATGAATTTCAAGCCCGTTTATATCGTCGATGGCGCACGCACCCCCTTCCTCAAGGCGCGCAACGCCCCCGGCCCGTTTTCCGCCGGCGATCTCGCCACCGCCGCGGGCCGCGCCCTTCTGGCGCGCCAGTCCTTCGCGCCGGACCAACTGGACGAAGTGATCCTGGGCTGCGCCAGCCCCGGTGCCGACGAGGTGAACATCGGGCGCGTGGTGGCGCTGCGGCTCGGCTGTGGCCACAAGGTTCCCGGCTGGACCGTCATGCGCAACTGCGCCTCGGGCATGCAGGCCCTGGACTCGGCCATCGCCAACATCCACTCGGGCCGCTCGCACCTGGTGCTGGCGGGAGGCGTGGACGCCCTGTCGCGGGCGCCACTGCTCTATTCCGACGCCATGGTGCTGTGGTTCGCCCAGCTCGCCATGGCCAAGACCCTGGGCGAGAAAGTCCGGGCTTTCCTCAGGCTCAAGCCCGCGGCGCTGCTGACGCCGGTGATCGGTCTGCTCAAGGGACTGACCGATCCGGTGGTGGGATTGTCCATGGGCCAGACCGCGGAGAACCTGGCCTGGCGCTTCGGCATCGACCGGCAGCAGATGGATGCCTTCTCGGTGCGCAGCCACCGGCGCGTGGCGGCGGCCCAGGATGCTGGCCATTTCGGGGAGATCGTGCCCCTGCTGGACCGGGACGGCAAGGTCTATGGCGCCGACGACGGCGTGCGCCGCGATTCCTCGCTGGCGGGGCTGGCCAAGCTCAAACCCTACTTCGACCCCAAGTACGGCAACATCACCGCCGGCAACAGTTCCCAGATCACCGACGGCGCCGCCTGGCTGATCCTCGCTTCCGAAGAGGCAGTGGCGCGCCACGGCCTGCAGCCCCTGGCGCGCATCAGCGACGCCCGGTGGGCCGGCCTCGATCCGGCGCAAATGGGCCTGGGCCCGGTGCATGCCGCCACGCCCATCCTGCGGCGCCACGGCTTGGGCCTCAACGACCTGGACGCCTGGGAGATCAACGAGGCCTTCGCCGCCCAGGTGCTGGCCTGCATCGCCGCCTGGCAGGATGCCGACTACTGCCGCAGCCAACTGGGCCTGGACGGCGCCCTCGGCACCCTCGATCAGGACAAGCTGAACGTGGACGGCGGTGCCATCGCCCTGGGCCATCCCGTCGGCGCCTCGGGCACCCGCATCGTGCTGCACCTGACCCATGTGCTGCGCCGTACCGGCGGCAGGAAGGGCATCGCCGCCATCTGCATCGGCGGCGGCCAGGGCGGCGCCATGCTGGTCGAGGCCTGCTGAGGCGGCCATGACGCGCGAGGCTGACGGGACAACAACACTGAATACCTGAGCCGCGGCGGGCAGCAAAGACAGCGGCATGGCTGGTCAGGCTGGCAAAGGAGGAACGGGCATGAGGATAGGAGTGGTGGTGGATTCGGCGTGCGACCTGCCGAAATCGTTTATCGAGGAAAACAACATCGTGGTGATGCCCATTGCCGTGCGCGTCGGCGACAGGGTTTATGACGATCGGCGCGATCCCCGGGCGACGTGGGACTTCTACGCCTGCCACCTATTGAGAATTTCGTAACCCTGTGACATCAGAACAATTCAGCCTGTTTCCAG
>DYIB01000023.1 GCA_020723855.1 Uliginosibacterium gangwonense
GCGATTGAGCACCGGCGCGCCGGGCGGCTGGGTGGCGATGTAGATCAGGGCCTGGATGGCGTACTGGCTGGTGCGCGTCAGGATCACGGGCCGCTCTTAATCAGGATAAAGAGGTCCAAAATACTACAATGAGGGCGTCACCGACAAGTCATCGAAGGCGCCGGCGCCCCCCCCGAAAAGCGTAACGCTCGGGCGGAAGGGCCGCATCATTTATAATCTATGTTTTTGCGCCAAGCCCCTTCCGCAGTCTCTCCCATGGCAGAAGCGAATACCGCGCTGCTCGCGCAGCTCGCGTCTTTGTCGTTTCCCGGTGCCGGGTCGCGCCGGGACCTGCCTGCGCTCGCCGGCTCGGCCGATGCCCTGGTCCTGGCGCAGACGGCCGTTACCGCCCGCGGCCGTCTGCTGGCCGTGATCACCGCCAACCCGCTGGACGCCCAGCGCCTGCTGGAAGAGATCGCCTGGTTCGCGCCCGAGCTGCGGGTGCACCTCCTGCCCGACTGGGAAACCCTGCCCTACGACAGCTTCTCGCCCCACCAGGACCTGGTGTCCGAGCGCCTGGCGACCCTGTACGAGATCACCCGGGGCGGCTGCGACATCGCCCTGATTCCCGCCTCGACGGCGCTCTACCGCCTGCCGCCGCCCGAGTATCTGGCGGCCCACACCTTCTTCCTGAAGCAGGGCACGCGCCTGGACGGGGACGCCCTGCGCGCCCAACTGACCCTGGCCGGCTATCACCACGTCACCCAGGTGGTGTCGCCCGGCGAATACAGTGTACGCGGCGGGCTCATCGACCTCTTTCCCATGGGCTCCGCCCTGCCCTATCGCATCGACCTGTTCGACAACGAGATCGAGTCCATCCGCACCTTCGACGTGGACACCCAGCGCACGGTCTACCCGGTGCAGGAGATCCGCCTGCTGCCGGCGCGCGAGTTCCCCATCGACGAGGCGGGGCGCACGCGCTTCCGCAGCCGCTTTCGCGAGACCTTCGAGGGCGACCCGTCGCGCTCGTCCATCTACAAGGATGTGAGCAACGGCATCGCGCCCGCCGGCATCGAGTATTACCTGCCCCTGTTCTTCGACCACACGGCGGTGCTGTTCGACTACCTGCCGCCCCCGGCGGTGGTGGTGACGCACCATGCGGTAAACGACGCGATCCGGGATTTCTGGCAGGACACCCGGTCCCGCTACAACCTGCTCAAGGGCGACCGCAGCCGGCCCCTGCTGCCTCCCGAGGCCCTGTTCCTGGACGAGGAGGAGTTCTTCTCGCGCCTGAGGGCTTTCCCGCGCCTGCATGTGCCGGAGGGGGCACCGGCGGCGGACGCGCCCGCTACTCCCCTGCCCGAGGTCGCGGTGGAGCGGCGCGCGGAAGATCCGTTGGCGCGGCTGAAAGCCTTCCTCGCCGCCCATGGCGGCCGCACCCTGGTGGTGGCCGAATCGCCGGGACGGCGCGAGACCATCCTGCAGTACTTCGCCGAGTACGGCCTGCGTCCCGCCCAGGCGCCCGATTTCGCCGCGGCCCTGGCGGCGCCCGAGGCATTCGTGCTCACCGTGGGGCCCCTGTCCAGCGGCTTCCTGGTGCCGGATGCGGGCCTGGCGGTCATCACCGAGAACGAGCTGTACACCGCCACCGCCCGCCCCCGCGGCCGGCGTGTCGAGGCGCGCCGCGCCACGGTGGACGCCTGGCTGCGGGATCTCACCGAGCTCAAGATCGGCGACCCGGTGGTGCATGAGAGCCACGGCATCGGCCGCTATCTGGGGCTGGTGCGCCTGGACCTGGGGGAAGGGGAGAACGAATTCCTGCACCTGGAATATGCGGGTGGTGACAAGCTCTACGTGCCCGTGTCCCAACTGCAGGTGATCAGCCGCTACAGTGGCACGCAGCCCGAGCTGGTGGAACTGCACCGCCTGGGCAGCGGCCAGTGGGACAAGGCCAAGAGGAAGGCCGCCCAGCAGGTGCGCGACACCGCCGCCGAGCTGTTGGCCCTCTACGCTCAGCGGGCGGCGCGTGCCGGCCACGTGTTCGAGTTCCGCTCCCACGACCTGGAAGCCTTCGCCGACGGCTTCGGCTTCGAGGAAACGCCCGACCAGGCCGCCGCCATCGCCGCGGTGGTGCAGGACATGCAGTCGGGCCGCCCCATGGACCGCCTGGTGTGCGGCGACGTGGGCTTCGGCAAGACGGAAGTGGCCCTGCGCGCAGCCTTCATCGCCGTGGCCGGCGGCAAGCAGGTGGCGGTGCTCGCCCCCACTACCCTGCTGGCGGAGCAGCACTTCCAGACCTTCTCGGACCGCTTCGCCGACTGGCCGGTGCGCATCGTCGAGCTGTCGCGCTTCCGCTCCGCCAAGGAACAGGCGGCAGCCATCAGGGACCTGGCCGAGGGGCGGGTAGACATCGTCATCGGCACCCACCGCCTGCTGCAGAAGGACGTGCAGTTCGCCCGCCTGGGGCTGGTGATCATCGACGAGGAGCACCGTTTCGGTGTGCGCCAGAAGGAGGCGCTGAAGGCCCTGCGCGCCGAGGTGGATGTGCTGGCCCTCACCGCCACGCCCATCCCGCGCACCCTGGGGCTGTCCCTGGAAGGCCTGCGCGATTTCTCGGTCATCGCCACGGCGCCCCAGAAGCGCCTGGCCATCAAGACCTTCGTCATGGGCTATTCCGAGGGCGTGGTGCGCGAGGCGGTGCTGCGGGAATTCAAGCGCGGCGGCCAGGTGTACTTCCTGCACAATGAGGTGGAAACCATCGAGAACATGCGCGAACGCCTGGCCCGGCTGCTGCCGGAAGCGCGCATCGTCGTGGGCCACGGCCAGTTGCCGGAGCGGGAGCTGGAGCGGGTGATGCGCGAATTCACCCAGCAGCGCCACAACCTGCTCCTGTGCACCACCATCATCGAGACGGGCATCGACAATCCCCATGCCAACACCATCATCATCAACCGCGCCGACAAGTTCGGCCTGGCCCAACTGCACCAGTTGCGCGGGCGCGTGGGGCGCTCCCACCACCAGGCCTATGCCTACCTGCTCACCGATCCCCACGCCAAGCCCACGGCCCAGGCGGCACGTCGCCTGGAGGCGATACAGATGATGGAGGAGCTGGGCTCGGGCTTCTTCCTGGCCATGCACGACCTGGAGATCCGCGGCGCCGGCGAGGTGCTGGGTGAGGCCCAGAGCGGTGAAATCCAGGAGGTGGGCTTCAACCTGTACACCGCCATGCTCAACGCCGCGGTGAAGGCCCTCAAGGAAGGCCGGGAGCCGGACCTGACCCAGCCCCTGGGCGTTACTTCCGAGATCAACCTGCACACCCCGGCGCTACTGCCCAGCGATTATTGCAGCGACACCAACGAGCGCCTGACCCTGTACAAGCGCCTGGCCAACTGCGACGACGAGGACGAGCTGCGCCTGCTGCAGGAGGAGCTGATCGACCGCTTCGGCGAGCTGCCGCCGGCCGCCCGGGCGCTGGTGGAAACCCACCGCCTGCGCATCCTGGCCAAACCCTTGGGGATAGCCAGGATCGACGCCGCCGAGAGCCAGATCCTGTTCCAATTCGTGCCCAACCCGCCCGTGGAGCCCATGCGCATCATCGAGTTGATCCAGCGCAACCGGGACTATAAGCTCATGGGCCCCGACCGCCTGGCCTGGCGCCACGCGACCCCGGGCCTGCAGGAGCGCGTCGCCGCCGTGCGCCGGCTGATGGCGGAGTTGACCGCCAAGAATTCGCAAGTGAGGGAGAAATCATGAACCGCATGCCGATGGAAAACCTGAACATCGCGCAGTTCGATCTCATGCCATCGCCGCAGGAGATTCACGACCGCGTGCCGCTGACGGAAACGGCGGCCGAAACGGTGTTCCAGGGACGCGAAACCATCAAGGCCATCCTGGACCGCAAGGACCCGCGCATCTTCCTGATCGTGGGGCCCTGCTCCATCCACGACCCGATCGCCGGCTACGACTATGCCCAGCGCCTCAAACGCTTGGCCTCCGAAGTGCAGGACACCCTCTACCTGGTGATGCGCGTCTATTTCGAGAAGCCGCGCACCGTCACCGGCTGGAAGGGCTTCATCAACGATCCCTACATGGACGACTCCTTCCACATCGAGGAAGGCATGCAGAAGGCGCGCGCCTTTCTCATGCAGGTAGCCGAACTGGGCCTGCCCGCCGCCACCGAGGCCCTGGACCCCATCTCGCCCCAGTACTTGGGCGATCTGGTGTCGTGGACGGCCATCGGCGCCCGCACCTCGGAATCCCAGACCCATCGGGAGATGGCGAGCGGCCTGTCCACCCCGGTGGGCTTCAAGAACGGCACCGACGGCGACATCGAGGTGGCGATCAACGCCATCCGCTCCGCTTCGCTCCCCCACAGCTTCCTGGGCGTCAACCGCATGGGCCAGTCGGCCATCGTGCGCACCCGCGGCAATGCCTACGGCCACGTGGTGCTGCGCGGCGGCGGCGGCCGCCCCAACTACGACACCGTGAGCATCTGCATGGTGGAGAAGGCCCTGGCCAAGGCCAAGCTGCCGGCGAACGTGGTGGTGGACTGCTCCCACGCCAATTCCCTCAAGGACCACACCCTGCAGCCCCTGGTGATGTCCGACTGCGTGCACCAGATCCGCGAGGGCAACCAGTCCATCGTCGGCCTCATGCTCGAGAGCAACATCGAAGCGGGCAACCAGCCCATCCCGGCCGACCCGTCGCGCCTGAAATATGGCTGTTCGGTCACCGACCCCTGCATCGACTGGCGCACCACCAAGTTGATCGTGCGCAAGGCGCGCAATGTGCTCAAGGACATCCTGCCGGTCAGGGAAAGTCTCAAGCTGCGCGTCTGACCGCAAGGACACGGCTGCCCCCAACCTCAACCCCGAAACCGAACATCCAACGACAATGCCTCTGATACGCCCCTTCGCCGCCCTGCGCCCGGCTCTCGGTTACGCCGCTCAAGTCGCCGCGCCCCCCTACGACGTGCTGTCCACCGAGGAGGCCCGGCAGCGGGCCGCCGGCCGGCCGTGGAGCTTCCTGCACATCTCCAAGGCGGAGATCGACCTGCCGCCCGGAACCGACCCTTATTCGCCCGCGGTGTACGCCAAGGCCGCGGAGAACCTGGCCGCGATGATGAAGGCGGGCGTCCTGCAGCGGGACGCAGCGCCCTGCTACTACGCCTACCGCCTGACCATGGGCAGCCACGGCAAGACGGGGCTGGTCGCCACGGCGTCCGTGGCGGCCTATGACGAGAACCGCATCCGCAAGCACGAGTTCACCCGCCCCGACAAGGAGGACGACCGGGTGCGCCAGATCGAGGCGCTGAACGCCCAGACCGGCCCGGTGCTCCTGGCCTACCCGCCGGCGCCACACATCGACGCGGTGATCGCCGCCGCCACCGCCGGCACGCCCGACATGGACGTGGTGGCCGATGACGGGGTGCGGCATCAGATCTGGACCATCCATGGCGCCGACGCCATCACCATTTTGGGCGAGGACTTCGACGCCCTGCCCGCGCTCTACATCGCCGACGGCCATCACCGCTCGGCCGCCGCCTCGCGCGTCGCCGCCGCCCGGCGGGGCCGCGCGGGCACGGACGCGCACGAGTACTTCCTGGCGGTGATCTTTCCCCACCACCAGATGCGCATCATGGACTACAACCGCGTGGTGAAGGATCTGCACGGATTGTCGGAAGAGCAACTGCTGACGCGGATCGGCGAGCGCTTCGAGGTACGGGCGGAAGCCGGCCGGTTCAAGCCCTCGCGCTCCGGCGAGTACGGCATGTACCTGGGGGGGCGCTGGTACCGCCTCGCCATCCATCCCCGGTTCGTGCCTGCCGACGATCCCGTGGCGCGCCTGGACGTGAGTCTGCTGCAGGATCACCTGCTGGCGCCCGTGCTCGCCATCGGCGATCCGCGCCGCGACAAGCGCATCGACTTCGTCGGCGGCATCCGCGGGCTGGAGGAGCTGGAGCGGCGCGTGGATTCGGGCGAGATGGCCGTGGCCTTCGCCCTGTTCCCCACGCGCATGGAAGACCTCATGGCGGTGGCCGACGCGGGCAGGGTGATGCCGCCCAAATCCACCTGGTTCGAGCCCAAACTCGCCGACGGCCTGCTGTCCCACGTACTGGATTGAGCGCGAAATCAAACTGACCGAAAATCACCGCCTGGGCTACGCCGACCTGCCCCAGTTCATCGGGCCGCCATGGAGCGCCGCTACTCCGCCCGCCCCTATGAGGGCTTCTTCACCGGCGGCGGGCTGCACCACTTCCAGAACTTCGAGCCGGAAGACAACGGGCGCGTGCTCACGGTGCGCGAAGCCCTGCGCCGCTCGGTAAACCTGGTGTGCATCCGGCTGATGCGCGACGTGGTGCGCCACTATATGTTCAACCTGCCCGATTCCAGCACCGGCTTCCTGGAGGACCCGCAGGATCCCGTGCGCCAGGAATATCTCACCCGCTTTGCCGACCGGGAGGGCGCCGAATACCTGCAGCGCCCTCTGCCCAAGGCGGAGCACCCCCCTGGAGGAAATCGTCGCCCTATACACGGACTACGAGCGCAGCCGCTACAGCCTGACCGGCCGCGGCTACCTGGCGCGGGTCCATCCGCTGTTGTTATGGCTGGTGGAAATGTGCGCGGCCCCGACGCCGGCAACTACAAATTCACCAGCGGCCTGACGGCACAGATCCTGAAGATGCTGGCGCCAGTGCTGTCGCCCCTCACCAGCCAGATCGGCACCCCCGACCCGGGCCGCTGCGATTCCCTGGGTCGCAATCCGATCGTGGCGGCGGCACCGTAGGTCCGGCTTCAGCCCGACAACACGGGGATTATTCGACTTCCTCGATCCACGCCATCTGGATCGCCTCGAGAATCTTCTCGCCGCAGTGCTTGGGGTCGTCGTTGAAGCCTTCCAGGGCCATCACCCACTGCATGAGGTCGGTGAAGCGCACGTAGCGCGGGTCCACGTCGGGGCGGCTGTCGGCGAGCGCAATGGCGATCTGGCGCGTATCGGTCCATTTCATTTCCTGGCTGCCTCCTTCACCATGTTGATGGTGTATTTCGGTATCTCGACCACCAACGGCGTCTCCTTCACCACCGCCTGGCAGGACAGACGCGACGTGGGTTCCAGGCCCCAGGCCTTGTCGAGCAGGTCTTCTTCCCGCTCCTGCGCCGGATCGAGGGAGCCGAAACCCTCGCGCACCACCACGTGGCAGGTAGTGCAGGCGCAGGACTTTTCGCAGGCGTGCTCCAGCTCGATGCCGTTGGCGAGCAGATTGTCGAGCAGGCTCACACCCGGCTTGGCCTCGATCACGGCGCCGTCGGGGCACAATTCCGCGTGGGGCAGTACGACGATCTGGGTCATGTCAAACCTTGAATTCGATGATCTTGTGGCCCGCCAGGGCCTTCTTGATGCTGCGGTCCATGCGCCGGGCAGCGAAGTCCCGGGTAACGGCGTTGAGGGCATCGATGCCCGCCTTGATGGCCCGGTGATCGTTGCCGTTGGCCAGAGTACGCAGCGCCATGACGGCCCGGTCCACCTCGGTGCGCTCTTCCGGTGACAGCAGCTCGCCGTCTTCTGCCAGCGCCGCCTCGGTGGCCTCGATGAGCCGGCGCGCTTCCACCTGCTGCTCGCGCAGCGCCCGCGCATGCATGTCGTCGCCGGCGTGGTCCATGGAGTCGCGCAGCATGGTGGCGATCTCGTCGTCGGACAGGCCGTAGGACGGCTTCACGGTGATGGAAGCCTCGACGCCGGAAGTCATCTCCCGGGCCGATACCGACAGCAGCCCGTCCGCATCCACCTGGAAGGTGACGCGGATGCGCGCCGCGCCCGCCACCATGGGCGGAATGCCGCGCAGCTCGAAGCGCGCCAGCGAGCGGCAGTCGGATACCAGTTCCCGCTCCCCCTGCACCACGTGGAAGCTCATGGCCGTCTGGCCGTCCTTGAAGGTGGTGAAATCCTGCGCCTTGGCGATGGGGATGGTGGAATTGCGCGGGATGATCTTCTCGACCAGGCCGCCCATGGTCTCCAGTCCCAGGGACAGGGGGATCACGTCCAGCAGCAACCACTCGTCGGCGGAGGCGCGGTTGCCGGCCAGCACGTTGGCCTGCATGGCCGCGCCCAGCGCCACCACCTTGTCCGGGTCGAGATTGGTGAGCGGCTCCTGGCGGAAGAACTCCGCGCAGGCCCGCTGGATCTGGGGCATGCGCGTGGCGCCGCCGACCATCACCACCCCCTTGATGTCGTCCGCCGTGAGCCCGGCATCGCGCAACGCCTTGCGCGTGGGCGCCAGGGTCTTGCTTACCAGCGTCCTGGTGATCTCGGCGAACGTGTCCGCCGTCAGCACCAGGTCCACCGTCTCGCCCGAGGTGAGGCGCGCATGGATGGGCGCCTCGTCGTGGCTGGTCAGCAGTTCCTTCACCTCGCGCGAGGCGAGCAGCAGGCGCCGGGTGTCCTCGGCGCCGGGCGGGCTGATGTGGGCGTTGTCGAGAATCCAGCAATAGACGCGCTGGTCGAAGTCGTCGCCACCCAGGGAGGCGTCGCCGTTGGTGGCAAGCACTTCGAACACGCCACGCGACAGCTTGAGGATCGAAATGTCGAAGGTGCCGCCGCCCAGGTCATAGACCGCGTAGACGCCTTCGGAGGCGTTGTCCAGGCCGTAAGCGACGGCGGCGGCGGTGGGTTCGTTGAGCAGGCGCAGCACGTTGAGGCCGGCCAGCCTGGCGGCGTCCTTGGTGGCCTGGCGCTGGGCGTCGTCGAAATAGGCCGGCACGGTGATCACTGCCCCCACCAGTTCGCCGCCCAGGCTGGCCTCGGCGCGCGCGCGCAGGACCTTGAGGATCTCCGCCGACACTTCCACCGGGCTCTTGACGCCCGCCGCGGTGCGCAGCCGCACCATACCTTCGGCATCGACGAAATCGTAGGGCATGGTCTCGATGTGGGCCACATCGTGCAGGCCGCGGCCCATGAAGCGCTTCACCGAGACGATGGTGTTGCGCGGGTCGCTGGCCTGGGCCGCCTGGGCGGCATAGCCCACGTCCACCGTACCGTCGGCCCGGTAGCGCACGATGGAGGGCAGCAGGGCCCGCCCGTGCTCGTCGTTCAGCACCACGGCCATGCCGTTGCGCACCGTGGCCACCAGGGAATTGGTGGTGCCCAGATCGATGCCCACCGCCAGCCGGTGCTGATGGGGCGCGGTGGACATGCCCGGTTCGGATATCTGCAATAGAGCCATCAGTGGTCGAGGGCTGCCAGCGCCTCGTCGATTTCGTGTTGGATTTTTTCGATGAACATCAGGCGGCGCACGGCTTCGGCCGCCTGCTCGTAGTCCTTGTTCTCGTCCAGGTTGCGCTCCACCTCGCGGTACAGCTCGTCCGCCTGCTGCCGCAGGCGCACGTGCAGCTTCTCCAGCCCGTGCAGGTCATTGCCCTCCCGCGCCTCGGCCACGGCCTCGCGCCATTCCATCTGCTCCATGAGGAACTCGGGGGACATGGCGGTATTGCTTTCGTGGGCCGCATCCACTCCCGCCAACTGCAGCAGATAGCGCGCGCGGGCGAGCGGATTGCGCAGGGTGCGGTAAGCCTCATTCACCCGCGCCGCCACCTGCATGGACAGGCGCCGGTCGCCCTCCGGCAGATGGGCGTAGCGGTCGGGGTGGACGCGGGACTGCACGTCACGATAGGCCGCTTCCAGCGCCACGGCGTCCAGCTTGAAAGCGGGCTTCAGGCCGAAAAGGACAAAGAAATCCTCGGTAAGTTGAGACGCCATCGATCGGGGGGCGAGGGGACCGTTCGTCAGCCCCGCGGCTATCACACGTTGAAGCTCTCGCCGCAGCCGCAGCTGTCCTTGACGTTCGGGTTGTTGAACTTGAACCCTTCGTTCAGGCCTTCGCGGGCGAAATCCAGTTCCGTGCCGTCGATGTAGGGCAGGCTCTTGGGGTCCACCACCACCTTGACGCCGTGGCTCTCGAACACCACATCGTCGGGCTGGACGTCGTCGGCGTATTCGAGCTTGTAGGACATACCCGAGCAGCCGGAGGTCTTGACACCCAGGCGCAGGCCGATGCCCTTGCCGCGCTTGGCGATGAAGTTGGTGACATGTTTTGCCGCTTTTTCCGTGAGCGTGATAGCCATAATCTCTGCCTCAAAGTTCATGTTGGTCGGGCGGTAGGTGCTTCTTCTTGTAATCGGCGACGGCCGCCTTGATGGCGTCCTCCGCCAGGATGGAACAGTGGATCTTCACCGGCGGCAGCGCTAGTTCCTCGGCGATCTGGGTGTTCTTGATCTCCAGCGCCTGATCCACCGTCTTGCCCTTCACCCACTCGGTGACCAGGGAGGAGGACGCGATCGCCGAGCCGCAGCCGTAGGTCTTGAACCTGGCATCCTCGATGATACCGTCCTTGTTGACCTTGATCTGCAGCTTCATCACGTCGCCACAGGCGGGCGCACCCACCATGCCGGTGCCCACGCCCTCCTCTTCCTTGCCGAAGGAGCCGACGTTGCGGGGATTCTCGTAGTGGTCCAGGACCTTGTCGCTATAAGCCATGTTGCTTCCTCAATCAATGCGCCGCCCATTGGACGGAGTTCAAATCGATGCCTTCCTTGTACATCTCCCACAGGGGCGACATTTCACGCAGCTTCTCGATCTTGCGCTGCAGCAGGTCGACCGTGAAATCGATCTCCTCTTCGGTGGTGAAACGACCGATGGTGAAACGGATCGAGCTGTGGGCCAGTTCGTCGTTGCGCCCCAGGGCGCGCAGCACGTAGGACGGCTCCAGGCTGGCGGAGGTACAGGCGGAACCGCTGGACACCGCGACATCCTTGATGGCCATGATCAGGGACTCGCCCTCGACGAAATTGAAGCTGACGTTCAGGTTGTGGGCCACGCGCCGCTCCAGGTCGCCGTTGATATAGACCTCCTCGATGCCGGACACGCCCTTGAGCAGCCGGTCGCGCAGCATGCGAATGCGCTCGTTCTCGACGGCCATCTCCTCGCGCGCGATGCGGAAGGCTTCCCCCATGCCGACGATCTGGTGGGGGGCCAGGGTGCCCGAGCGTAGCCCGCGCTCGTGGCCGCCGCCGTGGATCTGCGCCTCCAGGCGCACGCGCGGCTTGCGCCGCACGAACAGCGCGCCGATGCCCTTGGGGCCGTAGGTCTTGTGGGCGGAGAAGGACATGAGGTCCACCTTGAGCCGCTGCAGGTCGATGGCCACCTTGCCGGTCGCCTGGGCCGCGTCGCAGTGGAAAATGATGCCCTTGTCGCGGCAGATCTCGCCGATCTCGGCGATGGGCTGGATCACCCCGATCTCGTTGTTCACCAGCATCACCGACACCACGCTGGTGTCGGGCCGCAGGGCCTGCTTGAACTTGTCCAGATCGAGGATGCCGTCGGGTTCGGGGTCGAGGTAGGTGACCTCGAAGCCCTGCCGCTCCAGCTCGCGCATGGTGTCGAGCACCGCCTTGTGCTCGGTCTTGACGGTGATCAGGTGCTTGCCCTTGCCCTGGTAGAAATGGGCCGCGCCCTTGAGGGCCAGGTTGTTGGACTCGGTGGCGCCGGAGGTCCAGATGATGTCCTTGGGATCGGCGTTCACCAGCGCCGCCACCTGTTCGCGCGCCTCCTCGACGGCCCGCTCCGCCTCCCAGCCGTAGGCATGGGAGCGGCTCGCCGGGTTGCCGAATTTCTCCGTCAGGTAGGGGATCATCTTGTCCGCCACCCGCGGATCCACCGGCGTGGTCGCCGAGTAATCCAGATAGATCGGGAACTTGAGCATCATTTCTCCTAAAGACAGCCTATACCGCCAGGGCGGTCATGTTCTTGAGCTTGGTCACAAGATCGCGCAGGGCGGCGAGGAACTGCGCCACCTGCGCCTCGTCGTTGTCCCGGCCCAGGCTGATGCGCACCGCCCCGCGCGCGATATCGGGCGCCACGCCCATGGACAGCAGGGTGTGGGAGGGCTCCGGCGACGCGCTGGAGCAGGCCGAGCCGCTCGCCGCGGCGAAACCGGCCCGGTCCAGCTTGGCCACCAGGGTCTCGCCGTCCAGGCCGGGCAGGGAAAAGAATATGGTGTTGGGCAGGCGCTCGGCGCCGCCGCTGAAAATGCGTGCGCCCAGGGCCGCCAGCCCCTGCTCCACCTGCCCGCGCAGCGCCCGCAGGCGCGCCGCATCCTGTTCCAGCCGCGCCACCGCCAGTTCGCAGGCCACGCCGAAGCCCACCAGGGCGGCGACGTTTTCCGTGCCCGAACGCAGGTTGCGCTCCTGGCCGCCGCCGGAAATAAGCGGCTGCAGCTCGACGCGCTTGTCGAGCACCAGGGCGCCGGCGCCCTTGGGGCCGTAGATCTTGTGGGACGACAGGGTCAGGGCATGTACCCTCAGGGCGCGGAAATCCACCTTGATCTTGCCCAGGGCCTGCACCGCATCGCTGTGGAACCAGGCCCCGGCCGCGCGCGCCTGCTGCGCCAGGGCAGGGATGTCCTGCAGCACGCCGGTCTCGTTGTTGGCCGCCATCACCGACACCAGCGCCGGCCGCTGCGCCAGGGTCGCGGCAAAGTCGGCCGCGTCCACCCGGCCTTCGCCGTCCACGGCGATCTCATGCATGCGCCAGCCGGCGCGCTCCAGGTCCCGGGCCGGCTGGCGCACGCAGGGATGCTCCACGGCGCTCACCGCCACCAGACCCGGGCGCAGACAGGCGGCGGCGCCCTTGAGGAACAGGTTGTTCGCCTCCGAGCCGCCGCTGGTGAAAATCACTTCCGTGGGATGGGCGCCGACCGCCGCCGCCACCCGCTCGCGCGCCTCGTCTACCGCCGCCCGCGCCGCGCGCCCGTACTCATGGCGGCTGGAGGCATTGCCGAAGCGGCTGCGCAGATAGGGCAGCATGGCCTCCAGCACGCGCGCGTCGAGCGGCGTGGTGGCGTTGTGGTCGAGGTAGATCGGCGCGAACACCCGGTGCGATCCTCAAGCGGTGGCGGCAAGGCCCTCGGACCGGGGGGACGGCCGCTGGCGTCCGTCGTGCAGCACGCTCACTTCCGCCGACTTGTGCTTCTGCTGGGCGACCAGATCGGCCACGTTCACCGAATCCAGGTACTCGAACATGCGCTTGTTGAGGTTGGTCCACAGATCGTGGGTCATGCAGCGCTGATCGTCCTGACAGTTTTCCTTGCCGCCGCACTGGGTCGCGTCGAGGGGCTCATCGACGGCGACGATGATGTCGGCGACCGAGATCTGCTCCATGGGACGGGCCAGGCGATAGCCGCCGCCGGGACCGCGCACGCTGGCGACGATCTTGTGCCGGCGCAGCTTGCCGAACAGTTGTTCCAGGTACGACAGGGAGATCTTCTGCCGTTCGCTGATGCCGGCCAGCGTCACCGGTCCATTGCCCTGCCGCAGCGCCAGGTCGATCATTGCAGTAACTGCAAAACGGCCCTTCGTTGTCAGTCTCATTGCAAACCTCGGCTGAAAAAAGCGGTTGTTGGGGGGGAAACCGTTTAATACTTGACATTTTTCCTCAACTATAAAGAACCCGATTTTTTCAGTCAACTATTTTGCTCAGATATTGCGGATCGAAATGGTCGGCGGGCACCGCAACTTCGCTGTCCAGCTTGATTCCCGCCTTTTCCAGCTTGCGCACCAGGGCTTCCAGGCGCCGGTCCGTTTCCACGGCGTGGTCCAGCAGGCCGTGGATGGCCTTGGCCAGGGGATCGTCCATGTCGCGCGTGACGCCGTAGGCCGAGAAGCCCATTTGCTGCGCTTTCGCCTCGCGCCGCGAGTCGCTGCCGGCTTCGATGATGCGGGCCGGATTACCCACCGCCGTGGCGCCGGGGGGCACCGGTTTCACCACCACGGCGTTCGACCCGATCTTGGCGCCGTCGCCGACAGTGAAGCCGCCCAGCACCTTGGCGCCGGCTCCCACCACCACGCCCTTGCCCAGCGTGGGGTGGCGCTTGACGTGCTCCAGCGACGTGCCGCCCAGGGTAACCCCCTGGTACAGCGTGCAGTCGTCACCGATCTCGGCGGTCTCGCCGATCACCACGCCCATGCCGTGATCGATGAACACGCGCCGGCCGATCACGGCGCCGGGATGGATCTCGATGCCGGTGAACCAGCGGCCGAACTGGGAAATGAAGCGCGCCGGCCACTTGAACCCGCGCAGCCACAGCCAGTGGGCCAGACGATGCAGGAGCAGCGCATGCACCCCGGGGTAACAGGTCAGCACCTCCCACTTGGATCGGGCTGCGGGATCCCGCTCTAGGACGCTGACGATGTCTTCCCTCAAGTGTGCAAACATGCAGAATGCTCCATCAGTAAACGCTTAAATATTAAAAAACCTGAGTTTTCCGGTCAACTTTTGCCTGCCTTCTGAAAGAAATTCAGCATGCCGCGCAGGATGTTGACCTCTTCCCTTTCCAGCGCGGCGCGGTCGAACAGGCGCCGCAGGCGCGGCATGAGCTTCTTGGGATTGGCCGGGTCGAGAAAGCCGCTGTCGATGAGCGCCTGTTCCAGATGGGCGTAGAAGCGCTGCACGTCCTCGAACGTGGCGGGCTCGTCGCGGCCGGTACGGGCAGCGGCCGGCGCCAGGGCGGCCATGCGCAGTTCGTAGCACATCACCTGCACCGCCGCTGCCAGGTTGAGGGAGGAATAGTCGGGGTTGGCCGGGATCATCACCGGCAAACGGCACAGGGCCAGCTCCTCGTTGGACAGCCCCGCCGTCTCGTTGCCGAACACCAGCGCCACCTCGCCCGCCAGCGCCGTGTCCACGATTTCCGCCGCCGCTTCGCGCGCCCACTTCAGCGGCGCCGCGTATTCGCGCCGGCGCGCGGTGAGCGCGGCCGCCATGACGGTGCCGCCGAGGGCCTCTTCCAGCGTGGCACAATGGACGGCGCCGTCGAGGACGTCGAGGGCGTTGGACGACAGGGCGCGCGCCTGGCCGTCGATCTCGCACTGGGGCGCCACCAGGTAGAGCCGGGACAGTCCCATGGTCTTCATGGCGCGGGCGGCGGCGCCGACGTTGCCGGAATGACTGGGCCGGGACAGCACGACGCGTATCTGCGCGAGGGCACGGGCGCGGTTCTGGTTCATGGCGATCTTCGGTTAAAATTGCGCTTTAAAACACAATCCAACGCCCGGTCCGGGCCGGCAAGCGTACCGGAGGGCGCCCGCAGAACAATTCCCATGCACCCCGCGCTAAATATTGCAGTCAAGGCGGCGCGTCGCGCCGGCAGCATCATCAACCGCGCCGCGCTCGACATCGACCTGGTGAAGGTCAGCAGCAAGCGTCACAACGATTTCGTCACCGAGGTGGACAAGGCCGCGGAAGCGGCGATCATCGAGATATTGCGCCAAGCCTACCCTGAGCACGCGATTCTAGCAGAAGAGTCCGGGGCGGCCGGCGCGTCGGACTACACCTGGATCGTCGATCCGCTCGACGGCACGACCAATTTCATCCACGGCTTCCCCCAGTTCGCCGTGTCCATCGCGCTGGCCCACAAGGGTGTGGTCACCCAGGCGGTCGTTTATGATCCGACGCGCAACGAGATGTTCACCGCCAGCAAGGGATGCGGCGCTTTCCTCAATGACCGCCGCATCCGCGTCACCAAGCGCGCCAAGCTGGAGGATGCCCTGGTGGGCACCGGCTTCCCCTTTCGCGTGTTCCAGCACGTGGACACTTATCTCGCCATCTTCCGCGAGCTGATGGAAAAGACCGCGGGACTGCGCCGCCCGGGCGCGGCGGCGCTGGACCTGGCCTACGTCGCCTGCGGCCGCTTCGACGGCTTCTACGAGATCGGCCTTTCCCCGTGGGACATGGCGGCCGGCTCCCTGCTGGTCACCGAAGCGGGCGGACTGGTGGGCGATCTGCGCGGAGACGCCGGCTACATGGAAACGGGCAACATCGTCGCCGGCAACCCCAAGGTTTTCGCCCAGCTCCTGCACGTCATCGCCCCCCACCTCAAGGGCACGCTCGTTGCTTGATTCATGCTTTGCGGCGCCGGCATGGCGCGTTGCAGCAAGAAGAATTTTTTGTGACCCGCCTTGGATTGTTCCCGCGAGTCGCCTATACTGCGCACGTATTTGTCATACCAAAGAAACCGGCCGTGCGGCTCCTAACCGGTCATTCAACTCTTCGCGCCGCCCCGGGCAGCATACACGCGAATGCCGCTTCGGCTAAGATACGCGGCTTTGGCATCCCCGGCCTTCCATGACCGACACCGCCGAAATCGCCAATCACACCCCCATGATGCAGCAGTACCTGCGCCTCAAGGCGCAGTATCCGGAGCTGCTGCTGTTCTACCGCATTGGGGATTTCTACGAGCTGTTCTTCGACGACGCGGAGAAGGCCGCGCGCCTGCTCGACATCACGCTCACCACGCGCGGCCAGTCGGCGGGCCAGCCCATCAAGATGGCGGGCGTGCCCTACCACGCGGTGGAGCAGTATCTCGCCAAGCTGGTGAAGCTGGGCGAGTCGGTGGTGATCTGCGAGCAGGTGGGCGATCCGGCGACCTCGAAAGGTCCAGTGGAACGTGCCGTAACGCGTATCGTCACCCCGGGCACGCTCACCGATTCGGCGCTGCTGGACGACAAGTCGGACAGTCTGCTGCTGGCGCTCTCCTGCGACAGGAAACGCATCGGGCTGGCCTGGCTGAACCTCGCCAACGGCGACCTGCGCCTGATGGAAATCGACGCGCAAGCACTGCCCGCCCAGTTGGAGCGCCTGCGCCCCGCGGAAGTCCTGCTCGCCGACGGCAGCGGCCTGGAGCTCGCCCGGGAGCGCGCCGCAGTAAAACGCCTGCCCGCCTGGCACTTCGACGCGGACACGGCGGTGCGCCTGCTCACCGAGCATTTCGGCACCCGCGACCTGTCGGGCTTCGGCGTCGATGCCGTGCCCTGCGCGCTGCGCGCCGCCGCCGCGCTCTATCAGTACGCACGCACCACCCAGCAGCAGGCGCTGGCCCATGTGACGGCGCTGACGGTGGAGCACGAGAGCGCCTACCTGCGCCTGGATGCGGCGACGCGGCGCAATCTGGAGCTCACCGAGACCCTGCGCGGCGAGCCGGCGCCCACCCTGCTGTCCCTGCTGGACACCTGCCAGACCGTGATGGGCTCGCGCTGGCTGCGCCACTGCCTGCATCATCCCCTCGCCGACCGCGCCGCGGCGGCGGCGCGCCACGAAGCGGTGGCGGCCCTCCTGGGCGAGGCCGGCGCCGGCCCCTATGACGCCTTGCGCCGCGCCCTGCGCGGCATTGCCGACATCGAACGCATCACCGCGCGCATCGCCTTGAAGAGCGCGCGCCCGCGCGACCTCTCCAGCCTGCGCGACAGCCTGCAGGCCCTGGAACCGGTGCGCGCTGCCCTGGGGACGCCCGCCAGCCCCCTGCTGCAGGAGCTGACGGCGCAGCTGGCCACGCCGGGAGAGTGCCTGGGGCTGCTGGCGCGCGCCGTGGCGCCGGAGCCGGCGGCGGTGCTGCGCGACGGGGGTATCATCGCCGCCGGCTACGACGCGGAGCTGGACGAACTGCGCGCCATCCACCAGAACTGCGGCGCCTTCCTGGTGGACCTGGAGGCGCGCGAACGCTCGCGCACCGGCATCGCCAACCTGCGCGTGGAATACAACAAGGTCCACGGCTTCTACATCGAAGTCACCCATGCCCACGCCGACAAGGTGCCCGACGACTACCGCCGGCGCCAGACCCTGAAGAACGCGGAACGCTACATCACGCCCGAGCTGAAGGCCTTCGAGGACAAGGCGCTGTCGGCCCAGGAGCGGGCGCTGGCGCGGGAAAGACAGCTCTACGAACAATTGCTCGACGCGCTCGCACCGTTCATTCCGCAACTGCAGCGCATCGCCCGCGCCGTGGCGCTGCTGGACGGCCTGGCGGCCTTCGCCGACGCGGCCCTGCGCTACGACTACTGCCGCCCGCAATTCACCGACGAGCCGGCCCTGGAAGTGGAAGCGGGGCGCCATCCGGTGGTGGAACGCCAGGTGGACAACTTCATCGCCAACGACTGCCGCCTCGGCCAGACGCGGCGCATGCTGCTCATCACCGGCCCCAACATGGGCGGCAAGTCCACCTACATGCGCCAGGCGGCGCTGATCGTGCTGCTGGCCCACTGCGGCAGCTTCGTGCCGGCGCGCGCCTGCCGCCTTGGCCCCGTCGACGCCATCTACACGCGCATCGGCGCCTCGGACGATCTGGCCTCGGGCCGCTCCACCTTCATGGTGGAAATGACCGAAGCAGCCGCCATTCTCCACGGCGCCGGCGAACGCAGCCTGGTGCTGATGGACGAAGTGGGGCGCGGCACGTCCACTTTCGACGGCATGGCCCTGGCCTTCGCCATCGCCCGCCATCTGCTGGAGAAAAACCGCTGCTACACCCTGTTCGCCACCCACTACTTCGAGCTGACGCGGCTGGCCCTCGATTATCCCGAGTGCGCCAACGTCCATCTGGACGCGGTGGAGCACGCCAACACCGTGATCTTCCTGCACGCCGTGGAAGAAGGCCCCGCCAGCCAGAGCTATGGCATCGAGGTGGCGGCGCTCGCGGGCGTTCCGGGCAGCGTCATCCGCGATGCCAAGCGGCGCCTGCGCGCCCTGGAAAACCGGGAGGTGGCTGCCGGTGCCCAGCCCGACCTGTTCGCCGCCCTGCCGCCGGAGCCGGAAGCGCCCGCCGCCCCCCCCGTGGTCGAGGCGCTGCGCCGGCTGGACCCCGACGCCCTCAGTCCGCGCCAGGCCCTGGAGCGGCTCTACGAGCTGAAGCGCATGCTGGAATGAGCAGGCGCGCCGCTGCCATCCCGCGCGCGGCTACCGGGATTTCCTGGAGCGGCTGCGGGCGGAGACGCTGGCCTTTGCCGGGCAAGTGAAGCGCTACGGCGGCGTGAAATGCGGCTATGCAGCCGCGAAAGTGCTGGTGAAGAAACTGAAACAGGCCGGTCCCAAGCCGACCGACCCGCAAGAAACTGCGCCAGCCGCGCTCAGTGCTCGTGGTCGTGCGGACCATGCACGTGGCCGTGGGCCAGCTCGTCGCTGGTGGCGGGGCGCACGTCGGCCACGGTGGCGCTGAAGATCAGGGCCATGCCTGCCAGGGGATGATTGCCGTCCACCACCACCTTGTCCTCGACGATGTCGGTGATGGTGTAGACCAGCTCGTCCTCGCCGTCCTCCGAAGTGCGCTCGAACTGCATGCCGACTTCGATGCCTTCGGGGAACAGGGACAGGGGCTCGATACGCACCAGCGATTCGTCGTATTCGCCGAAGGCGTCGTCGGGCTGGAGCTTCAGCTCGACCCGGTCGCCCACACCCTTGCCGGTCAGGGCTTCCTCGATGCGCGGAAAGATGCCGTGATAACCGCCATGGAGATAGACCAGGGGCTGGCGCCCCTCGTCCACCATGTTGCCATCGGTGTCCATCACGTTGTAGTCCAGGGTAACGACGGTATCCTGTGCGATTTGCATGGCGTATTCCTCAATCTAGATTTTTCACAAGCTGCAGAACCTCGGCTGCGTGGCCGCGGGGGTTTACGCCATAAAGGGCATGACGCACGATCCCTTTTCTGTCGATGATGAAGGTGGAACGCACGACGCCCATTTTCCTGACGCCGTCCTTCTCCTTCATCTGCCATACGCCGTACTGCTGACATACTTCGCATTCCGCATCGGACAGCAGGCGCACCGACAGGCCGTGCTTGTCGCGAAACTCGGCGTGGCTGATACAGTCGTCGCAGCTGACACCCACCACCACGCAGCCGTGGCGCGCAAACTCCTCCTCGTGGTCCGAGAACTCGATGGCTTCCAGCGTGCAGCCGGGGGTGTCATCCTTTGGATAGAAATAGAGAACCAAAGTCTTCTTGCCCAGCACCTCGGAGAGATCGAAGGTCTCCATATCGGCGTCGGGCAGGGCAAAAGCGGGGGCGGCTTGTCCGACTTGCAGCATCACTTGGTTCTCCTTCCTCCGTGCCGCGATTCTAACCGAGAAAATTGAAAAGAATCCATAATCGCAGCCGTATCGACCAAGAACGGGCGAAACCGATGAAATCGAGGCGGGCATTTCTCGCACTTTTCCTCGCCGTCCTGTGCGGCATGGCAGGCGCCGCCCAACGCGTGCCCGAATGGTGGAACTTCGACAAGGACCCCGACAACTGGGTGCTGGCACGGGAGAGCGGCGAACGCCAGCAGGGGGAACGGGTCTATGTCCTGAAGGGAGAGAACCCCTACTTCTGGAACGAGATGATCATCAGCGGCTATGCCAAGACCGGGGGCATGCCGGACAACTACCTGCTGGGCTTCGTGAACGAGCTGGTGGACAACTGCCGGCCGCTCAAGGTTTCGCCCATCGAGGAAAGCCCCACCTCGGTGATTTTCGAGTGGGAGGGCGACTGCCGCATCGTCGGCCTCCAGGTGGAGATCCGCCGCGTCGCAATAGGCCCTGAAGGGGTTCACTACCTGGCCTACAGCGCCAAACCCAACCGGCTCACGCCCGAGAAGCGCGAATTCTGGCTGGACATCATCCGCCGGGCGACCCTGCGGCAGTATTGACCGGGCCGCACTGCCCTGCCCTGACCCTCCATGCGCGTGCTGCTGGTAGAAGACGACGCCACCCTGGCCGACGGCATCCTGCGCTTCCTGGAACAGGAAGGCTACCGGGCCCACTGGGCGGCCAGCGGCGAGGAAGCCGACCGGCGCCTGGGGGAAGAGGCTTTCGATCTGCTGGTCCTGGACATCGGCCTGCCCGGCCGCGACGGCTTCGAAGTGCTGCGACGCCTGCGCAGCCAGCCCGGCAGGACGCTGCCGGTGCTGATCCTGACCGCCCGCGATGCGGTCGAAGACCGTGTGCGCGGCCTGGACCTGGGCGCCGACGACTATATGGTGAAGCCTTTTGCCCTGCCGGAGCTGGGCGCCCGCCTGCGCGCCCTGGGTCGCCGCCGGCAGCAGGAGCAGAACCTCGCGATCCGCCACGGCCCGCTGCTGCTGGATACCGCTGCCCACCGGGCCTGGCTGCGGGGCGAGCCGCTGGAGCTGACGGTGCGCGAATGGGCGGTGCTGGGGGTGCTGCTGTCGCGCACCGGCCAGGTGGTGAGCAAGGAACAGATCATACGCGCCATTACCCCCCTGGAGGGCGAGCTCAGCGCCAATGCCGTAGAGGTCTATGTCTCCCGCCTGCGCACCAAGCTGGAGCCGGCGGGCATACGCATCCGCACGGTGCGCGGCTTCGGCTATGTACTGGAGGAGCACCGGCCATGAGGAAGACCAGCCTGCGCTGGCAATTGCTGCGCACCCTGGCGATCCCCCTGCTCATGGTATTCGCCGTGGGCAGCGGCCTGGCCTTCTTCTTCACCATCAAGCCCGCCATCCTCGCCTATGACGACGCGCTGGGCGACACGGCCCATGCCGTGGCCCTGCACGTGCGCTTCTCCGGCAGCCGCGCGCGCCTGGAACTGCCGCCCGAGGCGGAGCGGCTGCTGCGCTGGCGTACCAATGCGCGCATCTATTTCCAGGTGGACGGCCTGTACCGCGAGTTCGTCGGCGGCGACCGCAACCTGCCGCCGGCTCCGTTCGAGCCGCAACCGGGCGAGCCCCTCTATTACGACGGCGTATACGAAGGCAACCTGGTGCGGGTGGTAGCCCTCGCAGTGCCCCACGCCCGCGGCCGCTATCTCATTCGCGTGGCCGAAACGACCACCCGGCGCGACCAGCTCGAGCTGCAAACCTATATCGGCGTGCTGATCCCGGCCCTGCTGCTCGCCGCGGCCATGATCCTGCTCACCCGCAACGGCATCGCCCGGGCGCTGAAGCCCCTCATGCAATTGCGCAACGACATCGCCGCCCGCTCCCACCGGGACTTGCGGCCCGTGGACGAGACGCGCGCGCCCCTGGAGTTGCAGGCTTTCGTCCATGCCATCAACGACCTGCTGGAGCGCCTCGCCCGGGCCACCGACGCCCAGCAGCGCTTCCTCGCCAACGCCGCCCACCAGTTGCGCACGCCCCTGGCGGGATTGCAGACGCAACTGGAGCTGGCCCTCAAGCTGCCGGTCACGCGCGAGCTGCAGCAGGCCCTGGAGCGCATTCACCGGGCCACGGAGCGCACCGCACGGCTGGCCAATCAGTTGCTCGCCCTGGCGCGCGCCGAGCCGGGCGGCTACCACGGCGACCGCCTGCAGGCCACCGACTTGCAGGCGGTGATCGACGAGGCGGCCAACCAGTGGGTGCGCCAGGCGCTGGACAAGGACATCGACCTGGGCTTCGAGCTGGCGCCGGCCCCCCTCGAGGCCGAGCCTTTCCTGGTGCGGGAGCTGCTGGCCAACCTGGTGGACAATGCCATCGCCTACACGCCCGCAGGCGGCCGGGTCACGGTGCGCTGCTTCAGCCGCGACGGGCGCGCCTGCCTGGAGGTGGAGGACGACGGCCCGGGCATTCCCACTGAAGAAAGGCAGAAGGTGCTGGAGCGCTTCTACCGCCTGCCCGGCTCCCCCGGCACCGGCAGCGGCCTGGGACTGGCCATCGTGCGGGAGATCGCCCAGGCGCACGGCGCCACCCTGCTGATCGCCGATGCGGCTGGGGGCCGCGGCACCCTCGTTTCGGTGTGCTTCCCACCGCTCGGACCCGCAGCCCCCTTGCGCTCTGCCCGATAACTGTATATAAAAACAGATACCCTACACTCACCGACGAAGCCCCCATGCGCAGCCCCTTGAAACTCACCGCGCGCCAGGAAGAGATCCTGCATTTCATCCGTGACTGCCTGGAAGAAAACGGTGCCCCGCCCACCCGCGCCGAGATTTCCGCCGCCTTCGGCTTCAGCTCGCCCAATGCCGCTGAGGAGCATCTGCGCGCCCTGGAGCGCAAGGGGGTGATCCGCCTGGAGCCGGGCTCGGCCCGGGGCATCCGCCTGGTGGAGCAGCTGGGCCTGCCCCTCATCGGTCACGTGGCCGCGGGCCAGCCCATCCTCGCCGCCGAGCACGTGCAGGCCCGCTATCAGCTCGATCCCCATCTGTTCAGCCCGCGCGCCGACTACCTGCTGAGGGTGCGCGGCATGAGCATGCGCGACGCCGGCATCCTGGACGGCGACCTGCTGGCGGTGCATCGCACCACCCAGGTGAGGAGCGGGCAGATCATCGTCGCCCGCGTCGGCGGCGAGGTCACGGTCAAGCGCCTGCGCCGCCGGGGCAACAGCAATACCATCGAGCTGCTGCCGGAAAACCCGGATTTCGCGCCCATCGTGGTGGATACCAAGCGCGACCCGGTGGAGATCGAAGGGCTGGCGGTGGGGCTGATCCGCAACGGGCGGCTGGTGTGATGCAAAGTGCTCCACCTTTCGTCGCTCCTTTGCCAAGTGATATCCTTGCCAGATGAAAGTCAGCGACTTGCTTCGCCTGCTTCACGCGGATGGCTGGGTGCTCGTCGCCACACGGGGCAGCCACCGACAGTACAAACATCCGACGAAGCCAGGGCGAGTAACAGTTCCGGGCAAGCCAAGCGATGATCTCGCTCCAGGCACATTGAACAGCATCCTGAAGCAATCGGCTTTGAAGAAGTGAGGTTTACATGCGTTACGCCATCGTAATCGAAAAGGCTGAAGGCAATTACTCCGCCTACGTCCCCGACCTGCCGGGATGTGTCGCGACGGGATCCAGTATCGGGGAAGTCGAGGAGCAGATCAGAGAGGCTATCGAGTTTCACCTTGAGGGGTTGCGCGAAGACGGCCTCGCGATTCCTCAACCTTCCAGCCAGGTTGAATACATCGAAGTCGCCGCATAGCAGCGGCTTCGACTCAGCGCCCGACCATCACCCCTTGCCCGGCCTCTTCATGAACACCAGGGGCTTGACCGTTGCCGGCGCTGCCGGCGACATGGTGGTGCAGCCCTTTTCTGCGCCCAGAATGCGGCTGCGGGCCTGGCGCAGCTCGCTCTTGAGATAGTCCGCTCCCTTGGCGGCGGCCGCCTCGTTCTCCAGCAAGCCCTCCAGGATCTGCAGCAAAGCCTGTCGGCCCTTGCCGTGGGTCTCGCCGTAGCCGCGCACCAGCGCCGCGCAGCGGGCGATCTCCAGGGCCAGATCGCGATCCAGGGAGGCGAAACCCAGGCGCTTGAGCGCCCCCAGCCAGCGCTCCATCAGGGCCTGCTCCTCGGCGTAGCGGGAGCTGCGCCGGCGCAGCGGCTTGAGGGCAGCCAGGGCGCGCAGCGCCAGGTAGCCCATGATGCCGCTGCTCTTGAGCTTCAGAGGGAAGGCCGGGACCCGACCGCGCTTGCGTGCCCAGGCGCGCAGGCGCCGCGCCCAGGCGGAGGGCAGGGAACAGGCCTCCTCCAGCCCGGGCTTGAGGTAATCCACCACCACCACCGGCTGTCCGGGCTGCGCCCCCACTTCCCGCCGCACCCGTTCCAGACGGCTCGGGCGCGACTTGAGATCGGCCACGCGGATGACATCCTCATAGCTCATCCACAAGGCCAGCAGGCGCGCCGTCTCGCGCGTCAGGGCGAAGCCGTCGGCCTCGCCGCCCGCCTCCCGGTCCACCGCCAGCACTGCCCGCACCCGGTCCAGGTACAGGGCGGCATAGGCCTCGTCCTGGTAGTCAGCCAGCCGCGCCGCGGCCAGCTCCAGCAGTTCGTGGAGGGCGGGCGGGAACTCGCGCCGGATGCGCTCGACACGGGGCGGCCGCCGCTTGGCCTTGGCCGCCGGGGCCGTCGCCGTCTTGCCGACGGCCAGGGCCAGCCCCGCGGCGAAACCGCGCAGATTGGCTTCCGCCCCCTTGGCCGTCTTGCGCATCGCCGCTTCGCAATGCTCCCGCGACAAGGGCAGCACGCCGGCGCCGCATAGGGCGCCGAACAGCACGGCATTGATGAGGGCGCCCGATTCCCGTGCCGCGGCCGAGAAATCCGTCAGGATGGCGCGCTTGGCCAGGGTGCGCGCCGCCGCCAGGATCTTGTCGCTGTCGTAGCGCTGGTCGGCCGCCGTCATCTTCTCCTGGACCGCATATACCCGGTGGGTCGAGGCGATCAGGGTGGTGCGGCCGGTCACGTAGCCGTTCTGCAGGGCGCGGCCAGCTTCCACCAGTTCGGATGCCACCACCACGTCCACGCCGTCGGCACAGGGCACCAGCGCCAGGACCGGCTGGCGCCCGCCCAGGTCGGCGAACTTGACGGGATGGATCTCCAGGTAATAGGTGGTGGCGCCGGTGCGCTGGGACACGCCGGGAATCGAGGTGCTCTGCACCGGGTAGCCGGCGGTGCTGGCCGCCTCCACCAGCCATTCGGCCAGCACGCCGCCGCCCTCGCCGCCCAGAGCAGCGATGAGGATGGTGATGGGTGCGCCGCTCATGCTTTCGCCTCCCGCGCCAGCAGCGCCACCACGCCGCGGCGCAGCCGGTCCACGAAGCGGTCGCGCCAGGCCGGGTTCTGGATGACCTCGGCGTGGAAGAAGGACGGGCACAGGGAGGCGGCATGGGCCGCCTCGCCGCACAGGCCGCAGCCGACGCAGCCGGCATCCACCGTGGTCACCGGCTCGGTGCGCAGGGGATCCGGGTTGTCCTTGACGGTGAGCGAAGGACAGCCCGACAGGCGGATGCAGGATCGGTCGCCGGTGCACACGTCTTCGTCGATGCCGAAGCGCGTGCGCACCGTGCGCTCGCCGCGGGCCAGCCGCAGGGCCCTGGCCGGGCGCTCGCGGCGCTGGCGCTCCAGCATGCATTCGCCGTCGGCGATGATCACCTTCAAGCCGCCTTCAGGAGTGGTCATGGCGCGGCGCAGGGCATCCGCCACGGCGCTCACCTGGTAGTTGCCCACCCGCTCCAGCCAGCGCACGCCCAGGCCGCGCAGCGCGCTCTCGATGGCGATGCCACGCTCGATCCCGGGCGAGGACGGTATGTTCTGGGTGCCGGTGGCCGAGGTGTAGCCGTTCTGCATGATGACCAGCACGCCGTCGTCGCCGCGGAACAGGGCGTTGGCCACGCCGGTGGTCAGCCCGTTGTGCCAGAAGCCGCCGTCGCCCATCACCGTCACCACGCGCTTGGCCATGTTGGGCCCGACGCCGGCCGCCGCCGCCAGGGACAGGCCGTAGCCGAGCACGGTGTTGCCCAGATTGAAGGGCGGCAGGGTGGAGAAGGTATGGCAGCCGATGTCGGAGCTGATGTGGAAGCCGCCCAGTTCCTTCTCCATGAGCTTGAGCGCGGTGAACACCGGCCGCTCGGGACAGCCCACGCAGAAGCCCGGCGGCCGCGTCGGCACCGGTGCGCCCAGCAGTTCGGCGGCCCTGGCCTTGGCGCCCTCCACCCGGGCCAGGGTCTGGGCCACGCCCTCCAGGTCGATGCCGTCGGGCATGACCAGTTGCAGGAACCGGCCGATGCCGCCCAGCACCACTTCGGCGGTGTATTCCCCCGCCAGGGGCAGCAGATCCTTGCCCACCACGTGGGTGCGGTCGATGTCGGCGCGGCGCAGGATGGCGTTGATCGCCTCCTCGATGTGCGCCGGCTGGCCCTCCTCCACCACCAGCACGGCGCGCTTGGTGGCGCAGAACCCGGTCAGCTCCTCGGGCACCAGGGGATAGGTGACGTTGAGCACGTAGAGCGGCACGCGGGTTGCGCCGAAATCATCCGCCAGGCCCAGATGGCGTAGCGCCCGCACCACGGTGTTGTACATGCCACCCTGGAGGATGATGCCGATGTCGCGCAGGTCGCCGTCGAAGAACTCGTTGAGCTTGTGGCGGCGGATGAATTTCTGCGCCGCCGGCCAGCGCACCTCCACCTTGTGCTTCTCCTGGACGTAGGTGGACGGCGGCAAGGCGATGCGCTCGTAGCTGAAGTCCGGCTGCACCAGCGGGTCGCGGCGCGAGTGGGCCGGCCGGCGGTTGTCCTTGCACTGGAAGCGGCCATGGACGTGGCAGGCGCGGATGCGCAGCTCCAGCATGACCGGAGTATTGGAGGCTTCCGACAGCTCGAAGCCCTGCTCCACCAGGCGCACGATGGTCGGCAGGTCCGGCCGCGGGTCGAGCAGCCACATCTGGGACTTCATGGCGAAGGAGTGGCTGCGCTCCTGGATGATGGAGGCGCCCTCGCCGTAGTCCTCGCCCACGATCACCAGCACGCCCCCCTTGACGCCGGCCGAGGACAGGTTGGACAGGGCGTCCGAGGCCACGTTGGTGCCCACCACCGACTTCCAGGTGGCGGCGCCGCGCAGGGGGTAGTTGATGGAGGCGCCCAGCAGGGCAGCGGCGCCCGCCTCGTTGGCGCAGGCCTCGAAGTGTACGCCCAGCTCGTCGAGCACCTCGCGCGCGTCCGCCAGCACGTCCATGAGATGGGATACGGGCGCGCCCTGGTAGCCGCCCACGTAGGACACGCCGGACTGCAGCAGGGCCTTGGTCACGGCCAGGATGCCCTCGCCGTGGAAAGTTTCGCCGTCGCCCAGGCGCAGCTTGGCGACCTGTTCTTTGAAGGAGCGTTCCATAGTCTCTGTTGGGTTTGTTATGCGCTGTCGCTGGAGGAGCGGCTTGCCCGGGCTTGCCCGCGCCCGATCGCGGGCAAGCCCGCTCCTACATGGCAGGCAGCCTGGCGCTGCCGTCCGCCAGGCCGCGGATGAAGGCGACCTGGTGGTCGACGCCCGCCTGGATGTGGGCCACCTGCTCCGGTGACAGATGGCGGTACTTGCCCTGGGCCTCCAGATATTCGCGCAAGGGACGGGGTTTGTCCACGGGATGCGTCAGGCGCAGGCCGTCGCGCGGATTGAATTCCCACAGCAGGACGAAGTTCGTCTCCACCGCCTTGCGCGCCACCTCGATGTTCTTCCGGGATGGGAAACGCCAGCCGGTGGTGCATGGGGAATAGAGGTGCAGGTAGGCGAAGCCGCGCCTGGAGGCGTCCAGGGCCTTCTCCAGCTTCTCGTAGAAGTCCTCCATGAAGGCGGTGGAGGCCGTGGCCACGTACTCGCAGTTGTGCATCATCATGATCACCGGCAGGTTCTTGGCGTCCTGAGACTTGCCCTTGCCCCGCTCGCCCACCGGCGTGGTGGAGGTCCACGCGCCGTAGGGCGTGCAGCTCGAGCGCTGCATGCCGGTGTTCATGTAGCCCTCGTTGTCTACGCACACGAACAGGATTTGCTCGCCCCGTTCCGCCGCGCCCGACAGAGACTGGAAGCCCACGTCTGAGGCGCCGCCGTCGCCCGCCAGGGCCAGCGCCGTCACCTCGCGCCCCCGGCGCTTGTAGTAGCGCTTGACGCCGGCGAGCATGGACGCGGTGTTGGTGAGCAGGGGGTGGAATACGGGCACCTTGGTGCCGGTCAGCCCGTTGTAACCCACCGAGCCCATGCCGGGAATGCAACCGGGCGGCGTGGCCAGCACCGTGTCCGGGCCGACGCGGCGCAGGGTGTGGCGCATGATCAGCTCGGTGTTGCAGCCCTGGCAGCCGGCGAGTCCCGGCACGAACAGATCCTCCAGGGCGCCCACCTCGTTGTAGATCCTGGCGGTGGTGACATACTTCAGGGCGCCGCGGCCGCAGGCCTTGACGCAGGCCGGGTCGCCGCCGCAGGTGTCGCACTTCACCACGTGGCCGCGGGCGGCATTGTAGGCAATGCCGCCGTAGGCGCAGCCCACGGTGCACAGCAGGCAGTTCACACACTTGTCCCCGTCCCACTCGATGGTGCCCGTCTCCTCGTTCTTGGAGAGGGCGGCGGCCGGGCAGTTGGCGACGCATTTGGGGTCGCCGCACTGGCGGCACAGGGCCAGCTCGAAGCGCCCCCGGTCCGGCACGATCTGGATGCGGGAATCGGCCAGCGTCTCGCCGCCCTTGGCGTCGCCGCAGGCTTGCATGCAGGCGTTGCAGCCGTCGCACAGCTCCGGCTTGAAGGCGATGGTGCTATAGGCTCCCATGGGGCTTACCTCCACAGGCGCGACATGAGGGCGCGGGCCGTCTCCTGGGGCCGCACCAGGAAGTCGGTTTTCACCGGGCCGAGGTCCACGCGGCGCAGCACCAGTTCCCACATCACGCCTGGATCGAAGGCGGCGTTGATGCCGAAGATGCCCAGCAGCCGGTCGTCCTTGAGCACCACCTTGAGATGGCGGCACCCGTCGGGATCGGTTTCGGCATACACCTCGGCGCCGTCCACGCCCTGCTCCTGGATGCCCACGGACACGGCGCGCTGGCCGAAGAAGGTATAGGTGTTGAGGGGCACGCCGCCGGGATAGGGCCGCAGTCCCGGATCGCCCGCCATGGCCATGCCCGCCACCCGGCCCTGCTCCACCGCGTTGGGCAGGATGCCATTGACCGTTCTGGCGTCGCTGTAGAAGCTGCGCGCCTGGGCCACGTCCCCCGCCGCCCAGATGTTGTCTACGCTGGTGCGCATGGTGTCGTCCACCAGCACGCCCCGATCCACCTCCACTCCGGTGCCCGCCAGGAAGTCCGTGACCGGGGCCACCCCCACGCCCACCAGCAGCAGATCGGCGGCGATGGTCTCGCCCGCCTCCAGGCACACGGTGCAGCCGCTGCCCGCCGGCTCCACCCGCACTACCTTGTGCCCGGTGAGCAGCATCACCCCGCGCTTGCGGAAGGCGCTCTCGATGATGGCCGCCGCCTGGGCGTCGAAATAGCCGGGCAGCACGTGGGGCTGCATCTCCACCACGGTCACCGCCGCGCCGGTCTTGGCCAGGTTCTCCGCCGCATGCATGCCCACCAGGCCCGCGCCCAGCACCACCGCCTGGCGCGCCCGCCCCAGGGCGCTCTTCAGGGCCAGGGCATCGTCCAGGGTACGCAGCACGTGGAAGCGGCTGTCGCGCAGCCCCGGGATGGGCGGCACCACGGGCGCGGCGCCCGTGGCCACCAGCAGCTTGCGGTAGGCGATGGTGCGCCCGTCGGCGAGATGCGCCCGGCTGCCGGCACCGTCCACCGCCGCCACCGCCGCACCGCGCAGCAGCTCGGCGCGGCTGCGGGCGAAATAGTCCTCGTTCTTGAGGAACACGCGCTGGGGCTGGGAGCGGCCGGACACCACGTAGGGCAGCACCGTGGGCGAGTACGGCAGGCAGTCGTCGCGGGTCACCAGGGTGATGCCGCCGTCTGCGTCGTGCATGCGTATGGCATTGAGCGCCGACAGGGCGGCGTGGCTGGCGCCCAGGATCAGGTAGTCGGTGTGCATGCCGTTCCTCTCAATCGTTTTCGTTGAGCCACACGGTCTCGCCCGGCTGCCCGTCCTGGGCTAGCCGGGCGGTGCGCTCGATGACCCGGTGGAAGTGGTCCACCGTCAGGTCCGCCCCCGCCAGGCCGCCGATGAAGCTCATGGCCGGGATGCGCCGCAGCGCGCCGCTGAGGGCCGCGAGCGCGTCCTGATACAGAGGCCCGCCATTCCAGCCGAAGCTGACGCTGCGGTCCACCACGCCCACCGCCTGCACACCCGCCAGGGCCTCGACCACGGCGCGCACCGGGAACGGCCGGTAGGTCTTCACCTTCACCAGCCCCACCTTGCGCCCCTGGCTGCGCGCCTCGTCCACCGCGTCCTTGGCCGCCCCGGTCATGGAACCCAATGTCATGATTGCGTACTCGGCGTCGTCCATGCGGTAGCGCTCCACCAGCCCGGCATGGCGCCGGCCGAAGCGGGCCGCCCAGTCCTCATGCACTTCCTCGATCACGCGCAAGGCGTTCTGCAT
Organism: Uliginosibacterium gangwonense; assembly: GCA_020723855.1. Lineage (GTDB taxonomy): Bacteria > Pseudomonadota > Gammaproteobacteria > Burkholderiales > Rhodocyclaceae > DYIB01. The sequence goes on from DYIB01000023.1 coordinate 30,558, forward strand.
GCCGCGGCAATGGCCTTTGCGGTACTTCACGAACATCCGGGGGCCCGGCCCGCCGGCGCCGCCGGTGAGGGGGTCCACCGCCATGGGCCGCTCCGGATCCAGGGCCGCGTGCCAGTTCACGCTGGGCGGGCCGAGGAATTCCCGTGTCGCCGCGCCATCGGGCAGCTCGACCCGGGCGGCGCCGTAGGACAGGTAGTTGCCGTCGTGGCACACGTTGACCGGCAGCATCACGTCCCGGTGCTCGGCGATGCGGTAGGCCATGATGGTGGTGTCCAGCACTTCCTGCACCGTCTCGCAGTACATCTGGATCCAGCCCACCTCGCGCACCGACATGGCGTCCTGGTGCCCGCCCCACACGCTCTGGGGCGTCAGGGTGTCGCGGGTGACGATGCCCATGACCATGGGCAGGCGTAGCCCCGGGGTGCGGATGTAAGGTTCGAACATGAAGGCCAGCCCCGGGCCGCAGGTGGCCGTGTAGACGCGCGCGCCGGCCAGCGCCCCGCCCTGCAGCACCGACAGGACGCTGTGCTCGCCCTCCACGTCCACGATCTCGGCGTCGAGCTTGCCCTCGGCGACGAACTTGGCCAGGTACTCCACCAGGGACGACTGGGGCGTGATGGGATAGACGGCCACCATGTCCACGCTCGCCAGGGTGACGCCCCAGGCGGCCGCCTCGTTGCCGTCGCACACGACGATCTTGGGCTTGGCTTCGGTCACGGCGCTCATGGTTGGCCCCCGGCGCTTCGCGCCAACCCCCCACGGGGGTATGAGCGCATCTTGAGGCGGCTCTGCGATGCGTTCATCATGCGGCCTCCGGTACCATGGTGATCGCCCGGTGCGGGCATTCCTGGGCGCAGATGCCGCAGCCCTTGCAGGTGGCCAGGTCGAAGTCGAACCAGGCGGGCTTTTCCACGACGCACTGCACCGGACAGTAGAGCCAGCACACGGCGCACTTCACGCACTTGGCCCGGTCCACCACCGGCCGCAGGCTGCGCCAGTCGCCGGGCAGCATGGGGTTGGGCCTGGTGGCGATGGGACAGAGGTCGTCCGGGACGTTGCTGGTATCGAAGAAGGGTTTCGCTTGTTTGATCATGCGAGCTCCTGGCGGGCCAGAGTGTGCACCTGCGTGCCCTCATACCCCCGCTCCAGCGCCTCCAGGTTCTGCTGCAGGCCGGCGTCGCGGAAGTCCGATTCGCGCACCGCGTGGCGCAGGGCTTCCAGGGATACCAGGCCCGTGGTGCGGGCAAGCGCGCCGAGCATGATAGTGTTGGTGATGGGCCGCTTGAAGATGTCCAGGGCAATGGCCACCGCATCGCACAGACCCACGGTCTTCACCTGCTCCGACAGGCGCAGCTCCTCCAGGCCCTTGGCGGTGGTCTGCACCAGCACGCCGTCGTCGCGCAGGCCCTCGAAGATGTTGACGGCGCGCGCCACCGTGGGATCGATGCACACGACGCAGTTGGGTCGGTAGATGTTGGTCATCTGCCGGATCTCGCGCTCGTCGCAGCGCAGGTAGGTCGCCACCGGCGCGCCGCGGCGCTCGAAGCCGAAGGACGGCACGGCCACCACGAACTTGCCCTCGGCCACCAGCGCCGCCGCCAGCATGCTGCCCATGAGGACGGCCCCCTGGCCGCCGCGCCCGTGGATGCGTACTTCATACATGGCTTACCTCCATCCCGGCTTGGTGCCGGGCTGCGGGACGCCGCTGCCCCGGATGGGCAGGCGCGGCAGCGCGAAGCCCTGGTTGTAGGCCGCCCGGGTGACGATGACATACTTGAGCGCCCAGCCGGCCAGGGCGGCAATGAGGCCGCCCAGCGCCGCGAACCAGGGAGAGCCGCCCAGCGCCGCCGTGGCCAGCAGCAGCGCCGGCAGCAGATTGCCGGCGAACAGGAAGGGCTTGTCGAAGCGGCCATAGACCTGCAGCGTCTTCACCGGCGCGCCGGTGGCGGCGAGCTGGTTGAGGTAGCTGCGCCAGGCGACGACCCGGGACAACAGCAGGAGGAAACCGGCGGCGGCAAAGGCGCGCAGGCTCAAGCCGCCCGCCGCCGCCAGCAGCAGCATCCAACCCGCCCCTTCCGCCAGGCCGGTGGTGACGATCAGGGGCACGATGCGCCCCTGGCGCCAGGCGGGGATGCCCTTGGCCGCCTGCAGAATGCGCCCCTGGGCATAGAGGAAGGCCATCCCGAACAGCGCCGCCAGCCAGGTCCAGGCGCCGCCGAAGGCGAGCGCCGCCAGGCCGGCGGCGAACAGCACGGGTGCGATCATGGCCTCCCGGGACATCCACGAGGTTTGCGGATGGAAGAACACGTGCAGCGCCCGCCAGGGCTTGCCGATCTCCAGCCAGACGCAGGTGAGTCCCAGGGCGACCAAGGCCAGGCCCAGCGCCACGGCCGCCCGATAGTCCATGCCGGCGGCGGCGGCCAGGGCGGCGAACAGCACCAGCCCGGTGCCGGAACCGCCGCCGATGAAGTTGCCGGCGGCGCGGGCATCCCAGTTGGTCTGGTGCCAGGGGGCGGGGGTGAATACCTTAGCTTTCATGATGAGAAACCCTGTTTAACCGTTCATCCTGAAAACCGCACTTAACGCAAAGGACGCGAAGGAACGCAAAGGACGCAAAGGACGCAAAGGAAAATCCCTGAAGGATGGCCGACACCCAAAGGGTGAGAGGCTGTGGATCCTTCTTTGCGGCCTCTGCGTCTTTGCGATCTTTGCGTCGAAGGCGGTTCCAACTGCGGTTTCAAGGTTCATTTCCGGTCCCAGATGTAGTACACGCCCGGATCGGTGCCCAGCTCCTCGTGCATGCGGAAGTGCCGGGTCTCGGCCAGCAACTGCGACACGTTGCTGCCGGGATCGTCCCGGTCGCCGAAGGCCAGCGCCCCGGCGATGCAGGCGTTCACGCAGGCGGGCGTCACCTCCGGGTCCACACCCGGCGTGAGGCCCTGCTCCGCGGCAGCGTCGATGCGGCCGATGCAGAAGCTGCACTTGGTGGCCACCGCCAGGCGCTTGTCGTCGAAGCGCGCCGCCTCGGACCGGGTCGGCTGCTCTCCGTAGGAGAACTCGGCCCGGTGGCTGATGTAGCGGGCCTGGTAGGGGCAGGCGACGGCGCAATAGCCGCAGCCGATGCACAAGTCGTAGTCGATGCCCACCAGCCCGTCGTCGCGCCGGTAGGTGGCGGTGGACGGGCACACCTCCATGCAGGGCGGATTGGCGCAGTGCATGCAGCCCACGGGCACGAAACTGCGGCGCACGTCCGGGAACTCGCCCGATTCGATGTCCAGCACGCGCCGCCACTGCACGCCGGGGGGCGTGGCGTTGGCGTGGCGGCAGGCGGCGGTACAGGTCTGGCAGCCGACGCAACGACGCAGGTCCACGGTCATGATGTAGCGCGTCATAGCTTGCGCACCCCCACTCGCACCAGGTCCGCGCTGGAACCGGTGGCATCGGTCAGATCCATGGACATGGGCACCAGGCCGTTCATGCTCGGCGCCTTCATGTCTTTGGCATATGGTGTCACCCAGTGGTCGAACTGTCCCAGCATGAGCAGCGTGTCGGGCCGGATGCCCTGGCGCAGCACCGCCGGCCCCTGGGTGGTGCCCAGGTAGGAGCGTACTTCCACCATGTCCCCCTCCTCGATGCCCAGCTCGCGCGCCCGCTGGCTGTTGATCACCACGCCCCGGTGGCCGCGCAGGTTGCCCGCCACCTCGTCCATGAGCTGGATGCTCACGTTGCTGCCCCAGGCGTACTGCATGCTGCGCGAGGTCACCAGCCAGAAAGGATAGTCGTCCAGGGAGCCGGCGTGCTTGAGGGTCTCTCTTTCCCAGATGCCGGGAAAATCCTTCACCGCCGGCAGCGCCTGGTACTCGGTGAGCTGGACGTCCCACCAGGTGATGCCGCGCTCGTGCAGGCGGTTGCCCAGCTCCACGCCGGTGCGCAGCAGGCGCTCTTGGTAGGGCATCTCGAAGCGGATGCCCTGCTTCTTCAGCTCCGGGAACAGATACCAGGACAGGCGCGCAATGGGCCGCGTGCGGTAGCCGTTCTCGCGGAACCAGTCGAGGCCGTCGCTTTCCTTGCCGCCGGTGATCTCGGCGCTGGCGCTGCGGCACACCCGGTCCCAGATGGTGTGCGCGTCGTGCTTCTGCTTGGGGTCCAGGCCGAAGTTGTACAGCCCATTGACCAGCGGCACGCCGGCGGCGCCCCGGTTGATGGCTTCGTTGTAGCGCTCCAGCAGGCCGGTGCGCGCCGCCAGTTCCGTGGCGATGTCGGTGAAGTCGCGCGTCTCGCCCGCCGGCTTCACCGCCGGCTGGCGCAGGGCGAAGCCCTCGTGGTCCCAGAACTGCTCGATGAACTTGCTGCCGCCGATGCGGATGAGTTGCAAGCTCTCGATGTCGGTGCACTCGGGCAGCAGGATGTCCGCCATGTGGTTGGTCTCGTCGCGGGTATAGGCGAAGGCAACCACGAAGGGAAACTCGGCGATGCGTTCGGCGATGGCCTTGGTGTCCCAGAAGGAAATGCTCGGGTTGGTGCGGTAGCAGAACCAGATATCCGGCGCCGTCACCTTGGGCCACTGGTCCGGCGACTCCTTGCGGAACATCCAGGCGAGATGGGTGGGGCCCAGTGCCGTGCTCCAGGGCGAGTCGGCCGACAGGGGCACCAGGGTGTCGTGGGCGTTGCGCACCCGCGGGCGCGGCGACCAGTGCTCCTTGTCGGTAGGGTTCATGGGGTAATGCATGAAGCCGTCGTCGTTGGGGCGCACGCTGGCCTGGCGCGAGGTGGCGGGACGGTTCAGGCGAACCGTGGTGCCCAGGGTGCCGCCCGGCACTTCCAGGGCGCCCACCAGGCAGGCGAGCAGGGTGCGCGCCCAGCAGCACTCGTAGCCGCCCCAGCCGTTGGTGACGGTCTTGCCCATGGCGATGGCCACGGGCCGGAAGGGCAGCACCTCGCCCTCGATCTCCACGGTCGCGCCCACCTGGGCATGCTCCAGGAACTCGCCGGCGATGCGCCGCACCGTGCCTTCCCGCACGTCGCACACGCCCTCGGCCCACTCGGGCGTGTAGGGCCGCATGTGGGCCACCAGCCGGGCGAAGGCGGTCTGGGCGGCGATACCCTGGTGCTGCCACTCCTGCCCGTCGGCGCCCACCTCCAGGGCATCGACGGTGAAGTTGCCCTCCAGGGCC
>DYIB01000024.1 GCA_020723855.1 Uliginosibacterium gangwonense
CGCCGCCTGATCAGCCATGCCGGGGCGGCTCATACACCAGACTTGACGATAACTCGTGCCACGGAGTCAGTCGCGTCCTACAATAGGCAGGAAGTTATAAGCAAGTTTCCTGCCTTTGTTTGGTAAGGGTTTGAGCCGGCGAAATAATTGCCGCGGCTTTGGACACCGGCGAGGCGTATCGGGAGCGTCGTGTAAAAATGTTCGACATATCTTTCCTGGCGGATGGCCATGAGTCCTGAATACTGGAGCGAGGCCAGCCGGGTCCTGTCGCGCCGGGACCCGGTGATGGCGGGGCTCGTGCGCCAGTATCGCGACTCCTGCCTGCGCCGGCGCAGCCGGCCCTTCGTCACCCTGGCCCGCTCCATCGTCGCCCAGCAGATCTCGGTGAAGGCGGCCGACGCCGTGTGGTCGCGCCTCACCGTCGCGGTCGGTCCGGTGACGCCGGCGGCGCTGCTGGCCGCGGGCCCGGCAGGCCTGGCGGCCAGCGGCTTGTCGGCGCGCAAGGTGGAATACCTGCTCGACCTGGCCCAGCGCTTCGAGCGGCGCCTGATTCGTCCGGCCCGCTGGCGCCGCATGAGCGACGAGGAGGTCATCGCCGATCTCACCCGGATCCGCGGCATCGGCCGCTGGACGGCGGAGATGTTCCTGATCTTCAATCTCCTGCGCCCCGACGTTCTGCCCGTGGACGACATCGGCCTGCAGCGGGCCGTGGCGATGCACTACCTGGGCGGTTCCCCGCCCGACCGGCAGGCGCTGCTGGAAATCGGCCAGACTTGGAGCCCATGGCGCACCGTTGCCACCTGGTACCTGTGGCGCAGCCTCGACCCGGTGACGGTCGAGTACTGAGCAGACCCCCGGCGGAAAGCCCCGGCCGTTGCTGTACAATACGCCACCCTCCGCTCCCCCCTTAGCGATTCATGAAGACCACTTTCCTGGATTTCGAGCAGCCGATCGCCGAACTGGAGGCGAAGATCGAGGAACTGCGCTATGTGCAGGACGATTCCGCCGTGGATATCTCGGAAGAGATCGAGCGCCTGCAGCAGAAAAGCCAGGCGCTGACCAAGGACATCTACGCCAAGCTGACGCCCTGGCAGATCGCCCAGGTGGCGCGCCACCCGCAGCGGCCTTACACGCTCGACTACATCCAGCACATCTTCACCGACTTCGAGGAATTGCACGGCGACCGCGCCTTTGCCGACGACCATGCCATCGTCGGGGGACTGGCCCGCTTCAACGGCCGGTCGGTCATGGTCATCGGCCACCAGAAGGGCCGCGACACCAAGGAGAAGATCTTCCGCAACTTCGGCATGCCGCGCCCCGAAGGCTACCGCAAGGCGCTGCGCCTGATGCGGCTGGCGGAGAAGTTCGGCATCCCGGTCATTACCTTCGTGGACACGCCCGGCGCCTATCCCGGCATCGACGCCGAGGAGCGCGGCCAGTCGGAAGCGATCGGACGCAATCTCTATGTCATGGCGGAGCTGAAGGTGCCGATCGTGTGCACCGTCATCGGCGAGGGCGGCTCCGGCGGGGCGCTGGCGATCGCCGTGGGCGACGTCACCATGATGCTGCAATACGCCACCTATTCGGTCATCTCGCCCGAGGGCTGCGCCTCCATCCTGTGGAAGAGCGCCGACCGGGCGGCCGAGGCGGCCGAAACCATGGGCATCACCGCGGCGCGCCTGAAAACCCTGGGTCTGATCGACCGCATCATCAACGAGCCGCCCGGCGGCGCCCACCGGGATCACCGGGCCGCCGCCCAGGCCGTCAAGAAAGCCCTGCAGGATGCCCTGCGCCAGGTGGCCGATCTGGCGCCGCCGGCGCTGGTGGAGAAGCGCTTCGAGCGCCTGCTGGGCTATGGCAAGTTCAAGGAACAGCCCGCCGCCTGACCTGCCGGTCATCGTCGGCCGCGTGCTGGCCGACGCTACGCGCGCCGGCGACAGGCTGGTCGTGGGCCTGTCGGGCGGCATCGATTCGGTCGTTCTCCTGCATGTGCTGTGCGCCCTGCGCCGCGCCCGTGGCCTGGTTCTTTCCGCCATTCACGTCAATCATGGCCTCAGCCCCTGTGCCGGGCAGTGGGAAGACTTCTGCCGGCAGTTGTGCGGCCAATGGCAGGTGCCGCTGGCGGTCAGGCGGGTGACGGTGGAGCGGGGCGGTGGCGACGGTCTGGAAGCGGCGGCACGCCGGGCGCGCTACCAGGCCTTCGCCGGGATCGCCACCGACTGGCTGGTGCTGGCCCATCAGCGCGACGACCAGGCCGAGACCCTGCTGTTCAATCTCCTGCGCGGCGCCGGCGTGGGCGGCGCCGCAGCCATGGATGCCGTGGCGGAAGCCAGGCAGGGAGAACGGCGCCTGCGCCTGTTGCGCCCCCTGCTCGAGGTGCCGCGCCAGGACATCGAGCGCTACGCCCGCAGCCAGGGCTTGCGCTGGGTGGAGGACGAAAGCAACGCCGATCCCGGCTTGTCGCGCAACTTCCTCCGCCACGAGATCCTGGCCCGCCTCAAGGCGCGTTTTCCCGGCGCCGATGCGGCGCTGGCCCGCGCCGCGCAACGCTTCGGCGAGGCCGAAAGTCTGCTCGACCAGTTGGCGGAGCTGGACCACGGCGGTCCCGCCCACGACCGGCTGGCGCTGGCTGCGCTGGAGAAGCTGGATGAGGCGCGGGGGCGCAACCTGCTGCGCTGGTATCTCAAGGGCCGGCATCTGCCCATCCCGTCGGCGCGCCGGCTGGCGGAGGTGCACCGGCAGCTCCTGGCGGCGCGCGGCGACCGGCGCGTGGCATTTCCCCTGGGACGGCAAGTGCTGCTGCGCTATCGCGGCGAAATCCTCCTGGAGCCGCGCTCGGGGCCGCGCCCGGAGCGGCTGCCGTGGCGGGGTGAGGGGAGCCTGCCCTGGGGCGAGGGCGTGGTGCGCTTCGTCGGGACGATGGGGACGGGCATCAGTGCAAGCAAGCTTGCGGGACGGTACGTCTTCCTTGCCCCGCGCCGGGGCGGCGAGAGGCTGCAACCGGACTGCCGCCGGCCGCGGCGCAGCCTGAAGAACCTGTTCCAGGAGGCGGGCGTGCCGCCCCCGCGGCGGCAGGGCATGCCCCTGCTGTGGTGCGGCGGGGAACTGGTCTGGGTGCCCGACATCGGCATCGCCTGCGGCTATCAATGCGGCCCCGGCGAACCGGGCTGGCAGGTGGAGTGGGAGATGACTTAGGTCTTGGTGGCCAGCAACTGGGCCAGTTCGACCGCCGAGCGTACCCTCATCTTCTCGAAAATGCGCGCCCGGTGCACCTCCACGGTGCGCACCGCGATCTGCAGTTCATCGGCGATGACCTTGTTGTACTTGCCGGCGAGGATGCGTTCCATCACTTCCCGCTCGCGCGGCGTCAGCTGCGCCAGCCGCGAGGACACCGATTCCTGGTTGGCCTGCTGGCTGCGGCGCGCCCGGTCCGCTTCCAGGGCCTTGAGCACCCGGTCCACCAGCTCGTTGTCGTTGAACGGCTTCTCCACGAAATCAAAGGCGCCCTTCTTGAGGGCCACCACCGCCAGAGGGATGTCGCCGTGGCCGGTGAGGAAGATCACCGGCAGCCGGCAATTGCGCTCGAGCAGGCGGTCGAACAGTTCGATGCCGCTCATGCCGTCCATGCGCACATCGAGAATCAGGCAGCCGTCCATGTCGGGACGATAGTCGGTCAGGAAAGCCTCGGCCGACGCCCAGGCCTGGGCCGCCACGCCGCGCGACTTGAACAGCCAGACCAGGGCGTCGCGGATCGCCTCGTCGTCATCGACGATATAGGCCTTGCTGTGGGTCATGGGTTGTCCAGGGGCAGAGTGAACCGGAACACGGTGCCGCGGGGCGGATTGTCTTCGGCCCACATCCGTCCCTTGTGGAATTCTATGATCGTGCGGCAGATATTCAAACCCATGCCCATGCCCTCGACCTTGGTGGAGTAGAAGGGCTCGAACAGATGGGCCGCCACCTCGGTCGGGATACCGCAGCCGCGGTCGGCCACGCTGACCATGATGGCTCCGTCGTGCACGGCGGTGCTGACGGCGAGCAGCCGGTCGGTGGCGCGCACTTCGAGCATCGCTTCCATGCCGTTGCGCAGGAGATTGAGCAGCACCTGCTCCAGCATCACCCGATCGGCCAGGACCTGGGGCAGGCCGGGAGCCAACTGCTGGCGGATCTTCACCTGGCGCTTGCGCGCGTCCGCTTCCATGAAGCCTATCGTATCCTCGACGATGGCATTGACGTCGCAGGGCGCGCGGCGCGGTTCGCTCTTCTTCACGAACTCGTGCACCTGGCGGATGATGCGGCCGGCGCGCTGCGCCTGGGTGGCCATTTTCTCCAGGGCGCCGCGCAGTTCCTCGGGGGGCAGGTCGTTCGCCTCGAGGCGGTTGAGGCAGCCGGTGGTATAGCTGGCAATGGCGGAGAGGGGCTGGTTGAGCTCGTGGGCCAGGGTCGAGGCCATCTCGCCCATGGTCACCAGCCGGGCGGTGAATTGCAGTTTTTCCTGCTGCTGGCGCTGGATTTCCTCCAGCCGCTTGGCTTCCGTGATATCCAGCACCGAGCTGAGCCAGCCGGTCTGCACCCCCCGGTCATCCACCAGGGGCGCGGCATAGACCCGGGTATAGACCGTGGCTCCGTTCTTGTGGCGCAGGCGCGACTCGAAGCCTTCCGGCGGCGCTTCGCCCGCCAGCACCCGGGCGCTCTGCAGCTCGTTGGTCTCGATGTTGTCCGGGTCCCAATAGGGCATGGGCGGCTCGCGCCCGATGAGCTCCTCGGGAGAATAGCCCACCATGCGGCAGAACGCGGGGTTGACATAGGTGAGGCGGCCCTGCAGGTCGCGGGCGCGCAGGCCGGTGGGCAGGGAATCCTCCATCGCCTTGCGGAAGGCGTGCTCGCGGCGCAACGCCGTTTCCGCCGCCAGGCGGCGCTGCACGTGGCGGCGCAGGGCCCACAGGCTGGCCAGAACGCCGAGGGCCAGGCCGAAAATGGCCACCGCCAGCAGGTTGCGCACCAGGTTGGTCTTCGCCCGGTACGAGGTGAGGTGCAGCATCAGGCCGTGGCCGGGGGGGTCGAAGGGAAGCTGGTATTCGAGCGCCGCCTGGCCGGCCGCCACGTTCGACTTGCTGGCCAAGACGTTGCCGCTGCCGTCCAGCACCGTCAGCCGGTACTTCTCGGCGAACCACCAGGGCACCTGGCGCGCCAGCAGGGCCCGCACCGAATAGGTGGCCGCCACCGAGCCCACGTGGCTGCCTTCGCGGAAAACGGGGACGATCACGTCGAACCGGCTGTCGCCGCCGTCGCTCTGGTAGGGGGCGGAGTAGGTGGCGTTGCCCGTGGAGCGGGCGAGGCGGAAGGCCTGGACCACTGGCTCTTGGCGCATGCCCATGCCGGCGACCGCCTCCCGGGTGGGGCCGGGGCTGGCGATGAGCACCGACCCGGCCTCGTCCACCGCCGCGATCTGCACGATTTCCGGGCTGTTGGACACCACGCTGCGGGCGCGCAGGTCGAAGCGGGCGGCGGCCAGTTCGCCGGAGAAGTAGTCCTGGGCGAGCTGCTGCAGCAGCTCCTGGTTGCGCGTCAGATGGAAGCGCAGGTCCTGCTCGATCCACAGCACGTCGCTGATCAGGGTGGCGCGCTGCTCCTCCAGCTCCTGCCGGTGCAGCAGCCACAACAGGGCCAGTACCGCGACGACGAACAGGGCGATGGCGATGCGTGGCGCCGCCCAGTACCAGTGCTGGGTGCCGGGGGGAGGGGACGGGCTGGCGACGTTCATTGCGGGGAGAGCCGGTTCGGCCGAATGGTAACCCAGTCCGGGCGTTAGGGCGTTTTCCCCGATTACGGGTTTCCACAATTGGCGGGTTGCGCCGCCGCGGCGACAATCCGCACACCGGGAAAACGGGTTTGCACAACGGCGCCCGGCCGGACCTTTTTTGGAGGAGATCCCATGAAATTGAAGTCTCTCATGATAGGCGTCGCGGCGCTGGCCTTCTCGGCCGCGGCCATGGCGCAGCAGCCCATCGTCATCAAGTTCAGCCATGTAGTGGCCACGGACACCCCGAAGGGCAAGGGGGCCGAGTACTTCAAGAAACTCGCCGAAGAGCGCACCAAGGGCAGGGTGAAAGTGGAGGTGTACGCCAACAGCACTCTTTACAAGGACAAGGAAGAGCTGGAAGCCCTGCAACTGGGCGCGGTGCAGATGCTCGCACCTTCCCTGGCCAAGTTCGGTCCCCTGGGCGCACGCGAATTCGAAGTGTTCGACCTGCCCTACATCTTCGATAACTACGCCGACCTGCACCGGGTGACCGAAGGCCCCATCGGCCAGAGCCTGCTGAAGAAGCTGGAGAGCAAGGGCATCCTGGGCCTGGCCTTCTGGGATAACGGCTTCAAGGTCATGAGCGCCAACAAGCCGCTCAAAAAGCCCGAAGACTTCAAGGGGCTGAAGATGCGCATCCAGTCGTCCAAAGTGCTAGATTCCCAGATGCGCGCCCTGGGGGCAATTCCGCAAGTATTGGCCTTCTCGGAGGTCTATCAGGCCCTGCAGACGGGCGTGGTGGACGGCACCGAGAACCCGCCCTCCAACCTCTATACCCAGAAGATGCACGAGGTGCAGAAGTACGTGACCCTGTCGGACCACGGCTATCTGGGTTATGCGGTGATCGTAAACAAGAAGTTCTGGGAAGGGCTGCCCGCCGATATCCGCACCACCCTGGAGGGGGCCATGAAGGACGCCACCAAATATGCCAACGACATCGCCAAGAAGGAAAACGACGATGCCCTGGAGGCGGTGCGCAAGTCCGGCAAGAGCCAGATCCTCACCCTGACCGAAGACGAGAAGAAAGCCTGGAAGAAGGCGCTGGTCAAGGTACATCAGGAGCACGAAGGCAAGATCGGCAAGGAGCTGATCCAGTCCATCTACAAGGAAACCGGCTTCGATCCGAGCAAGCTGTAATCGTCCTTGACACCAGCCACCGGGGGGGGGGGCTGGTGGCTTTCCCCCGGCCCCGCGTTTCCAGCGAGGGAAAAATGAACAGATTTCTCAATCACTTGGAAGAGTGGCTCATCGCCATCCTGATGGCGGCGGCGACGCTCGTGATCTTTGTTGCCGTGCTGCACCGCTACGCCTCGGGAATACCCATTCCCGGGATGCAGGACTGGCTGATCTCCCTGAACCTGAGCTGGGCGCAGGAGTTGTGCATCTACATGTTCGTATGGATGGCCAAGTTCGGTGCGGCCTACGGCGTGCGCACCGGCATCCACGTGGGCGTCGATGTCCTGATCAATCACCTGTCGGAAAAGAACCGGGCGAAATTCATCATCTTCGGCCTGCTGGCCGGGGCGTTCTTCACCGGCATCGTGGGCACCATGGGCGCCAATTTCGTCTGGCACATCGCCCACACCGACCAGATCTCCGCCGACCTGGAACTCCCCATGTGGCTGGTCTATCTCGCCATCCCGCTCGGCTCCTATCTCATGTGCTTCCGCTTCCTGCAGGTCGCCTGGTCCTTCGCCAGAACCGGAGAACTGCCCCATCACGATCACGGCCACGTGGAGGGCGTGGAGGAAGAGCCGGTGCTCATCGGTGAGGCGGTCGAGGTGGCCGAGGACATCGAGCATGGCCACGGCGGCAAGTACGTGACAACCCAGGTCAGCACGGGAGCCAAGCGATGAACGCATCGATCATTTTTGTGCTGCTGATCGGCCTCATGCTGACCGGCATGCCGATCTCCATTTCCCTGGGCCTGACGGTGCTCACGTTCCTGTTCTTCATGACGGATGTGCCCATCGCCTCGGTGGCCCTCAAGCTGTTCACCGGCATCGAGAAGTTCGAGATCATGGCCATCCCGTTCTTCATCCTGGCCGGCAATTTCCTCACCCATGGGGGCGTGGCGCGGCGCATGATCCGCTTCGCCACGTCCATAGTGGGCCACTGGTACGGCGGCCTGGGGCTGGGCGGCGTGGTGGCCTGCGCCCTGTTCGCCGCGGTGTCGGGCTCCAGCCCGGCCACGGTGGTGGCCATCGGTTCGATCATCCTGCCCGCCATGGTGAAGCAGGGGTTCCCGAAGAAGTTCGGCGCCGGCGTCATTTCCTGCTCCGGCTCCCTGGGCATTCTGATTCCGCCGTCCATCGTGATGGTGATGTATGCGGTGTCCACCAACAGCTCCATCGGCGCCCTGTTCATCGCCGGCGTCGTCCCCGGCCTGATGCTGGCGGCGATCCTGTTGGGCATGGCGTGGATCATGGCGCGCAAGAACCGCTATCCGCGCATGCCGCGCGCCTCCTGGAAAGAGCGTTGGAACGCGTTCCGCGAGAGCATCTGGGGCCTGGCCCTGATCATCGTCGTGATCGGCGGCATCTACACGGGCATCTTCACGCCGACCGAGGCGGCGGCCATGAGCGCCGTGTATGCCTTCTTCGTCGCGGTGTACGTGTACAAGGACTTGAGCCTGAAACAGATCCCCAAGGTGCTGCGCGACTCGGCCAACATGTCGGCCATGCTGCTCTACATCATCACCAATGCGGTGTTGTTCTCCTTCCTGCTGACCTCCGAGAACATTCCCCAGGCCATGGCGGACTGGATTACCAATGCCGGCTTTTCCACCTGGCAGTTCCTGCTGGTGGTCAACGTCATTCTCCTGGTCGCCGGCTGCGTGATGGAGCCTTCGTCCATCATGCTCATCATGGCGCCGATCATCTTCCCCGTCGCCATGAAGCTGGGGGTGGACCCGGTGCACCTGGGCATCCTCATGACGGTGAATATGGAGATCGGCATGATTACGCCGCCGGTCGGGCTGAACCTGTACGTGGCCTCGGGCATCACCAAGATGGGGCTGACCGAGCTGTCCATCACGGTCATCCCCTGGCTGACCGTGATGCTGGTGTTCCTGGCCCTGGTCACCTACGTGCCCACCATCTCCATCTGGTTGCCCAAGACCCTGGGCATGATGTAGAGCAGTTGCGTCCCTTGCTCAACCCGGCTGCGGCCGGGTTTTTTCTGCCCTGTCCCCGGCCCACACGACGTGCGCGCCCGGGACACGAGGCGATTTTGTTGATAAAATAAAAAGTTATATCGGAATCCCGTACTCTTCTTTCGACTCGTTAATTTTGGGGAGTTTTTGATGGCTGTTGAACGCACCCTGTCGATCGTCAAGCCCGATGCCGTGGCCAAGAACGTGATCGGCAAGATCTATTCGCGCTTCGAAAGCAACGGTCTGAAGATCGTGGCGGCGAAGATGAAGCACCTGTCGCGCAAGGAAGCCGAAGGCTTCTATGCGGTGCACCGGGAGCGCCCTTTCTTCAAGGATCTGGTCGAGTTCATGATCTCCGGCCCGGTCATGATCCAGGTGCTGGAAGGGGAGAACGCCATCGCCAAGAACCGGGAACTGATGGGCGCCACCGACCCGAAGAAGGCCGAGCCGGGAACCATTCGCGCCGATTTCGCCCAAAGCATCGACGCCAACGCCGTGCACGGGTCCGACAGCCCCGAGAATGCCAAGACGGAGATCGCCTACTTCTTCTCCGAGGCGGAAATCTACTCCCGCTGAGCCGGCCGTTGGCCCCAGTCCAGTGATGAAGCGCAATCTCCTCGATTTCGATGCCCAAGGCCTGGCCGCCTGGTTCCAGGAGCTGGGCGAGAAGCCTTTTCGCGCCCGCCAGGTGATGCATTGGGTGCATCAGTTCGGGGAGAGCGACTTTGCGCGCATGAGCGACGTGGCCAAGGCATTGCGCGGGCGCCTGGCGGAACTGGCCGAGGTGCGCGCGCCGGCAGTCATCCGCGATGCCGTAGCCGATGACGGCACGCGCAAGTGGCTGCTGGACGTGGGCAACGGCAATGCCGTCGAGTCGGTGTTCATCCCCGAGGGCGACCGCATAGGGCGGAGCAGGGGCCCCGCTTGCGGGGATGCGACCCCGGAGCGGGATGCAAACGCCCCGGCCGCGGTCGCCAGCATCCCCTACGCTGGCCGATCCCCCTTCGGGGGGGCCTCGTCCCGCGCTCCGGGGCGCTACCGCGGCACCCTGTGCATCTCCTCCCAGGCGGGCTGTGCCCTCGACTGCGCCTTCTGCTCCACGGGCAAGCAGGGGTTCAACCGCAACCTGAGCGCCGGCGAGATCGTCGGCCAGCTCTGGTGGGCCAAGAAAGCCCTGGGCGATTTCCGCGGCGGTGAGGACGAAGGCGACGACAGGCGCATCATCAGCAACGTGGTGATGATGGGCATGGGCGAGCCCCTGGCCAATTTCGACAACGTGGTGACGGCCCTGTGCCTGATGCTGGACGATCATGCCTACGGCCTGTCGCGGCGCCGGGTCACGGTATCCACCTCGGGCATCGTGCCGGCCATGGACCGGCTGCGGGAGGCCTGCCCGGTGGCTCTGGCGGTGTCCCTGCACGCGCCCGACGACGAGCTGCGCGATCGCCTGGTGCCCATCAACCGCAAATACCCGTTGAAGGAGCTGATGGCGGCGTGCCGGCGCTATCTGGAGAAGTCGCCGCGGGATTTCATCACCTTCGAATATGTCATGCTGGACGGCGTGAACGACAGCGACGACCATGCGCGCGAGCTGCTGCGGCTGGTGCGCGACGTGCCGTGCAAGTTCAACCTGATCCCGTTCAATCCGTTCCCCAATTCCGGCTTCAGGCGTTCGCCGGCTGCGCGCATCCGCCAGTTCGCGGAGATTCTCATGGACGCGCACATCGTCACCACCACGCGCAAGACGCGGGGCGACGACATCGACGCCGCGTGTGGCCAGTTGGCCGGCCAGGTGCAGGATCGCACCCGGCGCACGCGCCACAAAACGGTTCCTGTGGTGGGGGTTGCCTAGTGAAGAAAATCCTGTGGCTGATGGTTGTGCTCGCCGGTTGTGCCACGACACCGGGCACGCAGACGACGGCCCAGGTGCCGGTGTCGGAACAGCCCACGGTCGGCGACGCCGCCGCGCGCGCCAAGGTTCACACCGACCTGGGCATGCTCTACTTCCAGGCAGGGAATATGGCGGTGGCCCTGCAGGAAGGGAGAATCGCGCTGGCCTCCGACGCCAATTACGCGCCCGCCTACAATCTGCTAGGCCTGGTGCACATGTACCTGGGCGAAGCCGCCGCCGCCCGGCAGAACCTGGAGCGCGCCCAGCGTCTGGCGCCCGGCGATCCGGAGATCAACAACAACTACGGCTGGTTCCTGTGTACCCAGGGACAGGAGAAGCGCGGCATCGAGCTGCTGCTCAATGCCGTGAAGAATCCCCTCTACCAGACGCCCACCAGACCCTATACCAACGCCGGCCTGTGCGCCTTGCGTCTGAAGGATGACAAGGCGGCCGAGGACTACTTCCGCAAGGCGGCGGGTGCCGATCCCAACAATGCCCAGGCCTTTTACCAGTTGGCCGACATCAACTTCCGGCGCGGCGACTATTACCGCGCCAAGCAGTTCGTCTCCGAGGTGCATCGGGTGACCGAGCCGAACGCGGAGTCCCTGTGGCTGGCCTTGCGCATCGAGCGCAAGCTGGGCGATCGCCAGGCCGAGGCGAGCTACGCGGCGCAGTTGCGGCGCAAATTCGCCGGCAGCCCGGAGCACCAGGCCTTGATGCAGGGACGGTACGAGTGAGCGAGCCGGAGTATCGGGAAACGGCCACCCAGGGGCCGGCACCCCCGGGGGCCGTCCTGCGTGCCGCGCGGGAGGCTGCCGGCATGAGCGTATCGGACGTCGCCCAGGCCCTCAAGCTGAGCCCGCGCCAGGTCGAGGCGATCGAGGCGGACGATTATCCCCGCCTGTCGGGCCCGACCTTCGTGCGCGGTTTCATTCGCAACTACGCCAGGCTGCTGCGCCTGGACGCCGCCGATCTGCTGGCCGGATTGGACGGCAAGGCGCAGTTGCCGCCGGTCGAATTGCGCGTGCCCGAACACGATGGGGTGCGCATGCCCAGCGGCGCCGAGCGGCCGGCGCGCGCCTGGACGGCCGCCTCCCTGATGGCGGCGGTCCTGCTGGTGATTGCCGTCATACTGTATTTCGACCTGGTGGATGTCTCGCCGCTGCTCGGCCGGGGCGGCAGCCGCCCCGCCGCCGAGCCGCCGGGGCCTGCTCCGGCCGCAGCATCCGAAGCCGCCGCCCCGCAAGCCGCCGTTCCGACCAATGCCGCCGCCGTGGCACCCGCCGCGCCGGTGGCGAGCGACCCTGCGCCGGCACCGGCCGATCCGGCCTGGCGCCGGCTGGTGTTCACCTTCGAGGGCGAATCCTGGGTGGAGGTGCGGGAAGCCTCCGGCCGGATCATCTTTTCCCAGCTCAACCGCAAGGGGACCACCCAGGTGGTGACAGGCACGGCGCCCTTGTCCCTGGTCATCGGCAACGCCAGCGCGGTGCGTCTGGCCGCCAACGAACAGCCGATCGATCTCGCGCCCCACACCCGCGTCGAAGTGGCACGGCTGACCATCGAGTAAACAACATGGCTAGCGAACATCTGCCGGTCAAGCGCCGGCGCACCCGCACGGTGACCGTGGGTGGTGTGGCCATCGGCGGCGATCACCCGATCGTCGTCCAGTCCATGACCAACACCGACACCGCCGACCCCATCGCCACCGCCATCCAGGTGGCGCAACTGGCGCAGGCCGGTTCCGAGATCGTGCGCATCACGGTCAATACTGCCGAGGCGGCGGCCGCCGTGCCGAAGATCCGCGAGCAACTGCTGCGCATGAACATGGACGTGCCGCTGGTGGGCGACTTCCATTTCAACGGCCACAAGCTCCTGAGCGAGCATCCCGCCTGTGCCGAAGCGCTGGACAAGCTGCGCATCAATCCGGGCAACGTGGGCAAGGGTGCCAGGCGCGACGAGCAGTTCGCGCGCATCATCGAGATCGCCTGCCGGTACCGCAAGCCGGTGCGCATCGGCGTCAACTGGGGCAGCCTGGACCAGGACCTGCTGGCGCGCATCATGGACGAGAACGCCCGGCGGACGCAGCCCAGGGACGCCGTCGAGGTCATGCGCGAGGCGATGGTGGCGTCCGCCCTGGAGAGCGCGGCCAAGGCGCAGGAGTACGGGCTGCCGGGGGATCGCATCATCCTGTCCTGCAAGGTGAGCGGCGTGCAGGACCTGATCGCCATTTACCGGGATCTCGCCGCCCGCTGCGACTACCCGCTGCACCTGGGCCTCACCGAGGCGGGCATGGGCTCCAAAGGCATCGTCGCCTCCACGGCGGCGCTCGCGGTGCTGCTGCAGGAGGGCATAGGCGACACCATCCGCGTGTCGCTCACGCCCGAGCCCAACGGCAGCCGTACCCAGGAGGTCATCGTCGCCCAGGAAATCCTGCAGACCATGGGCCTGCGCGCCTTCACGCCGCTGGTGGCGGCGTGCCCGGGCTGCGGCCGCACCTCCAGCACTTATTTCCAGGAGCTGGCTCAGGAGATCCAGAGCTACGTGCGCAGCCAGATGCCCGTCTGGCGCAGCCGCTACGACGGCGTGGAGAACATGACCCTGGCGGTCATGGGTTGCGTCGTCAACGGCCCCGGGGAAAGCAAGCATGCCAACATCGGCATCAGCCTGCCGGGCTCGGGCGAGACGCCCGTGGCGCCGGTGTTCGTGGACGGGGAGAAGACCGTCACGCTCAAGGGCGAGGGCATCGCCGAGGAGTTCAAGGCCATCATCGACAACTACGTTGCCAGCAAGTATCAGAGGAAGGGAGGGCGGGCCTAGCCCGCTGCCGCAGCAAGCATGTCTCAGACCATCCAAGCCGTGCGCGGGATGAACGACATCCTGCCGGACGAAGCCGAGCTGTGGGAACAGTTCGAGGAAACCGTGAAGAGCTGGCTGCGCGCCTACGGCTACCGCCCGATCCGCATGCCCATCGTGGAGCCCACACCCCTGTTCGCGCGCGCCATCGGCGAGGTGACGGACATCGTCGAGAAGGAGATGTACAGCTTCACCGATGCCCTGAACGGCGAACGGCTCACCCTGCGGCCCGAAGGCACCGCCTCCTGCGTGCGCGCCGTGCTGCAACACAACCTGCTGTTCTCCGGTCCCCAGCGCCTGTGGTACGCCGGTCCCATGTTCCGCCACGAGCGGCCGCAGAAGGGCCGCTACCGGCAGTTCCATCAGTTCGGCGTGGAAGCCCTGGGCCTGCCCGGTCCGGACATCGACGCCGAGCAGATCATCATGTGCGCCCGGCTGTGGGACGACCTGGGGCTGGCCGACGTGCGCTTGGAGCTCAATTCGCTGGGCAGCACGGAGGAGCGGGCGCGCCACCGGCAGGACCTGATCGCCTATTTCGAGCGCCATGCCGAGCGCCTGGACGCCGACGCCACGCGGCGCCTGTACAGCAATCCCCTGCGCATCCTCGACAGCAAGAATCCCGACATGCAGGCCGTCATCGAGGCGGCGCCCAGGCTGACGGACTACCTGGGTGAGGATTCGCTCAGGCATTTCGAGGGTGTGCAGACCCTGGTCAAGGACGCCGGCATTCCTTTCCGCATCAACCCGCGCCTGGTGCGCGGGCTGGATTACTACAACCTCACGGTATTCGAGTGGGTGACCGACAAGCTCGGCGCCCAGGGCACCGTGTGTGCCGGCGGGCGCTACGACGGCCTGGTGGCCCAACTGGGCGGCAAGGCGGCGCCCGCCTGCGGTTTCGCCATGGGCGTGGAGCGCCTCATCGCCCTGTGGCGCGACGAGCACGGCGAGGAGGCGGTGGCGGCCACCCGGGTGGCGCCGGACATCTACCTGGTGCACCAAGGGCAGGCGGCCCAGCCCCTGGCCTTCTCCGTGGCCGAGCAGTTGCGCGGTGCCGGCTTTGACGTGTTGCTCCACTGCGGTGGCGGCAGCTTCAAGTCGCAGATGAAGCGCGCCGATGCGTCGGGGGCGCCGGTCGCCTTGATCATCGGCGAGGACGAAGCGGCGGCGGGCGAGGTCAGCCTGAAGTTCCTGCGCCGCGCCGCCGAGCAGCAGCGCATCCCCGTGGGACGGCTGGAAGAAGAGATCGGCAAAATGATATTTGAATGGGAAGAAGACAATGGCGGCGTTTGACCTCGAAGAACAGGAACAGATATCGGAACTGAAGGCCTGGTGGCAGCAGTACGGCAAGCTGGTGGTCACCGTCGCCGTCGCCGCCGTGGTGACCGTGGTCGGGTTCAATTTCTGGCAGAGCTACCAGCGCCGGCAGGCGGGCGAGGCCTCGGCGGTGTTCGCCGCGCTGCAGAAGGCGGCTGCCGAGCGGGATGCCAAGAAGGCGCGCGAGGCGGCCGGCGAGCTCCTGGGCAAGTACGGCGACACCGCCTATGCTGCCATGGGCGCCCTGGTTTCGGCCAGGATCCAGTACGAAAGCGGCGACCTGCAGACCGCCAAGGCCCAACTGCAGTGGGTGGTCAACGAGGCCAAGGACGCCGAGATGCGCGACATGGCGCGGCTGCGCCTGGCGGGCGTGCTGCTCGACGAGAAGGCCTATGACGATGTGCTGAAGCTGCTGGGCGAGGAGCCCATGGCGGCGTTTGCCCCGCGCTATGCCGAGTTGAAGGGGGACGTGCTCATGGCCCAGGGCAAGCCCACGGAGGCGCGCAAGGCCTACCAGGACGCGCTGGCCAAGCTCGACGCGGCCGAGAGGGAAACCGGGCGCGGGCAGAGCAGCAGCGCGTTGCGCGAAGTGCTGCAGACCAAACTCGACGCGGCCGGAGGGCAATGATGCGCCTCGGCCTGATCGTCTCCCTGGCCGCGCTGACCGTGGCCGGCTGCTCCTCCGTGGAGAAACTCAACCCGGTCAACTGGTTCAGCGGCGAGCCCAAGGTCAAGATGGCCGAACTGCAGCCCATCACGCCCACGGCGGAACTGCGCCTGCTATGGCAGGGCAGCGCCGGGAGCGGCGGCCCCTACGTGCTTACGCCGGCGGTGGCCGGCGACAGCGTGTTCGTCGCCGGCAACGACGGCACCCTCGCCCGCTATGACGGCGGCAGGCAGGCGTGGCGCGTCAATGCGGGCGAACGCCTGTCGGGCGGCGTCGGAGCCGACGGCCGCCTGGTGGTGGCGGGCACGCCCAAGGGCGAAGTGCTGGCCTTCGATGCCGGCGGCAAATTCCTGTGGAAGGCGCGCGTCTCCTCGGAGATTCTCAGCGCGCCGCTGGTGGCGGACAACCTGGTGCTGGTGCGCAGCGGCGACTCGCGCATCTTTGCGCTCGATGCCGCGGACGGCAAGCGCAAGTGGGTCTATCAGCGCGCCACGCCGGCCCTGACGCTGCGCACCAATGCCGGCGTCGTGGTGGCCGGCAATCTCGCCCTGGCCGGGTTCCCCGGCGGCAAGCTGGTTGCCATTGCCCTGAACAACGGCGCCGCCGTGTGGGAAGCGACGGTCGCCCTGCCCAAGGGTGCGACGGAACTGGAGCGGGTGGCGGACATCAGCAGCCCACCCGTCATCGCCGGCAAGGAAGTATGCGCGGCGGCGTTCCAGGGACGGGTGGCGTGCTTCGATCTGGCCAGCGGCAATCACCTCTGGTCCCGGGACATTTCCAGCGTGTCCGGGCTGGACGTGGATGCGCGCAACCTCTATGTGTCGGACGAGAAGGGCGCGGTTCACGCCCTGGATCGGGTCAATGGCGCCAGCCTGTGGAAGCAGGACAAGCTGTTCCTGCGCCAGTTGTCGCGTCCCCTCGCCGCGGACAATTACGTCGTCGTGGGCGATATCGCCGGCGTGGTGCACCTGCTGCGGCGGGAAGACGGCGCCTTTGCTGCCCGCTACACCACCGACGGCAGCGCCATTGCCGCCGAGCCGGTGCGCCAGGAACGGGGCTTCGTGGTGCAGACGCGCAACGGCGGCGTCTACGCCTTGTCGGTCGATTGATGTGATGAAGGCGGAATGAAACCGACACTGGTGCTGGTGGGGCGGCCCAACGTCGGCAAATCCACGCTTTTCAACCGCCTGACCAGGAGCCGGGACGCCCTGGTGGCGGACTTTCCGGGGCTCACGCGTGACCGCCACTACGGCCACGGCAAGACGGGCGGGCGAGCCTATCTGGTGGTCGATACCGGCGGATTCGAGCCCGGTGCGCGTGACGGCATCATGCACGAGATGGCGCGCCAGGCGGAGCAGGCCATTGTCGAAGCCGACATGCTGCTGTTCATGGTCGATGGCCGCGCCGGGCTCACGCCCCAGGACAAGGCCATCGCCGACCGCTTGCGTCGCGCAAGCAGGCCGCTGCTGCTGGTGGTGAACAAGGCCGAAGGCATGGACCGCGCCCTGGTGGCGGCGGAGTTCCATGAACTGGGTTTCGGCGAGCCGCTGGTGATCTCCGCCGCCCATGGGGACGGCGTGCGCGAACTGGTGGACGAGGCCCTGGCGCCGTTTCCCGCCGACGACGAGGAGGAAGCCGAGGCGCGCGGGCCGCGCATCGCCGTGGTGGGGCGGCCCAACGTGGGCAAATCGACGCTGATCAACGCCCTCCTGGGCGAAGAACGGGTCATCGCCTTCGATCAACCGGGTACCACGCGGGATGCCATCGCCGTGCCCTTCGAGCGCAACGGCAAGGCATACACCCTGATCGACACCGCCGGCCTGCGCCGCCGCGGCAAGGTGTTCGAGGCGGTGGAGAAGTTCTCGGTCATCAAGACGCTGCAGTCGGTGGAAGAAGCCAACGTCGCGGTGCTGGTGCTGGATGCGGGGCAGGAGATCTCGGACCAGGACGCCCACATCGCCGGTTTCATCGTCGAGGCGGGGCGCGCCCTGGTGGTCGCCGTCAACAAGTGGGACCAGGCGGACGAATACCGGCGCGACCGGCTGAAGGCCGATCTGGCGCGCAAGCTCAACTTCCTGGGTTTCGCCAAGATCCACTACATCTCGGCACTCAAGGGAGAAGGGCTCAGCGGACTGATGGCCTCGGTGGACGCCGCCTACGCCGCTGCCATGACCAGACTGCCCACGCCGAAGCTGACGCGGGTGCTGCAGGCGGCCGTCGCCCGGCAGACGCCGCCGCGCCACGGCATCTTCCGGCCCAAGCTGCGCTATGCCCACCAAGGGGGAACCAATCCTCCGGTGATCGTGATTCATGGCAATGCGCTGGAGCATGTGCCCGAGTCCTACAAGCGCTATCTGGAGCGGACCTTCATGGAGCATTTCAAGCTCAGGGGCACGCCGCTGCGCATCGAATTCCGTACCACCCGCAATCCCTATGCGGACAAGGAGGCATGAAAACCGCAGAGCGATCCGACAGTTAGCATTTCGTGCCGGCGGCGCGAACTTTGTCCCGGGCCGTTGCTCCAAGAAAGTGGCGGTGTCGTTGCTGGGTGACTGTGGCGCGCGCCGGGAAAATCATTTAAAGTAATGATCCAACTATAAAATTCAAGGGGCGTTATATGAGCAACAAAGGGCAACTGCTACAAGACCCGTTCCTCAACACCTTGCGCCGGGAACACATCCCGGTTTCGATTTATCTCGTGAATGGCATCAAGCTGCAGGGGCAGGTGGAATCCTTCGACCAGTACGTCGTGCTTCTCAAGAACACGGTGACCCAAATGGTTTATAAGCACGCCATTTCCACCGTCGTTCCGGCACGCCCGGTCAACATCGCCCACGATCACGGCGAATAATCGATGGCCGTATCCCTCGTCGGACGGATCTGCCGTCGCGAAAATCTGCATGTTTGAACGGCCTGCGGCCGGCGAGAAGGCGGTCCTGGTTCAACTCGATTTCGGCACCGGCGATGCGGCCGAGCGCCTGGAGGAATCCGAACTCCTGGCTTCCTCGGCCGGCGCCGCTGTCGTCGCGGTAGTGCAGGGGCGCCGCCAGGCGCCCGATGCGGCGACCTTCGCCGGACGCGGCAAGGTTGCCGAAATCGCCGAGTGCGTGCGCGAGCGCCAGGCCGATATCGTCATCTTCAACCACGAGCTTTCCGCTGCCCAGCAGCGCAACCTGGAGAAGGAGTTGGGTCGCCGCGTGGTGGACCGCACCAGCCTCATTCTCGACATCTTCGCCCTGCGCGCCAAGAGTCACGAGGGCAAGCTGCAGGTCGAGCTGGCGCAGTTGCAGCATATGGCCACGCGTCTGGTGCGCGGCTGGACGCACCTGGAACGGCAGAAGGGGGGCATCGGGCTGCGCGGCCCGGGCGAGACCCAGTTGGAGACCGACCGGCGGCTGCTGGCCAACCGGGTCAAGGTGCTCAAGGACCGCCTCAAGCAACTGGAGCGTCAGCGGGCGGTGCGGCGCAAGGCGCGGGCGCGCCGCGAGATGATGAGCGTGTCCCTGGTGGGCTATACCAACGCCGGCAAGTCCACCCTGTTCAACGCCCTGACCCATGCCGGCGCCTACGCCGCAGACCAACTGTTCGCCACCCTCGATACCACCTCGCGCCGGCTCTACTTGCCCGGCGCCGGCAATATCATCCTGTCCGACACCGTGGGGTTCATTCGCGATCTGCCCCACTCCCTGGTGGCGGCGTTCCATGCCACTCTCGAGGAGACCGCGAGCGCCGATTTGTTGCTGCACGTGGTCGATTCCGCCAGCGCGGATCGCGACGCGCAAATCGCGGCGGTGAACGCCGTGCTGGGCGAGATCGGCGCCGCCGGCGTGCCCCAGATTCTCATGTGGAACAAGATCGATTTGACCGGAGCCGCGCCGGGAGTCGATCGGGATGCCTGTGGTAGAATCAGCCGCGTTCGCGTGAGCGCGCGCACGGGCGAGGGCCTGGACCTGCTCCGTCAGGCCCTGACAGAGGCGGCCGGGGGAGGCGAAACGGGACTCCCTGCTGCCCACGCCGCCTGAAAATTTCCGTCTTTCTTACGAAAAGTAGCCTGCCCATCGTGATCACCGGGATACTCATGTCGCTGAACGACCCCCAATGGGGCAATAACAAAGGCGGCAACCAAGGCCCTCCCGACCTGGAGGATTTGTGGCGCGACTTCAACCGGCGCCTGTCCAGGATGTTCGGCAAGCGCGGCGGCGGTGGCGGCGAACTTCCGCCGCGCCAGCCCCTGAACTTCCGCATGTTCGGCGGCGGCATCGGTGCGCTGGTCGCCCTGATTCTGGTGATCTGGCTCGCCAGCGGTTTTTACATCGTCGATGCCAGCCAGCGGGGCGTGGTGCTGACCTTCGGCCGCCTCGATTCCATCACCGAGCCGGGCCTGCGCTGGCGCCTGCCTTACCCCATCCAGTCCCACGAGATCGTCCGCCTCACGGACGTGCGCGTGGTGGAAGTGGGCTATCGCGGCTCCGACAAGAACCGCGTCCTCAAAGAGGCGCTGATGCTCACCGACGACGAGAACATCATCAACATCCAGTTTGCCGTCCAGTGGGATCTGAAAGATCCCAAGGATTACCTGTTCAACAACCGCCAGCCCGATGACACTGTGCTGCAGGCGGCCGAGACGGCCATGCGCGAGATCGTCGGCAAGAGCAAGATGGACTTCGTACTCTACGAGGGGCGCGAGCAGGTGGCCGCGTCGGCTTCCAAACTGATGCAGGAGATCCTCGACCGTTATCAGACCGGCATCCAGGTGCGACGGCTGACGTTGCAGAACGTGCAGCCGCCTGAACAGGTACAGGCGGCCTTCGACGATGCGGTCAAGGCCGGGCAGGACCGGGAACGACAAGTGAACGAGGGCCAGGCCTATGCCAACGACGTCATTCCCCGGGCGCGCGGCACCGCGTCGCGGCTGCTGGAGGAGGCGAACGGCTACCGGCAGAGGGTGGTGGCGAACGCCGAGGGTGAGGCGAGCCGCTTCAAGCAAGTCCTCGTGGAATACAACAAGGCGCCGGAAGTGACGCGGCAGCGCCTGTACCTGGATACCGTTCAGCAAGTGCTCTCCAGCACCACCAAGATCGTGCTGGATGCCAAGGGCAGCGGCAACCTGCTGTACCTGCCCATCGACAAGCTGATGCAGGCCGCCGGCGCCGCCGCGCCCGCCGCAGCCGGCGAGGCGGCCGCCGTACCGCGCGCTCCCTCGCCCTCGCTGTCCGGCGAGGTTCCGCCGCAACTGGACAAGTCCATCGATTCGCGTTCACGGGATTCCCTGCGTTCGCGCGAAAGGGGAGAGCGCTGATGCGCCGCAATCTTCCCTTCGTTGCCGCCGTCATCCTGACCGTGCTGGTGCTGCTAGCCATGTCCCTGTTTACCGTGGACCAGCGCAAGTACGCCATCGTCTTCCAGCTGGGAGAAATCAAGGAGGTCATCAGCCAGCCGGGCTTGAACTTCAAGTGGCCGCTGATCCAGAACGTGCGCTATTTCGACAAGCGCATCCTGACCTACGACTCGCCCGAGCCCGAGCGCTTCCTGACCTCCGAGAAGAAGCCGGTGCTGGTGGATGCCTTCGTCAAGTGGCGCATCGTCGATGTGCGCCAGTACTACATCAGCGTGCAGGGAGACGAATCCCGGGCGCAGATCCGCCTGTCCCAGACGGTCAATTCCGGACTGCGCGAGGAATTCGGTAAGCGCACGGTGCATGACGTCGTTTCCGGCCAGCGGGACAAGATCATGGACGACGTGCGCCAGAAGGCGGACCAGGACGCGCGCAGCATCGGCGTGCAGATTGTGGACGTGCGCCTGAAACGGGTGGACCTGCCCCAGGAAGTGTCCGAGTCGGTCTATCGCCGCATGGAGACGGAACGCAAGCGCGTCGCCAACGAGCTGCGTTCCAAGGGCGCGGCGGAAGCGGAAAAGATCCGCGCCGACGCCGATCGCCAGCGCGAGATCATCATCGCCGAGGCGTACCGCGAGGCCCAGCGCATCAAGGGCGAGGGGGATGCCAAGGCCGCTGCCATCTACGCCCAGGCTTTCAGCCAGAACCCCGAGTTCTATGCCTTCTACCGCAGCCTCGAAGCGTATCGGCAGAGCTTCAAGAGCAAGAACGACGTACTGGTTCTTGAGCCCGGCAGCGAGTTCTTCAAATACCTGAGGAATGCGGGCAAGGGCGGCAAGTAATGGCTTTGTCCCTGCTGCTGGCGTTCGCGCTGATGCTCGTGCTCGAAGGTGTGCTCCCGCTCCTGGCGCCGCGCCTCTGGCGTGACACATTTCGCCGCATCACCGAGCTCACCGACGGCCAGCTCCGTTTCATCGGCTTGAGCTCGATCCTGGTCGGCCTGTTGCTGCTGCTTATCGTCACCTGAGCATTTCCCCTTCCATGCGCCGCTGGCTCCTGCCCGAAGCTATCGAAGACATCCTGCCCGCCGAGGCCGAGCGCATCGAGCGCCTGCGCCGCGCCATGCTCGATGAGTTCCGGGTACACGGCTACGAGCTAGTGGTGCCGCCGCTGCTGGAATACCTCGAGTCGCTGCTCACGGGCAGCGGCCGCGACATGGACCTGCGCACCTTCAAGCTGGTGGACCAGCTTTCCGGCCGCACCATGGGCATCCGCGCCGACATCACGCCCCAGGTGGCGCGCATCGACGCCCACCTGCTCAACCGCAAGGGCGTGGCGCGCCTGTGCTACTGCGCCAGCGTGCTGCATGCGCTGCCCGCCAGTCTCACCGCCACGCGCGAGCCCCTGCAGATCGGCGCCGAGCTTTATGGCCATGCCGGCATCGAGGCCGACACGGAGGTCATCCGCCTGCTGGCGCGCGCCTTGTCCATCGCCGGCGTCACGGCGAGCCGCATCGACCTGGGGCACGTGGGTGTGTTCCGTGCCCTGGCGGTGCGCGCCGGCGTGGATGCCGAGCTGGAGCAGGAGTTGTTCGCGGCGCTCCAGACCAAGGACCTGCCGGGTTTGCGGGAACTGGTCACGGGCATTGCGGAGCCGCTGCGCTCGGCGCTGCTGGCCCTGCCCGAATGCTACGGCGATGCGCGGGCGCTGGAAAAGACGGCACGCCTGCTGCCCCAGGACGCCGAGATCGGCCAGGCCCTGGACGACCTGCGCCGCCTGGCCGAGGCGCTGAAGGAACTGCCCGTAAGCTTCGACCTGGCCGACCTGCGCGGCTATCACTACCACAGCGGCGTGGTGTTCGCCGCCTACTGTGCGGCCCATCCCGGGGCGATCGCGCTGGGCGGGCGCTACGACAAGGTAGGCAAGGCGTTCGGGCGCGGCCGGCCGGCCACGGGCTTCAGCATGGATTTGCGCGACCTGGCGCAACTGGGCGCAGCATCGGCGCGGCCGGGCGCCATCCTTGCCCCCTGGGACGAGGACGCCGATTTGCGCGCGGCCATCGAGGCCTTGCGCGCCCAGGGCGAGGTGGTGGTGGAGGCGCTGCCGGGGCACGAGGGCAACTGGGCAGAAACGGGATGCGACCGCCGCCTGGTGAAGCGGGACGGGCGCTGGCAAGTGGTTCAGGGAGAGTAGTAGGGCAATGGCAAAGAACGTGGTGGTTGTCGGCACCCAGTGGGGCGACGAGGGCAAGGGCAAGGTCGTCGACTGGCTGACGGATCACGCCCAGGGCGTGGTGCGCTTCCAGGGCGGACACAACGCGGGGCACACGCTGGTCATCGGCGGCAAGAAGACCGTGCTGCATCTGGTGCCCTCGGGCATCCTGCGCGAGGGCGTCATCTGCTACGTCGGCAACGGCGTCGTGCTGTCGCCGGAGGCCCTGGTGAAGGAGATGGACGAACTGGAGGCGGTCGGCATCGATGCTGGCGCGCGCCTGCGCATCTCCGAGGCCTGTCCCCTCATCCTGCCCTATCATCAGGCCCTCGATCTGGCACGGGAGGCGGCCAAGGGCGAGAACAAGATCGGCACCACCGGCCGCGGCATCGGCCCCGCCTACGAGGACAAGGTGGCACGCCGGGCGCTGCGCCTGCAGGACCTGCTGCGGCCCAAGCGCTTTGCCGAGAAGCTGGCGGAGCTCCTGGACTATCACAACTACGTGCTGAAACACTACTACCGCGCCGAGACGGTGGATTTCCAGAAGACGCTGGAAGGGGCGCTCGCCCTGGCGCCGCGCCTGGAGAAACTGGTGGCCGACGTGCCGCGCGCCCTGTACGAGGCGCACCGGGACGGCGCCAACCTGCTGTTCGAAGGCGCCCAGGGCACACTGCTCGACATCGACCACGGCACCTATCCCTTCGTCACCTCGAGCAACTGCGTGGCGGGTGCGGCCGCCGCCGGGGCGGGCGTGGGACCGGGCATGCTGCACTATGTCCTGGGCATCACCAAGGCCTATACCACGCGCGTGGGCAGCGGCCCCTTCCCCACGGAACTGGCCGACGAGGTGGGCCGGTACCTGGCTACCCGCGGCAAGGAATTCGGCGCCACCACGGGGCGGCCGCGCCGCTGCGGCTGGTTCGATGCGGCGGCGCTCAAGCGTTCCATCCAGATCAACGGCGTGTCCGGCCTGTGCGTGACCAAACTGGACGTGCTCGACGGGGTCGAAGAACTCAAGGTGTGCACCGGCTACCGGCTGGAGGGCCGCTTCACCGACATCCTGCCGGTGGGCGCCGAGGACCTGGCCGGCTGTGAGCCGGTCTATGAGACCCTGCCGGGCTGGAAAGAGAGCACGGTGGGTATCAAGGTGCTGGAGGCGCTACCTCCCGGCGCCCGGGCTTATTTGAAGCGCATCGAGGAAATCTGCGGCGTACCGGTGGACATGATCTCCACCGGGCCCGACCGGGAAGAGACGATCGTGCTGCGCCATCCGTTCAAGTGATGTCCGTCCGGGACGGACGCGCGGGCGGAGTAAAAAAAGCCGGTCAATCGACCGGCTTTTTCGTATTAATCTGGTGCCCAGGAGAGGACTCGAACCTCCACAGTGTTGCCACCGCTAGGACCTGAACCTAGTGCGTCTACCAATTCCGCCACCTGGGCAAACGAGCGCGTGATTTTAGACGAACTCAGGATTTTGTCAATGAAAAAACCAAAACTTTCCAAGATTCGACGCAGCGATCCCAAGTTCGAAGAAGAAGCGGCCAAGTACGAGCACCCGCTGCCGAGCCGGGAGTACATTCTGCAAACCCTGACGGACAAGGGTGTGCCCATGACCTTCGAGCAGATCGTCAATGCGCTCGACGTCAAGCCCTTCGAATTCGATGCTTTCGAACGTCGCCTGGGGGCCATGGAGCGCGAGGGCCAGGTCCTGCGCAACCGGCGCGGCGCCTACCTGATCCCGGACAAGGCGGACCTGATTCACGGGCGCGTGGTGGGTCATCCGGACGGCTTCGGCTTCCTCGTGCCTGATGACGGCAGTCCCGATCTGTTCCTGGGCCCCAAGGAAATGGACAAGGTGCTCCACGGCGACCGGGCCATCGTCAGCGTCGCGGGCTTGGACCGCAAGGGTCGGCGCGAGGCCAAGATCGTCGAGGTGCTGGAGCGTGCCAACCACAAGCTGGTGGGCCGGCTCTATTCCGAGCATGGGGTGCAGTTCGTGGTGGCGGAGAACCGCCGCATCAGCCAGGACATCCTCATTGCGCCCGGCGCCGCTGCCCGGGCCAAGCCGGGGCAGGTGGTGACGGTGGAGATCATCGAGCAGCCGAGCAAGCATGCCCAGCCCATCGGCCGCGTGATCGAAGTGCTGGGCGATTACGGCGATCCCGGCATGGAGATCGAGATCGCCTTGCGCAAGCACGATCTTCCTTTCGAGTTTTCCAAGGAGGCGCTGGCGGAGGCCAGAAGGCTCCCGGACAAGGTGCGCAGGAGCGACTGGGAAGGCCGCGAGGATATCCGCCACCTGCCTCTGGTGACCATCGACGGCGAGACCGCCAGGGACTTCGACGACGCCGTCTATTGCGAGCGCCAGGGCAAGGCTGACCATGGCGGCTTCCGGCTGGTGGTGGCCATCGCCGACGTGAGCCATTACGTGCGGCCGGGCAGCGCCCTGGATGCCGAGGCTTTCGAGCGCGGCAACTCGGTCTATTTCCCGCGCCGGGTGATCCCCATGCTGCCGGAGAAGCTGTCCAACGGCCTGTGCTCCCTCAATCCCCAGGTCGAGCGCCTGTGCATGGTGTGCGACATGGCCATTGCCGCCAACGGCGCCATCAAGCGCTACCGCTTCTATCCTGCGGTGATGTACTCCCATGCCCGCTTGACCTATACGGAAGTGGCGGCGGCGCTCTACGACAACGATCCGGAAGCCGTGGAGAAGCTGGGACCGCTGCTGCCCCATCTGCAGAACCTGGACGCGCTCTACCGCGTGCTGGCCAAGGCGCGGGAGAAGCGCGGCGCCATCGACTTCGAGACGGTCGAGACGCAGATGATCTTCAACGACCAGGGCAAGATCGAGCGCATCGTGCCCTATGCCCGCAGCGACGCCCATCGCATCATCGAGGAATGCATGCTGGCGGCCAACGTGTGCGCCTCCGAGTACCTCGCGGAGAACGATCACCCGGCCCTGTACCGGGTGCACGAAGGCCCGACCGAGGAGAAACTGGAGCGCCTGCGCGAGTTCCTGGGCGGATTCGGCCTGCAACTGGGCGGCGGCGACGAGCCCAAGGCCAAGGACTACGCTAGGCTGCTGGAGCAAATCAAGGGCCGGCCCGACTACCAGTTGCTGCAGACGGTGATGCTGCGCTCCCTGCAGCAGGCGGTGTACAGCCCCGACAACGTGGGCCATTTCGGCCTCGCCTACGAGGCTTATACTCATTTCACCTCGCCCATCCGGCGTTATCCGGACTTGCTGATCCATCGCTCCATCAAGGCGGTGCTGGCGAACGAGCCCTATCGTCCCGGCAACTGGGACGAGATCGGCATCCACTGCTCCCAGACCGAGAGGCGCGCCGACGAGGCGACCCGCGACGTTGAGGCCTGGCTCAAGTGCTATTACATGCGCGATCGGGTGGGCGAAGAGTTCGAAGGCAGCGTCTCGGCCGTCACCTCCTTCGGTATCTTCGTCGCCCTGGACGAGGTGTTCGTGGAAGGGCTGGTGCACATTTCCGACCTGGGCAGTGACTACTTCCATTTCGACGAGGCGCGCCACGAGCTGCGCGGCGAGCGCACCGGCGCGCGCTATCGCCTGGCCGACCGGGTGAGCGTGCAGGTGGTGCGCGTGGACCTGGAAACCACCAGGATCGATTTTCGCCTGGTGGAGGAGGAAGGGGCTGGGCGCAAGGGATCGGCGGGCTTCCCGCGCGCGCGCCGGGAGAAGAAGTGATGGCCGAGACCCGGTTCATTTTCGGCTTCCATGCCGTCACCGCCCGCCTGCGCCAGCACCCGGATGCGGTCCGTGAGATCTACCTGGCCCAGGGCCGGCATGACGCACGCGCGCGGGACTTGATCAAGCTGGCCGAAGCCTGCGGCGTGCGCGTGGTGTCTACAGAGCCCGCCCGCTTGGACGGCATGGTCGGAGGACGCCATCAGGGGGTGGTGGCGCGGGTGGATGCGCGGGTGCCCCACGTTACCCTCGGCGACGTGCTCGACACCCTGGCCGAGCCGGCCCTGCTATTGGTCCTGGACGGGGTGCAGGACCCCCACAACCTCGGTGCCTGCCTGCGGGTAGCGGACGCCGCCGGCGCCCAGGCGGTGATCGCGCCCAGGGACCGGGCCGTGGGGCTCAATGCCACCGCCATCAAGGTGGCCTCGGGAGCCGCCGATCACGTGCCCTGCATCACCGTCACCAATCTCGCCCGTGCCCTGCGCGAAATGCAGGAGCGGGGCGTGTGGACCGTCGGCGCCGACGCCGAGGCGGACAAGGACATCTACTCGGTCGATCTCAGGGGGGCCCTGGCCCTGGTGCTGGGCGCCGAGGGCAGCGGGCTGCGGCGGCTGACGCGGGAGACCTGCGATCAACTGGTGCGCATCCCCATGTACGGGACGGTGGAGAGCCTCAACGTGTCGGTGGCGGCCGGCATCTGTTTGTTTGAGGCGCGCAGACAGCGCGCGGCCTGAACGGCAACGCGTTGATTTTCTTCGGACAGGCGGGTAAAATGCCGGCCCTTTACCACCTTGCCCCACCGCAACCGCATGGCGGGGGGCTGATTCCACAAGGAGATTGCATGCGACACTACGAAATCGTCTTCATCGTCCACCCGGACCAGTCGGAACAGGTCCCGGCGATGATCGAGCGCTACAAGACGCTGGTCACCGGGCGCAACGGCAGGATCCATCGCCTCGAGGACTGGGGCCGCCGCCAGTTGGCCTATCCCATCCAGAAGGTGCACAAGGCCCACTACGTGCTCATGAACATCGAGTGCGACAGCGAGACCCTCACGGAACTCGAGCATGCCTTCAAGTTCAATGACGCCGTGCTGCGCCATCTCGTCGTGAAAATGACCAAGGCCGTCACCACGCCTTCGCCCATGATGAAGGAAGAGAAGGCCAAGTCCCTGACGCCGGCGCCGGAAGGCAAACCGGCCGAACAGGCGGCCCAGCCGACGGAACAGCCCGCGGCTTGATGTGACGGACGCCAGCAACCGGCTGATACTCGACGGCAGCATCGTAGAAATCGCGCAGTTGCGCCATACGCCGGCGGGAGTGCCGGTGGTGAATTTCCGCATCGGACACGCGTCCGAGCAGATCGAGGCGGGACATCCGCGCAAGGTCGAAGTGGAAATGGCAGCCGTGGCCCTGGGACAGACCGCCGTGCTGATAGGCGGAGCGAGACCGGGGGAGCGCGCGAAGTTCATCGGATTCATCGCGGCGAAAAGCATCAAGTCGAAGCAGCCGGTGCTGCATGTGACGGAAATCGAATTTTTGGAAGGAAACGAAAATGGCATTCAAACCCAAGGGTAAAGCGGGGCAGAAGCGCAAGGACGACAAAAGCTCCCGCGGCATGTTCAAGCGGCGCAAATTCTGCCGCTTCACGGCCGAGAAGATCGAGTGGATCGACTACAAGGACGTGGATCTGCTGAAAGATTTCATCACCGAGAACGGCAAGATCATGCCGGCGCGCATCACCGGCACCCGCGCCGGCTACCAGCGCCAGTTGTCCACCGCCATCAAGCGCGCCCGCTTCCTGGCCCTGCTGCCCTACACCGACCTGCACTGAGGGGGAGGACGGCGATGCAAGTCATTCTGATGGAAAAAATCGTCAACCTGGGCAACCTGGGCGATGTGGTGAAAGTGCGCGACGGCTATGCCCGCAACTATCTCATCCCCCAAGGGAAGGCCAAGCGCGTGACGCCCGAGAACCTGGCCGCCTTCGAGGCCAAGCGCGCCGAGCTGGAGCGCGCCCAGGCCGAAAAGCTGGCCGCCGCCAAGGAGCAGGCCGGCAAGCTGGAAGGCCTGATGGTGCAGATCACCCGCAAGGCGGGTGTCGACGGCCGCCTGTTCGGCTCCGTGTCGAACTTCGACGTCGCCGAGGCGCTGAAGGCGCTGGGCTACGAGGTGGAGCGTTCCGCCATCCGCATGCCTCAGGGACCGCTCAAGCAGATCGGCGATACCCATATCGAGGTGGCCCTGCACAGCGACGTGGTGGCCACCATCACGGTTTCCGTGCTGGGCGAGTAACGCCAGCTCCCCGGCAGGACCCGCAAAGGGGCCGCGTTTGCGGCCCCTTTGCATTGCACGGCTCACCCGGTGAGCCGCGTCCTGTCCACAATCCGTCCACAGCCTGCTCACAGCATTTACACAGGGTTTTCCCCTCGCTCCGGGAGGAGCGCGGAGGTAGACTGGCGGGATTCTCAGGAGGCTTCCCCATGGTTCAGGTTCGCGCTCCCGCTGCTGCAGCAGATCCACAAATCGCCGCGCTCAAACTGCCCCCCCACTCCATCGAGGCGGAGCAATCGCTGATCGGCGGCCTGCTGCTGGACAACAACGCCTGGGACCGCATCGCCGACCTGGTGGGCGAGGCCGACTTCTATCGGGACGACCACCGCCGCATCTTCCGCCACATCGCCAAGCTCATCGAGCTGGGCAAGCCCGCGGACGTCATCACGGTGTTCGAGTCCCTGGACAAGAGCAACGAGGCGGAGCAAAGCGGCGGGCTGGCCTACCTGGGGGAGATCGCCAACAATACCCCGTCCGCGGCCAACATCCGGCGCTATGCCGAGATCGTGCGCGAGCGTGCCATCCTGCGCAAGCTGGTGACGGTGGGCGACGAGATCGCCGCCAGCGCCCTCAATCCCGCCGGCAAGGACGCCAAGCAGCTGCTGGACGAGGCCGAAGCCAAGGTGTTCGAGATTGCCGAAGCCGGGTCGCGCAAGGACCAGGGGTTCGTGGCGATCCAGCCCCTGCTGGGGCAGGTGGTGGACCGCATCCAGGAGCTGTACGACCGGGACCACCCCTCCGACATCACCGGCATTCCCAGCGGCTTCCACGACCTGGACCGGATGCTGTCGGGCCTGCAGCCGGGAGACATGATCATCGTCGCCGGCCGGCCCTCCATGGGCAAGACCGCCTTCGCCCTCAACATCGCGGAAGGCGTGGCCCTGGAGGCCGGGCTGCCGGTGGCGATCTTTTCCATGGAAATGCCCGGCACCCAGCTCGCCATGCGCTTCCTGTCGTCGGTGGGCAAGCTGGACCAGCACCGGGTGCGCACCGGGCGGCTGAACGACGACGAATGGCAGCGCATGACCTATGCCCTGGGCAAGCTGCACGATGCCTCCATCCACATCGACGAGACGCCGGCGCTCAATGCCACGGAGCTGCGCGCGCGGGCGCGCCGCCTCTACCGCCAGTGCGGCAAGCTGGGCCTGATCGTGATCGACTACCTGCAGCTCATGTCGTCGGTCAAGGAAGGAGAGAACCGCGCCACCGAGATCTCCGAGATCTCGCGCGCGGTGAAGGCGCTGGCCAAGGAGCTGCACGTGCCGGTGATCGCCCTGTCCCAGTTGTCGCGCAACGTGGAGCAGCGTCCCAACAAGCGCCCGGTCATGTCGGACCTGCGCGAATCGGGCGCCATCGAGCAGGACGCGGACGTGATCCTGTTCATCTATCGGGACGAGGTGTACAACCCCGATTCGCCCGACAAGGGCACGGCCGAGATCATCATCGGCAAGCAGCGCAACGGCCCCATCGGCACGGTGCGCCTGACTTTCCTGGGGGAGTACACCCGCTTCGAAAATTTTGCTGCTCCAGGCTCGTACTGAGCGCCGAAAACGCCTTGCAGGTCGAACCTCTCTCAACGCAAAGGGCGCAAAGACGCAAAGGGAAAAACAACTGCTTGATCATCCGGTGAACCAATCAATCCCTTTGCGCTCTTTGCGTCTTTGCGATCTCTGCGTTGAGGGAGGTTGAATTGCGTCTTCTAAAGCCGGACGCGGTTTTGCCTTCAATCGCGCGCCGGTGTCACAGCACGTCGGCGGCGTGGTCCGCCAGGCGCGAGCGCTCGCCCCGCTGCAGGGTGACGTGGCCGCTGTGGGGCCAGCCCTTGAAACGGTCCACCACGTAGGTGAGGCCGGAGCTGCCTTCCGTGAGGTAGGGGGTGTCGATCTGGGCGATGTTGCCCAGGCAGATCACCTTGGTGCCGGGGCCGGCACGGGTGATGAGGGTCTTCATCTGCTTGGGCGTGAGGTTCTGCGCCTCGTCGATGATGAGGAACTTGTTGATGAAGGTGCGGCCGCGCATGAAGTTGAGCGACTTCACCTTGATGCGCGAGCGGATCAGGTCGCGCGTGGCGGCGCGGCCCCATTCGCCGCCCTCGTCGTCGGACTTGTTGAGCACGTCCAGGTTGTCCTCCAGGGCGCCCATCCAGGGCGTCATCTTTT
This sequence comes from Uliginosibacterium gangwonense, assembly GCA_020723855.1. Taxonomy (GTDB): domain Bacteria; phylum Pseudomonadota; class Gammaproteobacteria; order Burkholderiales; family Rhodocyclaceae; genus DYIB01. The sequence continues at coordinate 31,439 of DYIB01000024.1, forward strand.
CTTCCTCGGTGCCGGGCAGGAAGCCGATGTCCTCGCCCACGGGGACGGTCACCCGGGTCATGATGATCTCGCTGTAGAGCTTGGATTCCAGGGTCTGGGTGAGGCCGGCGGCGAGCGTCAGCAGCGTCTTGCCGGTGCCTGCCTGGCCCAGCAGGGTGACGAAGTCCACGTCCGGGTTCATGAGCAGGTTGAGGGCGAAATTCTGCTCCCGGTTGCGGGCGGTGATGCCCCACACGTTGTTCTTCTGGTGGCCGTAGTCCCTGAGGGTCTCCAGCACGGCACTCCTGCCCGCGCGCTCGCGCACGATGGCGTAGAAGGGGCGGTCTCCCTCCTGGTACACAAACTCGTTCACCAGCAGTTCGGCGCACAGGGGGCCCTGCACCCGGTACAGGGTGTGGCCGTCCTGCTTCCAGGATTCCATGTCCTTGCCGTGGCTCTCCCAGAAATCGGGCGGCAGCTCGCGCGTGCCGGTGTACAGGAGGTCGGTGTCCTCCAGCACCTTGTCGTTGTAGTAGTCCTGCGCGTCCAAGCCCAGGGCGCGGGCCTTGATGCGCATGTTGATGTCCTTGCTGACCAGGATGACCTCGCGCCTGGGGTTGCGCTCGCGCAGATGCATCATGACGCCGATGATCTGGTTGTCCGCCTTGGCCGTCGGCAGGGCCGGGGGCAGGTCGCCGCTGATCGGCTCCGTCTGCAGGAACAGGCGCCCGGTCGCCAGCTCGCTGGACGGCCCGGTCAGGGGAATGCCGTCGGCGATGCTGTGCTCCACGCCGCTGACTATGCTGTCCAGCATGCGGCTCGCCTGGCGGGCGTTGCGCGCCACTTCCGACATGCCCTTTTTGTTGTTGTCCAGCTCTTCCAGCGTCATGATGGGCACGTATACGTCGTGCTCCTCGAAGCGGAACAGGCTGGTGGGATCGTGCATCAGCACGTTGGTGTCGAGGACGAACAGCTTGGACTGCCTGGCGGGTGTTGCGCTGCGCTTGGCGCTCATCGTGGCTTCCGTCGCTCCGCGTGGTTAAAGGGTGTTTACGAATTCCAGCACTTCGGCAGCGTGTCCCGGTACCTTGACGCCGCGCCATTCGCGGCGCAGCACGCCGGCGGCATCGATGACGAAAGTGCTGCGCTCGATGCCGCGCACCTGCTTGCCGTACATGTTCTTCATCTTGATCACCCCGAACAGGCCGCAGGCCCTTTCCTCGACATCGGACAACAGCTCGAAGGGCAGCGCCAGCTTCTTCTTGAAGCCCTCGTGGGATTTGACGCTGTCGCGGGAGATGCCGTAGATGGCGCAGCCGACGCGCACGAATTCGTCGTGCAGGTCGCGGAACTGCTGCGCTTCCGTGGTGCAGCCGGGCGTGTTGTCCTTGGGGTAGAAGTAGAGAACCAGGGGCTTGCCGCGCGCGCTGGAAAGGCTGAAGGCGAGGTTGCTGGTGCCGGGAAGGGAAAAATCGGGTACCGCCTTACCTATCATGATCTCCTCATCGATGATTTATTGTTCCCGTTAACCCTTGGCAACGCAAGGGGCTGGAAACTCGTCTGCCTGCTGTAGTACGGCCGAAGCGGGGGCGTCGGTCAATCAGGATTTGGCGACGACGAACACGCCGACAATGATAATGGCGATTCCCGCCAGGCGCATGGCATTGACATTCTCACCGGGCAGCAGCCAGGCCGCCGCCGTGACGACGTAGCCGACGGAGGCCATGGGATAGGCCACGCTGACCTCGACGCGCGACAGGGCGACGATCCACAGCACCAGGCTGACGGCGTAGCAGGCGATGCCCGCCAGGATGTGGGGCTGGGAAGCGATCTTCAGGCCTACGGGCAGCAGGTTGTGGACGGCGAGATCGAAGCGGCCCAGGGTGCTTGCCTTCGCCTTGAGCAGCAACTGGGCGGTCGCGCCCAGCAGGACGCCGACGAGAATGAGGGCCAGGCTGGCAGGCGTCATGGCTCAGTCGAGCAGCAGCGCCGCCACCGCGCGCCGGCCTTCCGTAACCAGGATGTTGTAGGTGCGGCAGGCGGCCCCCAGGTCCATCACTTCGTGGCCGATGCCCGCCTCGATGAGCGGCCGCAACAGGCTGGGGTGGGGGAAGCGCTGAGTGGTGCCGGTGCCGATGAGGACGACTTCCGGCCGCATCTGCGCCAGTTGCTGGAAGTCGCTTGCCGCCAGGCCGGCGAATCCTGCCCGGGCCCAGGAGTCGATGATCTGATCGGGCAGAATGGCCAGGCTGGCCTCGTACCGCACGCTGCCGACGAGGACGTGGCCGGCGCCGTAATCCTTGATCACGTTGAGCCCGGCTGCCGATTGAAGGTGCAGTTTCATAGGGTTATGTAGAAGGGCGCAAGGCGCAGGCTGATTTGCTGCACTCCGTGGGGTCGGGTAACATTATAGCTTTTTCTGTCGAAACAAAGCTTAGCGCCCCTTCCTGAGCCGCCCGCGCCGTTTCCATGAAAGACTTTCCCCGCATCAAGCGCCTGCCGCCCTATGTGTTCAACATCACGGCGGAGCTGAAAATGGCCGCGCGCCGCCAGGGCGAGGACATCATCGACATGAGCATGGGCAACCCGGACGGGCCCACCCCCCGGCACATCGTGGACAAACTGGTGGAAGCGGCGGG
>DYIB01000025.1 GCA_020723855.1 Uliginosibacterium gangwonense
GGGAGGACAGGAGGGATTTCAAACGGCGTCACGATATTTTGTAATTCTCAATAGTCGATTCCGTATTCGTTCCAGCGCGCCTTGATCCGGGCCAGAGTCTCCTCGTCCATGCGCGCCTCCACCGGCTTCTCCTTCCACTCGTAGGGGATGCAGGCGTCCATCAGGATGCGCGAGGTGGTGAGCTTGTCCGAGTTCGGGTCCAGGGCCGGATCCAGGGGCGTGGAGCGGCCGCGCTTGATGAGCTCCGTGCCGCGCATCGGGTCGTAGCGGCAGGACAGGGCCCAGAACACCCGCTGGAGGTCGTCGGCCATGATGTCCTCGTCCACGGTGATGACGCCCTTGATGCCGTAGGAGCCGGTGTTGCTGGCGATCACCGCGTCGGCCACCTGGCGCGAGTGGCCGGGATAGGCCTGCTTGACCGACACCACCGCCCAGAAGCGGCCGGCCGACTCGGGCATGACGCACACCGACTGCACGCCGGGGATCTTCATCTTCTCCAGCTCGGTCCACAGGGTGGCGGTGCGGGTGAAGGCCAGCAGCATATGCACGTCGGTCACCGGCCGTCCCTGTCCCGTGGCCCACAGGATGGGGTTGTTGCGGTGGAGGATCTGCTTCACCTCCAGGCAAGGCTTGGGGATGGGTTTGTGCAGCTCGTCGGTGTAATAGCCGGTGTATTCGGCGAAGGGGCCTTCGGGGCGGAAGTTGTCCGGGTCGATCTCCCCCTCCAACACGATCTCGGCGCCGGCCGGCACCGGCAGCCCGGTGAGCGGCGCCTTGAGGTACTCGGCCTGGTGGCCGCGCACCGTGCCGGTGATGTCGAAGTCGCTGGCGCCCTTGTGCATCAGGGTGCCGGCCATGAACAGCAGGGGATCGCAGCCGATCACCGCCGCCGCCGGCATCTTCCGGCCCATCTTCTTGTACTTCTTCATGATGCGCTCGCCGCGCTTGCCCGGCAGGATCTGCACGCCGCAGCTCTTCGAGTCCAGCATCTGCATGCGGTAGGTGCCCAGGTTGGTCTCGCCCGCTTCCGGGTCCTGCAGCACCACGAACACCGTGGTGCCGATGTAGCGGCCGCCGTCCAGGGGGAAGAACTTGGGCACCGGGAACATGTTGAGGTCCACCCGGCTGCCTTCGATGACGTTTTCCAGCACCGGCCCGTCCTTGACCTCCTTGGCCTTGATCAGGCCTTCCTCGGTGATGGATTTCTTCATCCAGGCCTGGGCCGACTCGCACATGGACAAGTGGTGGGGCAGGCCCAGCATGATGGCCAGGCGCTTGGTGGTGGCAAACGCCCCGGTGAACACCGGCGTGTCATAGCCGCGCACCTTCTCGAACAGCAACGCCGGCCCCTTCCGCTCCTCGGTGAGCTTGGAGACGTGGGAGATCTCCAGATTCCAGTCCACCTCGGCCTTGACGCGGGCGAGCTCGCCGGCGGCATCGCACTGGTCGATGAAATATCTCAGGTCCATTTTCGCTCCTATGGGTCAATGACTGGTCTTGCCGGCCTGGGGCGCCTCGACCGATTCGATGACGCGCAAGCCCGCCGCTTCCAGCACGGCCACCACCTTCTTCACCTCGGCGGCATGGAAGCGCACGATCACCTTGCGCTCGTGGGGGCGGCCAGAGCCGCCGTTCTCGCTGCGGGCAATGGGATAGATGGCCTGCACCTCGGCGCCGGCGCCCTCCACCAGGTCGGCGATGCGGCCGATGGTGCCCCGCTTCAACTCCAGCGGGCCCAGGGTGACGCCGCAGCGCTTCTCCCAGGCGCCCAGGAAATGGGCCGCCAGGGAGAAGATCTCCCGGGAGGAGATTACGCCCACCACCCGGCCGTCCTCCATCACCGGGAACTGGGCGACGCCCAGTTCCTGGCCCCGGCGCAGGCATTCCTCCATGGTGTCCGTGGCATTCACCGTGGCCGGGTTGCGCACCATGATGTCCTTCACCTTGAGGCGGTTGGCAAAGAAGTGATATTCGTCCGGGCTCTGGGTGCGGGCGACGAAGTGGGCGGCGCGCAGGCAATGCTGCCGCGTCACCATGCCGCGCAGGCGTCCGCCCTCGACCACGGGCAGGGCCTGCAGGTTGTGCTCCGTGAGAATGCGATTGACCTCCGCCAGCGGCGCGTCGCCGTCCACCAGCGTCGGGTTGTGCTGCATCCAGTTGCGTACGATCACGCTGTCCTCCGCTTACGAGACTTTCTTGCCGGCCAGCAGGCTGGCGAGGATGAAATCCATGGCGGAGGCGGCCTTCGGCACGGCGGCCGGTTCGGCCTGGCGCTTCCCGCTCCATACCGTTTCCGGGCGTGCCTGCAGGATAAAGATGTTGCCGCCGGCGGGCAGGTCCTTGTCCACCGCCCACTCGATGTCCATGGGCCGGCCATAGTGGCGCTCGATGGCCTTGCCCATGCGCGCCAGCTCGACGATCTCCTCGTCGATGAGGGACTGCACGGTCTGGCGCTCGAAGGGGGTCTCGATCTTCACCGACTTCTGGGTCCGGGAATCCACCGTGTAGGTGATCTCCTTGCTGCAGATGGTGCGCTCCAGGATGTCCAGGGTCACCTTGTTCACCACGAAGTGGTCCGGCGTCACCTCGCCCGAGACCACCGATTCGCCGAAGCCGAAGTTGGAATCGATGACGATCACCGAGCGGTCGCCGTTGGCCGGGTGCAGGGTAAACATCACGCCGGCGGTGTAGGAGTTGGCCATCTTCTGGAAGCCCACCGACAAGGCCACCTCCTCGTGGGGAAAGCCCATGCGGAGGCGGTAGGCGATGGCCCGCGCCGTGAACAGGCTGGAGATGCAGCGGCGCGCGTGGTGCAGCACGTCGTCCACGCCGCGGATCCACAGGTAGGTGTCCTGCTGCCCGGCGAAGCTGGCGCCGGGCAGGTCCTCGGCGGTGGCGCTGGAGCGCACCGCCACCGGCACCGCCGGCACCATGCAGCGCACCGACAGCCTGCGGTAGTACTCGGCGATGGCGTCCTCCAGCTCCCAGGAGAAGGGCCGGGACTCGATCATGTCGCGGATCGCCCGGCTCGCCGTCTCCAGCCGCTCCAGGTCGTCATGGTCGAGCCCCGCCAGCATGCCCGGGATCTCCCCGCTCACGCCGCTCTCATGCATGAAGCGTGCATAGCCATGGGTGGTCAGGGCGAAACCGGGCGGCACGCGCACGCCGGCGTGGATGAGCTCGCCCAGGGACGAGCACTTGCCGCCCACCAGCGCCACGTCGTCCTTGCGCACCTCCTCGAACCAGCACAACTGGGGGGCGGCGCCCGGCGCCCCCACGGCCGTGCCTGGCCTTTCCGCCATCGCCACCGCTCCCATGACTTCAGCGCGCGATGGAAATGGCGCCGGTGGAACCGTCCACCCGGATCATCATGCCGGTCTGGATGATCTTGGTAGCGTGGCCGGTGCCCACCACCGCCGGCATGCCGTACTCGCGGCAGACGATGGCCGCGTGGCTCATGATGCCGCCCACGTCGGTGACGCAGGCCTTGATCTTGGCGAAGGCCGGCGCCCAGGAGGGCGAGGTGGTGGGAGCCACCAGGATCTCGCCCTCCTGTAGCTGGCGGATGTCATCGACGGTGCGGCATACCCGCGCCTTGCCCTCCACCACGCCGGGGCTGCCGGCGAAGCCCTTGAACTCCCTGACGCTGGACGGGTCCTTCACTTCCGCCACCTTGGCCCAGTCGGCCAGCGAGGTGTTGGTCACGCCCCACAGCACGATGGTGAAGGGCTCCTGGATCACCTCCGGCACGGTGCCGATGGCCGGCGGCGGGCTCCACTCCCGGAACTTCTGCAGCACGCCCTTGCGCCACTCGATTTCCTTGGGCCAGGTGGCCGTGCCGCGCGGCCTGACGCCCGTGGCCCAGGCGGTCGTCACGTCCCACAGGGCCTGCTTGATCTCGTCGCGGCGCAGGTACCAGACGTCCTCGATGTCGTGGATGATGCCGTGGATCTTCAGGATCGCGGCGACCTCGCGGATCTTGTTCCAGAACACCGAGTGGAACCAGTGCTCCACGTAGAACAAGTGGTTCTCCACGTAGGGGAACACGGTCTTGGCGCAGCCCAGCAGCTCGTCGAACTGCTTGCGGTCCTCCTCCTTCTCGATCAGCCCGCGGTACTCGGCGGTGATGCGGTCGCGCTCGGCGCGCACCTGCTCCATGGGCCGCTCGATGTTGACGCCCTTCTTGATCTTGTCGATGTAGGTCTGGATGCCCGACAGGGGCACGTTCATGGCGTCGTTCCAGCAGCGGTCGTGGTGGTACCAGCCGGTGCCGGTGGAGATGTAGAACCAGGGATAGCGCACCTTGTCCAGGGCCGCCAGCCACTCCCGGCCCTGGGGCAGTTCTTTCAGCGCCGGCTCCACCTCGTGCCATTCCTGGCTGAAGGTCACCGCCTGGTCGATGCCCAGCTCCACCGCCTTCCTAGCCAGCTTCTTCAGCTCCTCGTCGGGCTGGTACATGATGACGTCGATGCCCGAGATCATCTGCGTCACCCGCTGCAGGGGAATGCTGGGGAACAGCTTCTGCACGAAGTCGAGGAAGAACACGTAGGCGGCATAGCCCAGGTTCAGGAACTCGAAGTGGTACTGCCAGCACTTGATGCCCAGGTTGATGATATCGTCATAGGCCTTGAGCAGATGGAAGCCCTTGGACTCCCCCACCGCCTCGGTCACCACGCTCAGGTCCTCCAGCTCCGGCAGGGGCGGGATCTGCAAGGCCTCCAGCTCCTTGATGGTGGCCTCCATCTTCTTTTTCCACTTCTCTTCCAGGGCGTCCCAGTTCTTGTAGTAGTAGCCGGCCCGCTCCATGAAGTTGGGCACGCGCCTGCCGATCTCCTCCGGGTCCTTCACCGGCACCGGCGAGATATAGACGTAGCCGTTGATGATGCGGTGGTCCACGCCGCGCACCGGCGGCACCTGGAAGATGCGGTTGTTGTACTGGGACAGGGCGAGATACCAGGCCTCGTCCCAGATGGTGTCGAAGGGGTAAAGGGGCTCGGGGTAATGCAGGCCGTCGTAGAACCAGAAGGTCTGCTCCTCGTACTGCCTGCGCTCCGGATCGTCGGTAACGAACTGGTACTGGTAGGGGTACATGCGCTGCCAGCCTTCGGTACCGGGAATGTCCTTGATGTCGTGCGGATTCGGGAACTTCATGCGAGCTCTCCTCCTGTGTTGTGATGGCGTGCCGCATATCGGGCCGGCCTCCTGGGACCGGACTTGGATTTGTGACAAGAGCTATCGCAAAGCACGTGCCATGACCCGGCAGGGCGTACTAAGCCAGTGAATCGAAGGGACTAATTTCGTGGGACGGAAGAAGCTGCGGCGCATTCTCAGCGGGGAGTGCAAACAGCGCTTGATCATTTGGCGAACTTTCCCCGCGCTGCACTGCCGCATTTGATCAAATGCTCATGCTGCAATGCGATGCCGCCCGCTGCCCCGACCCGGGCCGCCACCCACGGCCGTGGCCGGTACAGGTCGTAAATCCCGGCCATGCCCGGGTTTCGGCACAATGATGGCTTGCGCTCCAGCTCTTGATCAAATGATCACGAACTATAGTGCAGGCCGTTTTGTTTGACTTCCATCAAAGCGGCGGAACCGCCCCTGGTCTACAAGTGATCGATCAGGAGGAGGCAGCACCATGAGAAAACTCCGCAGCACGGAGCGCCAGGACAGCGATGACCTGCGCGCACGTATCCATTTCTGCGCCGATACCGGACAGATCTGGCTGCACGAGAACCGCATGCTGCTGGTCCACGCCGAGGCCCAGGCGCTCCTGCGCAAGGAGCTGATCGACACCCTGGGCATGGACCGGGCGCGCGGCCTGCTCCTACGCATGGGCTACGCCTCGGGCGTGCGCGACGCGGAACTGGCGGGCAGCCGCATGCGCAACGCCAACGATCTGGATGCCTTCATGACCGGGCCGCAACTGCACACCCTGGAGGGCGTGGTGAGCGTCACCCCCATCCGCCTGGAGATAGACCGGGCCAGCGGCAGGTTCTACGGCGAATTCCTGTGGGAGAACTCCTGGGAAGGCCAGTGGCACCGCCACCACTTCGGCATCCACTCGGAGCCCGTGTGCTGGACCCAGATCGGCTACGCCTGCGGCTACACCTCGGCTTTCATGGGGCGCCCCATCCTCTACAAGGAAGTGGAGTGCGTCGGCGCCGGCCACAACAACTGCCGCATCATCGGCAAGCCCCTGGAGGAGTGGGACGACGCCGCCGAGCAGATGCGCTACTTCAACCGGGAATCCATCGCCGAGCAGTTGATGGACCTGCAGACCCAGGTATCGCAGCTGCGCTCCTCCATCATCGACCGGGAACGCCAGCCGGCGGACATGGTGGGCAACTCGCCGGGCTTCCGCGCCGCCTACGAGCTGCTGAGCCGCGCCGCCGCCACCCACATCACCGTGCTGCTGCTGGGCGAGACCGGCGTGGGCAAGGAGATGTTCGCCCGCTGCCTGCACAGCATGGGGCCGCGCGCCGCGGCGCCTTTCGTCGCCATCAACTGCGCCGCCATCCCCCACGACCTGGTGGAGGCGGAGCTGTTCGGCGTGGAAAAGGGCGCCTACACCGGCGCGCTGATGGCGCGCCCCGGCCGCTTCGAGCGCGCCGACGGCGGCACCCTGTTCCTGGACGAGGTGGGCGATCTGCCCCTGCCGGCCCAGGGCAAGCTGCTGCGCGTGCTGCAGGAGGGCGAGGTGGAGCGCGTGGGGGACCACAAGACGCGCAAGGTCAACGTGCGCCTGGTAGCCGCTACCAATGCGGATCTGCCGCAACTGGTGAAGGAGGGGCGCTTCCGCTCCGACCTGTACTACCGCCTCAACGCCTACGAGATCCGCATCCCGCCGCTACGGGAGCGCAAGGAGGACATCGGCCTGCTGGCCAAGGGCTTCCTGGCCAAGTATTCGGCCATCCACGGCAAGAAGCTGCGCGGCTTCACGGACAAGGCCAAGCGGGCGCTGCTCACCTACGGCTGGCCCGGCAACATCCGGGAGCTGCAGAACATGATCGAGCGCGGCGTGATCCTGGCGCCCCAGGGGGCGCGCGTGGAAGTGGGCCACCTGTTCCCCGCCTGCGCCGAGAACGGCCCGCGCGAGCTGTCCATCGACAGCCACGGCGGTCTCGACATGCACGGCTGGAGCGCCGGGCGCAGCCTGTGCGAGGCGGTGCTCAACGGCACCATGACCCTGGACCAGATCGAGGCCATGCTGCTGGAGGCGGCGGTGGACAAGGCGCGCGGCAACCTCTCCTCCGCCGCCCGCCTGCTGGGCGTGACCCGGCCCCAGTTGGCCTATCGCCTCAAGCGCCGGCATGGTGACGACAGCCCCTCGGGCAGGCCGGCCCCGGAAGGCTCGGCCCTGCTCGACTGAGCCATGGACGAAAGCGCCTACGCGGCGGCACTGCACTACCTGGCGTCGCACCACGTGATGACGCTGGCCACCCGGGGCGAGGACGGCCCCTGGGCCGCCGCCGTGTTCTACGCCAACCGCGGCACCGACCTGTACTTCCTGTCCTCCCCCGCCAGCCGCCACGGCCGCAACATGGCCGCGCACCCCCGCGTCGCCGCCACAGTCCAGGAGGATTACCACGACTGGCGCGCCATCCACGGCATCCAGTTGGAAGGCGAGGTGACGCGGCTGCACGGCGACGAGGCCAAGGCGGCGCGGCTGCTCTACGGGGAGAAGTTCCCCATCGCCGCACCGCTGGCCCAGGCGCCCGCGGCAATCGTCCAGGCCCTGGCGCGGGTCGCCTGGTACCGCCTGCGCCCCGAGCGCCTGTTCTATATCGACAACAGCAAGGGCTTCGGCCACCGGGACGAGCTCCGCTGCCTGTAGGCTTTCAGCCCGGCCTCACGCAATGACCTTGCGCTGCGCCCTGTCCAGGGCCTCTGGCCAAGGCTTGCTCCATGGCGAGGAAGGGCACGTTGTCACGACCGCGGACGTCGTAATCCCTTCTTCATCAGGGCATCGATTCTGTCAGCACGGCCTTCGATATATCATGCATATCGTGGTCGTAATCCCTTCTTCATCAGGGCATCGGTTCTGTCCATCGACGAGACGGGCATGAAGCCTGGGTTCGTGTCGTAATCCCTTCTTCATCAGGGCATCGGTTCTGTCCATTGAGGCGGCCGAAGAAATGGCCCGGCTGAGTCGTAATCCCTTCTTCATCAGGGCATCGGTTCTGTCGAAGGGAGGTGGGTATATGCCGTCTCCCAGGAAGTCGTAATCCCTTCTTCATCAGGGCATCGGTTCTGTCGTTCGTTCTCGGGGCATCGGACCCCGAAATGGCCGTCGTAATCCCTTCTTCATCAGGGCATCGGTTCTGTCGAGGCGGGGCAGGGAATCTCCGCCGCCGATGCGTGTCGTAATCCCTTCTTCATCAGGGCATCGGTTCTGTCCCGCCGGCCGACTACGTGGCGGCCTCTTCTATGTCGTAATCCCTTCTTCATCAGGGCATCGGTTCTGTCTTCAATGTCATCGACATTCAATGACGACTTCTCGTCGTAATCCCTTCTTCATCAGGGCATCGGTTCTGTCGAAGAGAATACGCACCTGGGCGCACCCTTCCGGTCGTAATCCCTTCTTCATCAGGGCATCGGTTCTGTCGAAGCCGCCCAAGAAGAGGCGGCCCACGAGGCGTCGTAATCCCTTCTTCATCAGGGCATCGGTTCTGTCGTACAGGGTGTTCTTGGCCAGGCCTAATTCAGGTCGTAATCCCTTCTTCATCAGGGCATCGGTTCTGTCGCTGTGCGTGCTCAGAAGAGCAACACAGGAGAGTCGTAATCCCTTCTTCATCAGGGCATCGGTTCTGTCCGCACCTTCAGGATTCCATCGCAAAAACAGTACCATAGACGGCTGATTGACATGCTACGACGATGGCTCGCGAGTCGAATCTCATGAACAGGCGTACCGGATAGGCCAACTCAATCATATCAAGCGTGGAAAGCACGTAACAACCCGTCCAGGACGGGGCTGCGGGTCGACAACAGGTGGCTGTCGGCCGGCAGGCTGCCGCGGCCGAGGGTGTCGAACTGGGGCGTCTGGGGGAGCTGGTAGGCCCGGACGTCGTCCTCGTCCGGACGGATAAGCTGCTCGATCTGTTGCATGAGGCGGCCGATCTGCGCGTCGCTGCCTTCGAAGAGAAACACCGAGTACTGGACGGGGACCGCACGCTTCTTCAGAAAACGGTGCACTCGCGACAGTCTTCTGGGGTCGGCAATATCGTAGGTGATAAGCCAGGCCCTCGGCGCGTTCATGGCCACGTTTCGTTCTCCCGCGCGAGGTGGCGTTTCAGGTCGGCCAAATGGGCACTGAGCCGCTCTTCGCGGCGGCGCGCCCAGGTTTCGAAGATCAGCATCAGCGTGCGATCCGCCGGGGCCCCGGCGGGGAGCGAGCCGCAGTCCAGGTTAAGTTCGGCCCACAACAGGTTGGCAAGCTGGTCGGCCAGTTCCAGCGGCTGGCCATCGTAGCCCCAGTAGCGCGCCTGCAGGCCTTGCAGATGAAGATGACGCACGACCAGGGCGTGGCACCAGCCGCGCCCTTCCGCCGCGAAGACTTCGGGGAACTCGCCGTTGTAGACGTACGCGCGCTTCATCTGTTGAAACGCTTCGGCGTCGGGCGCGCGGTCCTCGCGGGCGCTGCGCAGCGCCCAGGCCGTGAGGGTTTCTAGGCGCCGGCGGCGAATCCAGTTGTCGAAGCGTACGGTCCAGTCCGGCAGCTCCAGATAGCTCTCGAGAGAGGCGGTCATCGGGCTGGCGACAGCGACCCGGGGCAGCGCGCTGCCCACCGCTTCGCTTTTCCCGTCCAGCCATATCAGCGGGATGCCATGGGCCAAGCAGGCGGCGAGTGCGGCGCCGCTCCAGTCGGCATGGCGATTGCACACGATGCGGTCGACGCGCGCCAGCGGAAAACGCTCCACCGGGGCCCCCGCCCGGCGCAGTATGAGGTGGTTGCCGTCCGCGTCGATGCGCATGGCGTTGCGGGTGGCCAGGTACAGCGGCTTGCGCGGCAGCGCGCCACGCGTCGCCGCAAAGCGGTTGGGCGCTGCGGCGGCCATGCTCAGAACATCTCCTCCTCGTCGGCGACCAGCCATGCCTTGCCCTCTGCGCGCAGGCCAGCGGCCAGCCGCGCGCAGCGCCGGCGCAGCCAGCGACGCGGCATGGCGGCGAAGCGTTCCCAGTCGGCATAGAAGCGCCCGCGCCCTGCCTTGCCCAGCAGGCAGGCGCCCTTGTCGGCGGCGAAGTGCTCTTCCCGCAGGGTGCGCGCAGCGAACATGTTCCACACCCACTCGTCGGCCAGCGGACGCAGCGGCTCGATGAGGTCCGAGGCGAGCGACTCCCGGCCGAAGGCCGGGCGGTGATAGAAGCCGAGCAGCGGATCGAGCCCGGCGATATGGGCGGCGCGCACCGCGTCGAAGTGGAGCAGCGTATAGGCTAGCGACAGGCACGCGTTGACCGGATCGCGCGGCGGGCGGCGGTTGCGCCCGGAGAACTTCAGCGCCGGCGGAAACAGTGCCGCGTAGCCCTGGAAATAGGCGCGGGCGGCGCTGCCTTCGAGTCCGCGCAGCGTCGCTGTGGAGGTCTCGCCCACCCCCGCCGCCGGCGCGATCTGGGCGGCGATACGCTCCAGGGTGGTGCAGGCATCGAAGATCGCCTTGCGCTGATCCGGCCGGCGCTGCCCGGCTGCAACCAGCAGGCGATGCTGGCGACGCACCTTGGCACTCACCAGCTGGCGCGCCCACTCGGCACAGAAAGCGTCGTCGGTTACCCTGCGCCCCTGGGCAAGGCGCACCGCCGCATCGTTGTGCGCCGGACCCAGTACGATGGCAACGCGCCGGCTCGCGCGCGGGCTGAGAAGCAGGGTGCCGGCGCCGGCCTCGGCCAGCTTCAGCAGCACACCCGAGTCGAGGCGCGTGCGCGCGCCCTGGATGACCACCCGCTCCAGCAGCTTCAGCGGCACCGTGCCGCTGCGGCTGCCCTGCTCGTAAAGAGCGAGGGCGTCACCGTCGGCGCGGATCTCCAGTTCGGCCCGATCGAGCAACAGTGTGGCCATATCTTCTACCCCACGTAGAAGTAATCCGGATCGGCGGGCCGCAGCGCGATGCCCAGCGCATAGCTGCGGGCGCGGGAATCGAGGCGCAGGAGGAAGAAGCGGTCTTCCTCCTCGTCGAGGATGAGGGCCATCTCGTGGAGCAGCTCGTCCTTCTCCGCCGTCGAGAGAAACACCTCGTGCACCGACTTCTGCCCGCCGGTGGCATAGCCACGCACCAGATGGAGCGCCGCGGCGAGGCGCCGGTCTTCGGAGATGTCGTAGGCGGCAAGGTAGAAGTCGCGCTGGCTCATGTACGTCTTTATCGGTTGGTCGATGCCGTCATATTGCCGCTTGCCGCACCGCGTGCGCTGATCGGCAAGCTTGTCATTGCCCGGCGCCTTGCTTGTCGGCGGCATCCCATGCAGCGTCCGCCGACGAGGGGCCCGCGCTCTCGTCGCGGCCCAGTTCCACATCGATGAGGCTCGGATAGTCGTAGGCGGCGCCGGAACCAGCGTCGACGGCCGCCCCGATCAGGCCGCCGAACAGTATGTTGCCGAAGGCCATGCCCTTGGTGGTCGACTTCGCGGCAGTGATCCCCGGCTGGAACCCTGCCTTCTCGCAGCGCACGTTCAGGTCCGCATAGGAGCGGTGTACCGTGACCGTGCCCGGCGTCGTCGCAAACCAGGTGCCCTTGTCGTTCTCCAGCTTGCAGTGAGCGCCGGCGACCGCGGCACCGCCGGCGCGGGTTGCGACGCTCAGGCTCTAGTTGTGGCCGGTGACGATGGAGGCGCAGCCGGTGGAAAGAGCGGCGATGGCCAGGGCGACGCCGGTGTACAGGTGTTTCATGAGGATCTCCCCGTGTGTTGATTGATGACGGGGAGATTGTGCGGAAGGCTGGCGCGGGAGTTGGGAATGGCAAGCTTGCCATACCAAAGCGTCGAACGAACGTTCTGCGGCTCTAGCCGCCGGGCATCATCCAGTTGCGGAGATGATCTCCAAGGTTGCGCAGCTGGCCACCTTCGATGATCTTGATACCAAGGTCTTTTGCCCGTTGCCGGTCCGCGTGCTTCAGTGTTTGAAAACTTACGATCGCCCCGCGCGTGTTGAGCCCCCCGAGTGCCGCCAGCGAGTCGAGCTTGTAGAGCATCTCTGCTCCGGGGCCCTCTTCCCCTTGCCCGTTTAGGTACTTGGTCTTGCATTCGATAAGAAAAAGCCGGTTGGCCACCAGCAATGCGACATCGATCTCGTTTCGCGCTTTGCCCGGTGATTCCACTTTTAGGCTCCGGGCGACGTCCTGAATATGGCTCGAATCCGGGAGATCCGAAACTACTCCAGCCACATAAACCTCGAGCCAGCCGCCATTGGCAAAAAAGCGCGCATTCTCGTCCAGAAAAACGATCTCGTCGCCGCTTACCTTGGCAAGCCCATAACGGTCGAGCTTGGCGAGTAGCTCCCGCACACGCTCGGCGTCGTCCGAACGACCCACCAGTCGCGCCCTAAGACTTCCCTTAGCTTGGTGCGCCAGAGAATTGAGTGCACGCAGCGGCTTCGCAAAGCGCTCAACATCCTTGATGAATTCCTCGCACAGAATGTGGAGCCTTGCCGGGAACTCGCGCGTATCCCGCCCAAGTTCGCGGTATCCGTGAATGGAGAGATAATCCGGCAGCTTGACCCGCTCTTCGATTACGAAGCGCTCGTCGTCCGAGAAGAGGGGAACGATCTCGTTGCGCTCCGGGTGCACGTAGAAGACCGGCTTGCGTGCCTCCCTGAATACATCCTGCGCTGCGATGGCCATCAGCTTCGTGCCACCCGTGACGTTGAGGGCGACACTCTTGCCATCGCACTTGAGCAGGACGTCCAGAATTTCTTCCTGGGTTCTTGTCACGCTCCATGGGTCGCTGATCGGTCTGGACCAGGCCGCGATCCCCCGTTGTTTAAGGACGGTCTCGAGCCAGCGCGCCCGTTCCTGCATGTCCACACTGACAAGAAGGATCACCTCCTTGGGCCGGAAGCGGCTATCCAGAGCCGGGATGAAGTTGGGCGTAGCCTGCGCTGAGACAAGGCAGATGTGGGTGTCGTAGCGAGGTATGGTCATGGCAGCGGCCTGTCGGAATTATGGGTCGTGTCAAATGCACTTGAAATGAACTCTGTCGTGCCTCCCGCCCGATCAACCCGGCGCACGACATAGGTCTCCAGGCGTGCCCCGTGACGCTCCAGATCGGCCGCAGAAAGTTCCCGCCCCCGGGAATCCGGCGGAAGATCGAGCGAGAGGTTGCAGTAACGGGCGCCCCGCGCGCAGATCTCGGCGGCAAGGTGGATGGGCAAGGTGCCGATCACCGTATCACCCGGCCGGATCTCGGACGGGTCCAGATGGGCCACGAAACGATCGACAGCGAGCCCTTGGCGCGCCGCCCACTCGATGGCGCCGGGGTGCCGCGAAACGAAGAACGTTGTCATGCGGCCAGGAACGAGACGGTATAGCGCCCCATGCCCATGGTCGCGTTCTTGCCCGCGTGTATCCACTGGCCCAGCCATAACCAGGCGGCGAGCCCGCGCAGATCGCCCTCCAGGATCCACTCCCCGACCACGCCGCCCAGCGTCATCTCCGCCTGCTGCCGGGAGGAGTAGCGGGTCCAGTCGTGCCAGCGCAGGTTGCGCGCGTCGCCCAGCGTCTCGGCCTGGCGGGCGAGGGCCGGCGCATCGGCGGCGACGCCTGGCAGTCCGGCATGCAGATCGAACAGGAGCGAGGCGCGGCGCATGAGGGTGGTGAGGAGTTTCCGCGGGCCGATCGCTTCGGGTCCCAGCGGATGTCCCTGGGACTGCAGGCGTAGCGGCGTTGTGATGGTGAGGCGGGCCTGGCGCGCGCCATCGAGAGCGGGAACGACCAGGCCGGGCGCATGCGGCCGTATGCAGCCGCGCTCGCCGTCCCACACCGAGACCGGGGCGACCTCGTCTTCCCATACGATATCTTCCAGCCCCCCCTGGATGCGCTTCTTGCCCAGTCCGTGGCCGAAGGCGCGCTGCAGGGCGTAGGCGATGAGAGGCAGGCGATCGAGTGCATGGCCCACCAGAACCAGCCCGAACTCGAAAGGGGTGTGGGTCGTGATCCTGCGCGTGCCGATCGGGGGAGGCTCGATCACGTAAGGGTTGGGCACCTGACTGAACTTCTGCAGGGCATGGGCCGGCGGCGCCGGGGTCTCGAAGATCGCCGGGTAGGGGCAGGTGCGCAGCAGCGGGCAGCCGGAGCAGGCCTTCGCCCCCGTCATGCACGCCACGCGGCGCAGCGCGGCGCCGAACTGGCCGCGCAGCAGCGACCCCGCGTATTCCGGCAGGGCGAGGTCGCCTTCCATGCGAAAGCGGAAGCGGTACCGGGCCACGGCCAAGCTCTGGCCGGGGCAGAGCGTGTGGCCGCCGCCGGCAATGACCGGGGTGTCGGCGTATCCCATGTCAGGAATCTCCGGACAGGGCGGGCGGAATTCGATCTCTGGCCCACGCTACAACGCCGCGCAGCAGCGCCTTCAAGGATTTCTCCACTGCCTGCTGGGCATGGAAACCCACCACGGAATCGCCGATGCCCGGCGTCTGTGCGAGGACGGCACATGCATGGAGATCCTGCTCGGCCGCGTCCAGCAGCATCCGGGCCACGCTGCGCTCAGCCATAGACGACCTTTCCTTCGCGCAGCGCCCAGTACAGGGCACTGCCGGGCTGGTCGCCCCAACGGGCCACATCGTCGGTTGAATAGACCAACAGATCCACCGGAACCCGCAGTGGCCGCAAGACGCGGCGCAGCCGGACCATCTCGGCGGCGCGGTCTACCACGTCCCGTTCGATCACCAGCAGGTCCAGGTCCGAGTCGTTACGGGCCTCGCCTCGTGCATGGGAGCCGAACAGCACAATGCGCTCCGGCTTTGCAGCGGCAGCGAGGGCGCTGACAATGGCGGCAAGCTGATCAGATGTAATCATGGTCGCACACTACCCGAGGCGGCAACGGCGTGTGTCACGCCATCATTTATTGATCCTTACGTAACCATGTGACGAAAGCGAGCCAGATCGAAAATCTCCCCTGTCCCCTCTTTGCCAAAGAGGGGAACCTGCTGCGAACGGCCTTTAGCGGGTTCCTCCCTTTGCAAAGGGAGGACAGGAGGGATTTCGAACGGCGTCA
This sequence comes from Uliginosibacterium gangwonense, assembly GCA_020723855.1. GTDB lineage: Bacteria > Pseudomonadota > Gammaproteobacteria > Burkholderiales > Rhodocyclaceae > DYIB01. The sequence goes on from DYIB01000025.1 coordinate 15,193, forward strand.
CGATATTTTGTAATTCTCAATAATGATACAGCGCGAAGACGGCGAGCAGCAGGCGGTCGAGGGCGCCGAACTGACCGCGAAGCAACGACCCGGCATATTCCGGCAAAGTCAGCTCGTCCTTCATGCGGAAGCGGAAACGGTAGCGAGCTACTGCAGGCATTGGCCCGGGTGCAGGAGGCGTTGTCGGCGCCAGCGATGGCCGCCTCCAGGTGCCCCACGTCAGCTCCCCGGGCTTTCGAGCGTGGCGATGGCATCGTTCAGCCGCTGCTTGCTTTCCTTGTTGCTCGGCATGCCCCAAGCCTTGTTCATCGTCTCCCGCAGCAGTTTCGCGGCTTCGGCCCGGCTGCGCGGCTCCGTCCATGCGAGGGCGAGCTTCATAAACTCGATACGCTTCTGGTCGAACAGGCAGCCGGGCTTGTACGCGCTCTTGCGCGCTTTCTCGAACTCGTCGCGAAAAGATTTGATGTGGCGGAGGTTGTCTTCCCACGCCAGATCTTCGGGTGACAGACTGCGGCGGCGCGCCTCCTCGGCCTCCCGGGCAGCGCGCTCCCGTGCGCGAAGTTCCGCTCCAGCGCGCCGGTCCTCGGCCTCAGGATCGTGAGCCAATGCCCCGTAACCCACTGCGGTCTTGGCCCCGAAGCCGAGCCAGTCGCGGGCGTACTCGAAGGCGGCATCAAGTAGCGCCTTCCAGTCACCGATCGCCCGCCACAGGGCTTCGCGGCCGAGCAGAGGGCGGGCAGCGAAGGTGAAGCGCGCGCCCGGCGCGACGGTGAGGAAGAATACCGGCACCGGGTTTTCCGCATCGTGGGGGGTGGCCTGGCGGCCATTTACCGTCTTGGCCTCGTAGTAGTCTTTGTGGTGGGGGTTGAGGATGTCCACCGCCATCGTGGCCTTCGCATCGGGAAAGGCATCCTGTACGGCGAGCAATCCCTCCCAGTGGATGGCGCGGCGCAGGCCATCGGTCCGAGCGGCGAAGGCAGCGAGGACTTCCGCCGAGGCAAGATCCCGCGACTCGCGCGGAAGCTGGTCACGGATGGCAGTGAGCCAGGCATCAAGGACGGTATCGCCCCGCTCCCGCACCCGCTCCACCCAACCTGCATAGGCATAGCACCACCTTTGTGCGTTGTCGTCGCCCTTGAAGCAGCCGCTGTTCTCGTCGAAACCGAACAGCGCCCAGACGTGAGCCATGGACCATGCCGAATCGGCATCGAAGAGCGCCAGCTCCTCCGCCGCCCGCCGCAGCACCCCTTTGATGCCGGAGCCGGCGAGATACGGTACGCCATAGGGCGAGAGGAAGGCGAAGCCGTTTTCCACCGGGTGCGGGTTGCCCAGGCCGGTGGCGAGCGGCGCGATGAGTTCCGCGTCGCGGCGCCAGTCGTCGGGGCCGCGCAGGGCATCGGCCCGGGCGGCGAGGGCGGAGAGCAGGTCGGCGGCGACCTTGCCCATGCCGGCAGCGGCCTGAAGGGCGACGCGTTTCTGGTTCTTGAGCGGAACCCAGCGCTCGGTGGTGCGCGGCTGGTTCCTGCCGAGGGTCTCCCAGTCAGCGCGTTCGGCGGCATCACGCAGTCGGTTTCGCGCCTCCCGATCCTCCGGGGCATCCACTTCGCCTTTGTCCGCCATGCCGTGGAAATAGATCTGGAAGCGGTGGCCAGGCGGAATGTCCTGCCATGTCCGGCAGGATTGCAGCGTGTGGTAATCGCCGAGAACGGCAGTGATATACCCCGGCGCGGCCCGGCGAGGGATTTCGAAACGAATCGGCTGTGCGCTGCCACCACGCCACTGGTGTGGCCGTTGCTCACCCCGACCGGGGCGTTGTCCCTGACGTCCGTTGGACATGTCTTTTTTCCTCAGAGCGTGTCGGCGAGCTGGCGGATCCAGCGCAGGATGGCCTGGGTTTCCTCGGTGGCGCGCTGGTATTCGAGAGTGGTTCTCTCCGGTGCCACACACCAGTTCATGACCCCCTCGAAGCCGACCTGTTGACCGGGAATGACCCCCGCCTCGCGCAGCCATTCGAGGATGTGAGTGAGCAGTCGGTCATGCTCGTTACGACTGCGGTTGTCCGCCTTGCCCTTAAGGAAGGCGAGCGTCTGCATCAGACCGTTGGTCATCACCAGCGCCGGCAGGCTCTTGGCAAGGTTGCGGTACTTCTCGCGGACACTCTGATCCACGGCCTTCACCCGTGCCCACGCGAACTCCGCCCGAATCTGGTCAAGCGTGCGCATCGCCGCCTCCCACGAAGTTGACGATCACCTGCCCGCGCCCTGTGGTCGCATCGCCGCCGATCTGCACTGGCCTGCCGCTGAAGGTGTCGGTGAGAGATTTCAGAATGACCTCGGCGGTCTCCTTGCCGTCGCCGATGTCGCCCTTCCGGCGCCGCTCCTGGCTCGCCATGGCGAGACTCACCATGAGGGACTCGGGCGGCAGGTTCTCGGTGAAGAAAAGCCCGCCGTCGTCGGCGGTGCCGGAGACGTCGTCGATGCGCACGTGGGGCTCGACAAGGGTGCTGTTCCTCACGAAGAAGGCGAGCTGGGTGTCGGAGAGCAGAACCAGGTGCTTCTCGAGCTTGTTGCGGAAGAAAGTGTGGCCGTCACCGTCGGGCAAGGCGTTGGCGGCGAGCCAGCGTGCGACTTCCTTCAGTCCACCATTGTCAGTCAGGGAGTCGAAAGCATAGCTCTCCAGGATCAGGCGGTTCTGGGCGAGGAGATTGTCCGCCAACACGACGGCCTGGGTGTCAGAGGGACCGGGAAGCCCGTCGGCGGGAAAATCCCTGGCCCTGGCGATGACCGCCAGCCGCCCGAGCCGCGCGAGCGCCCCTGGACTGGTGGCGTACACATAGCCCTCCCTGAGGCTCCTCACCGGAAAGGCGACGAGCTGGGCATCGGCGAAGCTGGCCGCGCCCGCGTGCTCGGAGGCGTTGGTTTCAGGGCCAAATACCGCTTTCACGTTGATCTTGGGCTTGCCTTCTGGGTCCTTGAGACCTTCCGCCTCGTGGCGCAGCGCCCCCTTGATGCCCGAGCCGGCGAACACGGGATGGCCGGTGTGCACCTCGCGCTGGATCGGGTTGTCGATGACGCCGAGCGCGGTACCGGCGCCCATGTGCACCGGCGTGACGGCGTAGAGGAACATCAGTTTCTTGGCAGTGAACATTCAGATCTCCTCGGGTTGCCAGGCGCCGAACCAGACGCGGTTGTAACCTTCGCGCCGGCGGGCAGCGTTTTCAGGATTGTCTTCCATGAGCGGCCACAGGCCGGCCTCCCGCAAGCTGGCCAGTGCCGCAGTGTCGCCTCCGGTCACGCGGAACCAGTAGCAGCTACCCATGGGTGCCGCCTTGCGGGCTGGCTTGGGAGCATGGTTCGCCAAGTCCCAGCCCGAAATGACCTCGTGGCGCGGCACGCTTGCCGCCACCAATTCGGCGGTCAGTCCCTCGATCTCGAAGCGGCGGGTGACCGGGTCCACGCCCGGCGGCAGCCAGCCGCCGGAAAACAATCCCGGCGTGGCGAGGATCATGCGATAGCCCTTCCAGCCGGACTGTGGACATCCCAGCCCTGCGAGCACATGGGCAAGTCCGGGACCCGCCGGTTCAATACGTGCTCCCCGACCATCGCCGCCCAACCTGACCAGGCCGTCCTGGGGCAGCCCCTTCCCGGAAAAATCGGCCACGAAGCGCACGCCGGGCCGCAGCGCCACGGCATCGGTGGTGTAGATCTGGCTCTCGGCGGCGGTGCGGGATCCCGCATCCAAGGCGATTCCCAAACGGGGGGCAGTCTCCCACAGGCAGCCAGAAGCCACCAGGCAGGACGAGTCCGGTTCGCGGCCGGCCAGATGCTCGGCGAGTCCCGCAGCGGTGATCCATTGGCCGCTCATTGGCTTTCTGCGGCTCGGGGTTGCGAGCACCGGCAACGCGGGCAAGTCGCTGCTTGCCGCCACCACACCGGCAACACCTTCGCCCAGCGTTCGCGGCGAAAGAGGAACGAGATCTGGCCCTTCCAGCGCCACCAGATCGGCGGGTAGCGGAAAGAGCGCCTCGTCACCGCGCGCCAGGGCGAGCGCGGTGAGGGCGTAGTCCGCACCGAGAGTCTCGGCGAGGATGGCCTCGGCCCGGTCGGGCCCGCGTGTGATGTCGTCCACCCGACCGGCGTCGGCGAGCGAACGGGAAGCCAACGCGCCGGCGAACACGGAGGGCCAGGGCGGCATGAGGGATTCGCCGTGGACCCCACCGCCGAACAGACGGTTGCCGCGGGGCATGAGCAGATCGATCGGATCGAAGGTGAGCGTCCTGGTCATTCATTTGCTCCCTTCGTCAAGCGCTGGCGCATCCTGTCAACGGCTGATGACAGCGCCGGAAGATCGTCCCTGACGATGCTCCACACGGCTTCGAGATCCACGCCGAGGTAGTCATGCACCAGCACGTTGCGAAAACCCGCGATCTGCCGCCATGGAATGGCGGGCTCGCTGCTCCGCAAGGCGTCGCTCAGCCGCTGGCTCGATTCGGCCAAGGTCTGGAGATTGCGGATCACACCATCCTGGACGAGGGTCGACCCAAAAAACCGATCCCGGTCCGATCCTGTGTAATCCATGATGCGGTCGATGCACATGCGCATATGATCGAGCAGCGCCTTGTCGGACACCTTGCTTGGTTTCATAGCGGCTGAGCCTCCTTGAGGACGATGTCGCGCACGGCAGGGTTAAGGCCCCCGTCGGTAACGACATCGACCTTTCTTCCGGTAAGGTCCTGCACATCCATCAGCAGTCCGCCCAAGGCCAGGCCGCTCACTTCCGGCGGAAGCGTAACCAGCAGGTCTACATCGCTATTCTCGTCCGCGTCGCCGCGCGCCATAGAGCCGAAGACGCGGACATTGGTAAGCCCGTATCGCCGAGCGATGTCGAGAATGGCTTGGCGGTGGGTTTCGATCAGGGGATGCATCAGTCGTCCTCCTTTCCGTTACCGATTCTTCCCTCGCGAGCAAGGAATTCGGCGCTAAGCAGCAAGTCGCGCAGCCAGCGGTTGGGACCGGGCCATTCGGGCTCGCCGCGGTTCGCCGGGCGCCCGTCGGCGGCGCGGGCAAGACGCCTGGCAAGCTGAACCGGGTCAAGATACCCAGTCGTGCCTTGGCGGCCGAAACGGTAGGCCAAGGCAGCGGCGAGAGCATCTCCTGAAGCCGGCAGGTCGCGCAGGGACTCGGCGAGCAGGTAGGCGGCACGCCGCGACACCTGCCGGGCGATGAGGTCGCGCAGCTCGAGCAGCAGTCCCATGTCGCCGTCCATGCCAGCATCGAGTCGCCACTTGCCCACTAAGTTCGTGGCACCGCCGGCGCGCTTGGTCAGGGTGAGACAAAAGGCATCCCGCCCGCCCTCACCCTTGGCGCGTTTTTCCGCCTCGCGCAGGTCGGCCAGCACCCGCGCGAGCGGCGCCTGGTGGTGGGCAATGACGGCGCCCATGGAAGCGGTCGCCCCGTCCCCCATGAGGCGAAACATGCGCGTTACGTTCCGGCCATCGTGCCGGTCCGTCAGCACAGCGAAACCATTGCTGATGCGCAGTCGTTCCTGACTCTCGCCGGTAACCCGCTGCCAGAAGGCATCCTCCTCCACTCCTTCCGGCAGCACGCCGGAATAGGCGCAACGCAGGGCCAGCATGAGCCCGGGCAGGTCGTGCACCGCTACCATGGCCATCAGGTCGTCGCCGCCGGCGTAGATGAGCTTGCCCATGAACAGGTCTTCCACCACCACGCGGGCGAGATGGAGTGCGAAGCCGTTGAGCGCAGTGGAAATGGCCTGGTGGCGGGCGGGCGAAGCGGGCCGGTCGGCAGCGAGGTAATCCGCGAATCGGCCTTCGCGCCGCAAGGCGGCCAACGTGCCCTCATGGAAGCGCCGTTCCATTTTCTGGCGGCCTTCGGTGCCAGCGAGCCAGGCACCGAGCCGGTCCCCGTCCATGAGCACCAAGGCGTAATAGGTTTCGGCCTTGCCGCCGAGGAAGGTGTCGATCTGCTCTTGAACACGCTGGACGGAGCGGTTGTCGGTCTCCTCGCCCGCCATGGCGTCCGCCAGCGCGGGCAGACCCTTCAGGAATCGGATGTCTGCGGGTCGCCGCTGCGCAATCTCGCGGTAGAGCTTGCGCGGCAGCGCGGCGCCTTTGACGCCCTCCGCTTGGGATCGCAACGGGGGGTCCGGAGTTCTCGCTTCCGGGTCATGCAGCCAGTTGCGGATTGAAGTGGACATCGCAACCGACCGGGTGGACAGCACGAAACGGTCGAGCTTGTCGATACCTCCGACCGCACTTTCCGTCTCCTTCACGAACAATCGCGGCCAGGCGCGCTTGAGGGCGCACACGCTGCACAGGTGCTCGCCTTCCTTGGCGAGCGCCGGCTTGTTCTTCGCTACCACCGTCCAGAGCGATTTTTCCTTGCGCTCGCCTGAAGGCTTGTCGAGCAGCGTCGCGTCATCGGTGAGCCATTCCCGCTCGCCGCACAAGGTGCACCGGTAGCCGCTCTCGACCTGGCCGTCGAAGAGCCTGGCCGCCTTGGCAGCGGCGTGGAGCCGCTCCAGGGCCTCAAACAGGCCAGGGTAGGCGATGCCGGGATTCGGTGCGAAGAACGAATGGCCTTCGAGCATGATCTCGCCGCGCAGCAGGCCGTCGAGTTGGCGGTCGAGGTAATTGGCGTCCGCCCCCACCCGGGCGAGAAGATCCTTGAGTTTGCCGTCGTCCAGCTCGATTTCCCCAGCCAAATGCCAGGGAACGACTGCCCAGTGCACCTCGGGGAAATGGGCGAACTGACGCTCAATCTGCGCCTCGGCGGGAGCGGCTTCCAAGCGGCGAGCGGCTTGAAGCAGCTCATCGAGCGCCGCCCGGGCTTGATCCTTCGCCCAACGGCGCACCGCAGCTGCGATCTCGCGCGCCAGGGCTGGCGCCTGCCCCGCAGGCACCAGCGCGACGAAGCGGTTGGGCAGCGCCGCGGCGAAGAGGGGGTTGGTGTCGTCCTCCTTCTCGGCCCAAGGCTGCGGCACGCCGTCGGGCCATTCACCCAATTGGTCCTTCACCCACAGGTCGGCCACCGCCACGCCGTGCAGGTCGGGGAAGAGCACCGCGTCGGGTCCGAAGCGCTCGCACACCATCCGCATGGCTTCCCAGGCGATGCGGGAGAGCAGGTGCGAGCCTGCCCACAGGTCGGAGATGCTGCGGGCCTGGGCGATGAAGCCCTGCACCGGGCCGAAACTCATGAGCAGCAGCGCCGGCCCGGATCGGTCGGCCGCCATCGGGCCGGCGAAGGCGGAGCTGAGCTTGAGGTGCTCCCAGATGGTGTGATCCGGGCTTCGGGTGTCGGCGGGCAGCAGGCTCCACAGCACGCCCAGGTCCCTCGCGGGGGTTTCGGGACCGAATCGCCAGAGCTTGAGAAAGGTGCGTTTCCAGTCTATGGGCCCATCCGCTCCTTCCTCGCGGACGACGAGGTCCTTGAAATGAGCGAAGCTCACCTCCTCGACCGCCTCCGGGTGGGCATCGCTCGCAAGTTCCAGGAGACGGAAAAGTTGGCCGGTGAGCGGGTGGATGATCTGCGGATCCTTGGCGAATACCACCTTGCCGGACAGGTTCATTGGCAGGCTCGGGCGGTCGGCGGCAGCGGCCCAGCGATCACCGGTCCTGACGGCCTCTTTGAGCCCTTCGGCCTCGCGGTACGCCCGCGCGAGGTCGTCGCCGAGCAAGGCCTTCATGTCCGCCACAGTGCCGGCCTCGTGGCTTTTGCCGCGCAGCAGGATCAGCGCCTTTTCCGCCGGGTCGTGGAGGTAGGCGAGGACCTTCGCCTGCCACATCACTCGTTCGTTCATGGCCTATCCTTCAAGGGAGACGGGTGAGCTTGTCGTTCAGAACGGCATGGACGCCGCTCCATACTTGCTGCTCGCGGGCATTCAGACCGGGTCGATCAGCAGAAGACAGCCGTCGCACCAGCGGTTCGGGCAGACTGTGTGGCAGATGGGCTACCAGACCGACATAGCCGCCGCTCGTCGGAAAGACCTTGAACAGCACCTGATTCGCCGAGCGTGCATCTCCCCAGGCATCGAGCGGGTGGTTGGTGACGGGGTATGACAACAGCTGGCGATCGCACAATGTGGAGTGCCGGCCACCGCCCTTGAAATGGAACTGGGTGCGGAAGGCGATCTTCACCTCGGCGAGTGTCATGAGCACGTCCTCCCACTTCTGCATCGCTTCCGTCCGCCACAGCAACAGGCCTGCATCGTCCTTTCCAAGAGCGTGGCACCAGTCGGTATCGAGTGCATCCTTCCAGCCGCGCGAAAAGCGTCGCAACCAGTCGCGGCCGGCCCGGTTGGCAGGGTCGAACAGTGCTGTCAGCTCCTCGGCGCTGAGCCCGCCTTGCTCGAAGTGCAGCGAGCCCCAGCCGTTGCGGCAGCGCGAGCCGAGCGCGCCGAACAAGTGAACGAGTCTGATCACCTCCTCGAAGCGGGGTGCCTCCGCCGCGGGAAAACCGAGGGAGAGTTTTCGGCTTTCCCCGGCAGGGATGTAGGTCTCGCGTTTAAGCGTACCGCCCACGTCCACCGGTCCGTAGCCCAGGTACAGATCGGCGCCGGGTTTATGGGTCACTTCCGGATGGGATATTGGGGCCAGCCCCTTCCACCGTGCTTTGGGCGCGGTTCCGCCCCGCCAATCCAGCCTCAGCTTCACCCGGCTGGCCGTGGTGCCCTCGTCGGCCGCTTGGCCAAAGAGTTCGCCTTCCCGCCGACGGATGTCGGCGGTGACGGGCCGCTGGCCCGCCGTTTCCGCCACCCGCCACCACTGCCGCAGCAGCGCCTTGAACGGCGGCGTGCGCCACTGGCCGTTCTGCTCGGCGTTGCCGAGGAAGGCCGGGGTCGTGAAGCTCAGCTTGTACGCCGGTTGTTTCACGGGATCCTCCCTGAAGTCGTGCGAATTCTGATCTTAATGGCTCAGGTTTCCACGCGCGGCAAGCTTGCCGATGTCGGCTCCAGTTCATCGTCCAGCTCCAGCGACGCGATCGGCTGCATCGCCTGCCCGATGGTGCCGCGCGCTCGTCGTACATGCCGGCCGTGCCGGTGATGATGCGGTCGAGCTGCTTTTCGCGCTCCTTCCAGAGGCGTTCCATGGCACGGCGCTCCCGGTCGAGCTGCTCGCGTAGCGCCACCGCGAGCGCCGGCCACGCGGCCAGGCTCGCGACCCAGACGCCGTCGATGAGGGCGAAGCCGTTGCGGGCTTCCTCCGGCAGCGCCACCGACACCAGCACCGCGAGGCTTGCGCCGCAGGCCCGCTGATCGTCCTTGAGCTTGGCCAGCCAGCCCGGCTGCCAGGCCTTGGTGTTCTTCACTTCCCAGACAATGCGGCCGCAGGGTTTGAGGGCGGCGTCGCGCACCTCCTGGATCAGGTCGACGCCGGTCATGCCCTTGGGGACGGGCCGGATGGCGTCGCGCGGAAAGCGGCCTTCGAGGGCGGCCTTCTCCCTACGCAGCGCCAGCTCCGCCTCCTGCGCCTGGCGGGCCTTCTGGCGCTGCTCCGCGAGCAGCGCCTGGAACAGCTTCAGATCTTTTTCGGACTGCTCGCGGGCGCGCGCCTCGGCCTCGGCGACGGCCTGCTTGAGCCCTGCCTCGTGGGCGGCGTGCAGGCCCGCTTCGAGCTGGCCGCGCAACTGGGCGGTCAGTGCCTCGGTAAGGGGAATGGCGTGGCCGCAGTTGGGGCAGTTAATGACGGTATCGGTCACAACGGTTTCCTTTCAGGAGTCGGGCGCATCAAGCGTGGCGAAGCGCACCGCGTCGGGCGGCAGGGTGAGACGATAGCGGCGCGGGCGCGTGCCGCCGTTGTCCACGAGATACGGCGCAGCGGCGGCGCCGAGCGCCTCGCGCAGCCGGCGCTGCAGGCGTGACAGGTGCTGCGAAAACCAGGCCTCCTCGACTCCTTGGGTCAGCGCATCCTCCAGGCCATCGGGCACATGCATGAGGCCACATGCCTCGCGGAGATCTGCGAGATATGCGTCTGCCCAGTCGCGATCCTTGACATCCTTGAGCGGCGCCTGCAGCGGCGCGGCGCCGCGCTGAGTCCGGCGGGCAAGCACCGCGAGGAGTGCGAACTGGGCCGGCGGGAGCGTGAGGGTCCTGCCGGCCGCGCAAATCCTGCGCGTGCGCGGGTCCAGGGTGAGCATTGCCGGCCCGAGCGCGGCGCGAGCGGCCTCGACCGTTTCCCCGAAGCTCGCCTTGCCCTCGAGCAGGGCCTTCGGCAGACCATGACGCAGGCTCACAAAGGGGATCTCGGCCAGGGTGACCGCAGCGGTGGCCGCATCGGCGAGCTTGCGGTCCCTCGTCTCGATGACGCGCCCATAAGGCGTCGGGTAGAAGAATTCCCAGCTCGATTCGAAGGGCTCGGAGACGAGAACGTGGGACAGCCGATCCTGGGGGCGTCCATGGAGCGACAGGGCATAGCCGAGGAAGAAGCCCATGGTCTTGCGTCCGCCGGCGATGGACACATGAAGCGCGGCCTCCGGGTCGGCGGTGAGATCCCGCATCATGCCGGTGATGAAGTCGGCGGCGAGCAGGTTGTCTTGGGGACTGCGGATGTCGTCCAGGGCGGTGCCGCTGCCATCGTTCAGCACGTGGATGTGGCGAGCGTCGAAGGCGATCGGCGGCAGGCCATAGTCGGCGCGCAGCCGGTGGAACCATCCCGGCGAGTCGGAAAGCAGCGCCAGGCGGGCGCGCTCGGCGCCTTCGGCAGTCGTGATGAGATGGACCTCGGTGGGAATGAAGCGCGGCGTTTGGCGAAGCGCGAGCGCATAGAGGGTTTCCGTCACCACCTGGGGCGACAGACCGGTGACGGCGAGCAGAATACGGCGCGGGTAGGTGTGGGGCGCGTTCACGTAGGGATCCGGGTGGATTCGATGGTGGTGCCATCTTCTCGCGGAACGGCGGGCTTCATGGGGCACGGCAAGCTTGCCGCGTGCGCATGTTCGCCGCTGGCGCGCGGGGGAGAGACAGCGAAAAGCAGCGGCGCGATACCGGCTGGCATTTGCTTCATGAGTCTGAGCCTGAAGAACCCGCCTCTCTGGGCGGCGTTGGAAACGGGTTTATCTTCTGTGCGAAACCCGATTATGCCGTATGAAGAAGGAATGGTGGTAGGCGGGGTGTCCGTCGCCCGCGAGCGCAGATCGAGGATGGGGGTCGTGCTGGAGCGGCCGGGGGTGCCGCCGGAGACGAGCTTACTTGATGCGCGTCAGGCGCGGGCGGCCGGGTGGAGTGGGCTCGCTGGGAGGGGACGGCTCGCCCTCGGCGGGCGCGGCGTCCTCGGCGGGCATTGCCGGCGCGATCTCGAAAGCCATGCCTTGCCCGTTCTCTCGGGCGTAGATGGCGGCGACGTTGTCTACGGGGATCGACAGGGAATGGGCCACCCCGCCGAAGCGGGCGTTGAAGGTGATGAGTTCGTTGCCCATCACCAACTGGTGGGTGGCGTCGTGGCCGATGTTGAGCACGATCTGGCCGTCGCGCACGTACTGGCGCGGCACCACGGTGCGCTCGTCCACCACCACGGCGATGTAAGGCGTGAAGCCCTGGTCCATGCACCATTCGTAGATGGCGCGCATCAGGTAGGGCTTGGTGGACTGGGTCATGGTGAAATCCCCCGGCGGCTGCGCCGCCACCCCCTTTTCGAGGGGGGTGCCTTTCAGCGGCGCATGACCTTCTCGGAGGGCGTCAGGGCGTCGATGAAGCCCTGGCGGCTGAAGATGCGCTCGGCATACTTCATCAGCGGCGCGGCCTGCTTGCCCAGCTCGATGCCGTAGTGGTCCAGGCGCCACAGCAGGGGTGCGATGGCCACGTCGAGCATGGAGAACTCGTCGCCCAGCATATATTTCTGCTTGGTGAAGATGGGCGCCAGCTCGGTGAGGCGGTCGCGCACATGGACGCGCGCCTTGTCGGCGGCCTTGAGGTTCTTCTCCAGGCTCTCGATATGGGAGAACAGCTCCTGCTCGAAGGTGAACAATAGCTGGCGCGCCCGCGCCCGCATGATGGGATCCGGCGGCATCAGTTGCGGATGCGGGAAGCGCTCGTCGATGTACTCGTTGATGATGTTCGCCTCGTACAGCACCAGGTCCCGATCAACCAGCACCGGCACGCGGTTGTAGGGGTTGATTACGGCGATGTCTTCCGGCTTGTTGAACAAGTCGACGTCGATCACCTGGAAGTCCATCCCCTTTTCGTACAGGACGATGCGGCAGCGATGGCTGAACGGACACGTGGTGCCCGAGTACAAAGTCATCATGGTGGTGGTACCCCAGGAATAGTCGGCATCGCGCACCACACGGCGTACGCGTGGTGCGGTCATATCACGATGCCCAAATAACTGCATAAACCGGCCTGCGATGAATTAATGGACGTCTTTCCAATATTCGCGCTTGAGAGAATAGGCGACCACCAGCAGCACGGCGAGGAACAGCAGCACGCCGATGCCGATCTGCTTGCGCCACTCCGCCGCCGGCTCGCCCACGTATACCAGGAAGGAGACCAGGTCGGCGACGGCGTCGTTGTACTGTTCCGGCGTCATGGTGCCTTTGGTCACGAGCGTCAGCTTGTGGTCCTTCATCACCTGCTGGCCCTGCAGCTCCCACAGGGCGTGGGGCATGCCGACGTTCTCGAACACCACGTTGTTCCAGCCGGTGGGCCGGGACGGGTCGCGATAGAAGGTGCGCAGATAAGTGTAGAGCCAGTCGGCGCCGCTGCCGAACTCGGAGGCGCGCGCGCGGGCGATGAGCGACAGGTCGGGCGGCCAGGCGCCGAAGAACTCCTTGGCCTCCGGCCGGCGCAGGGCTATCGTCATGGGTTCGCCCACCTTCTCGGCGGTGAACATCAGGTTGTCCCTGATCTGCTGCTCGGACAGGCCCAGGTCGCGCAGGCGGTTGTAGCGCATGTAGCTCAGGCCGTGGCAATTCAGGCAGTAGTTCACGAACAGCTTGGCGCCGTTTTGCAGGGCTGCCACGTCGCGGGTCTTGTCCGGGGCGCGATCGAGCTTGAGCTCGGCGCCGGCGGCGAGCACCGTCAGGGGCGCGAACAGGACGGCAAGGAGCAGTTTCTTCATGGTTTTCATCGCATCCGTCCTCACTTCGTCACCCGATCCGGCACGGGTTTGCACTTGTCTATCCTCGTATACCAGGGCATGAGGAAGAAGAACAGGAAGTAGATGATGGTGCAGATCTGGGCCACCAGGGTGCGGCCGGGCGTGGGCGCCAGCATGCCCAGATAGCCCAGGATCAGGAAGGCGACGACGAAGATCGCCAAGGCACCCTTGTAGATCGGGCCCCTGTAGCGGATCGACTTCACCGGGCTGCGGTCCAGCCACGGCAGGAAGAACAGGATCACCACGCCCAAACCCATGAAGATCACGCCCCATAGCTTGGCGTCCACCCAGAAGAAGTTGATGGTGTTGGCCCGCAGGATCGAGTAGAACGGCGTGAAATACCATACCGGGGCGATATGCGGCGGCGTCTGCAGCGGATCGGCCGGGATGAAGTTGTTGTACTCCAGGAAGTAGCCGCCGAGCTCGGGGGCGAAGAATACGATCACCGAGAATACCATCAGGAATACCACCACGCCGACGATGTCCTTCACCGTGTAGTACGGATGGAAGGGGATGCCATCCAGCGGGATGCCGGTGTTCGGGTCCTTCTTCTTCTTGATCTCGATGCCGTCCGGGTTGTTGGAGCCCACTTCGTGCAGCGCAATGATATGGGCGAACACCAGGCCCAGCAACACCAGGGGGATGGCAATGACGTGGAAGGAGAAGAAACGGTTCAGCGTGGCGTCGGAGATGACGTAGTCGCCGCGCACCCACACACCCAGATCCGAACCGATCACGGGAATGGCGGACACCAGGTTCACGATCACTTGGGCGCCCCAATAGGACATCTGGCCCCAGGGCAGCAGGTAGCCGAAGAAGGCCTCCGCCATCAGGCACAGGTAGATGAACATGCCGAAGATCCACAGCAGCTCGCGCGGCTTGCGGTAGGAGCCGTACAGCAGGCCGCGGAACATGTGCAGATACACCACCACGAAGAAGGCCGAGGCCCCGGTGGAGTGCATGTAGCGGATCAGCCAGCCCCAGGGCACGTCGCGCATGATGTACTCGACGCTGGCGAAGGCCACCGGCACGCCGTTGGCGTTGAGCGAGGCGTCCGGCTTGTAGTGCATCACCAGGAAGATGCCGGTGACGATCTGGATCACCAGCACCAGCAGGGCGAGCGAGCCGAAGAAGTACCAGAAGTTGAAGTTCTTCGGCGCGTAGTACTCGGAAAGATGGGCTTTCCAGGTGGCCGTCAGCGGGAAGCGCTCGTCAACCCACTGCAGCATCGCCGTCATTTTGTTGTTGGCCATCGATTACGCTCCCTTTTTGTCCTCGCCGATGAGAATGCGCGTATCGGAGAGATATGTGTGCGGCGGAACTTCCAGGTTGTCGGGGGCGGGCTTGTTCTTATAGACGCGCCCGGCCAGGTCGAAGGTCGAGCCGTGGCAGGGACAGAGGAAGCCGCCCGGCCAGTCGCTGGTGATACCGGACTCTGCACCGGCCTTGAATTTGTCCGTGGGCGAGCAGCCGAGGTGGGTGCAAATACCCACCACCACCAGGTACTCGGGCTTGATGGAGCGGTACCGGTTCTTGGCGTATTCGGGCTGATTGGGCCGCTGGGACTGGGGATCGCTCACCTCGGACTCGGTCTTCTCGAGGGAGGCCAGCATCTCCGGCGTGCGGTGGATGATCCATACCGGCTTGCCGCGCCATTCGACGCGCATCATTTCGCCGGGGGCGAGCTTGCTGACGTCGGCTTCCACCGGCGCCCCGGCGGCCTTGGCCCGCTCCGAGGGCGCCATGCTGGCGAGGAACGGCACTGCGGTGGCGACTGTCGCGACCCCTCCTACCGCAGCCGTGGCGAGAACCAGGTTCCGCCGGCCGCCATCTACTTTCTGGTCACTACTCATGGCCTCAATTTTCCCGAAGATAAAAGACGCAAACCGTAAAACCGCAGGATTATACCGAGAAATCAAGGGGGATTAAAGCCTCACCGGCACCTGGCTTATGGCCGCCGGGGCGCACCGTCAGATGGCGCCGATGATGACCTTTCGGGCGAAGGACGCCTCCAGCGCCTGCCTCTTGGCGACGAGCGGGTGCTCCTCGCCCGGACGCCGTGCGCTTGCTACGAGCCGCGCACGGCGCGCACCGCCTCCAGGATGGCGGCGGCCCGGGCATCGGCCGCCCAGTCCTCCAGCTCGCGCGGCAGCTTGCGCCGCCAGTTGGGGAAGCGCTCTTCCGAAGTGCCGGGCAGATTGATCTGCTCGATCTGCCCCAGGAGGTCCTCGGGCTGGATCAGCAGCAGTTGCGACGGCGTGCGCGCCAGATAGACGTGCACCGCCCGGGCCAGCTCCGGCGTCATGTCCGGGCTTCCCACCGGGTGCACGCTCATGCCTTCCGGCAGCAGCCCCTGGGACTCCAGCGCCACCAGCAGGCGGGCGCGGCCGACGGAGCGGTCCACGATCTGCTGCTCGCGCACCTCTTCCGAGGGAAACAGCGCCAGCGCGGTGCGCTGGTCCAGGTCGTAGCCGCGCCAGTAGCCGCACAGGGTGGGCAGGTCGTGGGTGGCGACGGACACCGCCGCCTGGCGCGGATAGGCCTCGGGCGGGCGGAAGGAGCCGGCCTGGTCGCGCTCGAAATAGAACGGCCGGCAGGACAGGATACCCACGGCCGCCAGGGCGTGGCGCACTTCGTCGGGCACCGTGCCCAGGTCCTCGCCCACCACCAGGCAGCGGTTGCGCTGGCTCTCCAGGGCCACGATGCCCAGCAGGTCGCGAAAGGGATAGCTCACGTAGGCGCCGTCGGCCGCCGTCCCTCCCGGCGGCACCCAGAACAGGCGCATCAGGCCCATGACGTGATCGATGCGCAGCGCGCCCGAGTGGCGCATGTTGGCGCGCAGCATGGTGACGAAGGGCTCGTAGGCGGCGGCTACGAGCCGCTCCGGTACCGGGGGCGGCAGCCCCCAATCCTGGCCCTGCAAGTTGAGCTCATCGGGCGGCGCGCCGAAGCTGGCCCCCAGGGCGTAGAGATGGGAATCGGACCAGCACTCGGCGCCGCCCCGGTCGGCACCCACCGCCAGGTCCTGGTACAGCCCCACCCCCAGCCCCAGCTCGAAGGAGCGGCGGCCCACCGCCGCCAGTTGCAGGTCCGCCTGCCACTGCAGATAGGCGTAGAACTCGACCCGCTCCGCCTGCTCCTCGGCAAAGCGTGCCACCGCCGCAGCTTCCGGATCCTGATAGTCCCGGGGCCAGGCCGGCCAGCCCCACACCGTCGGATCCCGGGCGTGAAAATGTTCCTGCAGCGCTTCGAACAGCACGTGGCGGCGCAGGCGCTCGCCGCCCGCGGCCAGGAAGGCGCGGAAAGCGCGCGCGCGTCCGGTGTCGCGCGCCAGATGGTGGCTGCGGAAATGGGCATGGAGCCGCTCCAGCAGGGGGCGCTTGACCGCCGCCACCGCCGGGTAGTCCACCAGCTCTTGCGCGCGCAGCGCCCGCAGGCGCGCCTGGAACGCCGGATCGGCCACGGCCATGCGCACCGCCTCGCATTCGGCGAAGTCCTCCACCGCCTCCACGTCCAGGTACAGGGTGTTGAAGAAGCAGCGATGGGACGGGCTGTAGGGGCTGGCGCGTGCGGGGTTGTGGGGAAACAGGGCATGCAGCGGATTGACGCCCACCAGGTTGCCGCCCTGGCGCGCCGTCAGCTCGATGAGCGCCTTAAGGTCGGTGAAATCCCCCATGCCCCAGTTGCGCCGCGACGGTACGGCATAGAGCTGGGTCGTCAGCCCCCACGCCCGCCCTTCCCCGCTCAAGGCCTCGGGCTGGTAGGCGCGCGCCGGCGCGCAGATGAGGCGCAGCACGCAGACGCTATCGCCCTGGACCACTTCGCAGCGGTGATAGCCGGGCGGCGGCAGGTAGGGCAAGGGCAGGGACACGCGCAGGTAGCGTACCCCCGCTACCTCGCGCGCGTCCTCGTGGGGCAGGAGCGCCGGCATGCACTCCCCCCGCAGCGTCTCGCCGCCCTCCAGGGTGAGGGTCCAGGCGAAGCCGCGCTCGGCCCGCGCCGCCGGCACGGTGAGGGGCAGCCGCGGCGCGTCCCCGGGCCACAGCACGGCGACCTCCGGCAGCAAGCGGCGCCACTGGCGCCCCTCCGCCTCCTCGACCAGGGCGACCAGGTCCGCCCCCTCCCCGGCCGGAATGCCCATGGCCGTCAGCAGGGCGCGCCTGGTGGCGACGGAGGGCCGGTGCCGGCGGCCCCAGATGTCATAATAATCCAGCCCGATGCCGTGCAGCACGCTCAGCCGGTCGAGGAGGTCCATGTTGTTTTAAGAAAAGCGTTTTCAACGCAAAGATCGCAAAGGCGCAAAGGCCGCAAAGAACGATCCGCAGCCTCACCTTTTTGGTGTCGGCCATCCTTCAGGATTTTCCTTCGCG
>DYIB01000026.1 GCA_020723855.1 Uliginosibacterium gangwonense
TCACCAGGCGCAGGTTGGCCTCGGTCATCTCGCGCTTGGCGCGGCGCGCCTTGGCTTCGCCGGTGGACATCTGTTTGTTGATCTCCTTGAGATCCTTCAGCGGGATGCCGATGCGCTCCTGCAGGTCGATGAGCTTCTGCTGCTCCTCGATGATGGCCGGCGCGGCGCGCATGAGGGCAGCGGCGTAGGGCTTGGCGCTGGACACTTCCTGCTTCAGCCATTCCAGGTTGGTCTCGTTGCCCGGGAACACCTTGATGAAGTGGGGGCGCGGCATGCCGCTTTTCTTCACGCACAGTTCCTGGATCTTGCGCTCGTGGTTGCGCACGTCCTCGACCATGTGGCGCACCGAGTCGGACAGCTTTTCGATGATGCGCGCGGTGAAGCGGATGTACATCAGCTCTTCGGAGATCTGCTGCTGGGCCTTCAGATAGGCCTTGTCCTTCGGGCCTTTCTTCTGCAGCGTGCTCTGCATCTTGTTGTAGAGCTGGCGTATGGTGGCGAAGCGCTCCAGGGCATCGGCCTTGAGCTGCAGCAGGGAGGCGGAGACGGCGCCGCCTTCGCCGCCCTCTTCCTCCTCTTCCCCTTCCTCTTCGGCGACGGCCAGTTCCTCATCCTCGGCGAGCGGTTCCAGTTCCTCGGCCGCATTGGGGTCGATGAGGCCGTCCACCAGCTCGTCGATGCGCATCTCGTCCTTCTCCACCTTTTCCGCCATCTCGAGGATCTCGGCGATGGTGGTGGGGCAGGCGGAGATGGCCTGGATCATGTGCTTCAGGCCGTCCTCGATGCGCTTGGCGATCTCGATCTCGCCCTCGCGCGTGAGCAGTTCCACCGAGCCCATCTCGCGCATGTACATGCGCACGGGGTCGGTGGTGCGGCCGAATTCCGAGTCGACGGAAGACAGGGCCTGCTCGGCTTCCTCTTCCGCTTCCTCGTCGTCCACGACGGCGGGCACGGCGTCGGACATGAGCAGCTCTTCGGTGGCCGGGGCCTCGTCGAAGACCTGGATGCCCATGTCGTTGAAGGTGCTGATGATGGACTCGATCTGTTCGGCGTCCACCATGTCGTCGGGCAGGTGGTCGTTGATCTCCGCGTACGTGAGGAAGCCGCGCTCCTTGCCCAGGGCGATCAGGTTCTTCAGGCGCGTGCGGCGGGCCTCGGCGTCCACCGGCACGGCCTGCTCGGCGGCGTGGCCGGCCTGCTGGTCCTTGGCGCGCCTGCCTTTGATGGCCGCAGCGGCTTCCGCCGGGCGTTTTGCCCTGGAGGGCTCCGGAGCCGGCGTGGGGGGTTCCTTGGCCTTGGCGATCCTGGCTTTGGGCGTTTCCTTGGCGGGGGGGTTCGCTTTCTCCTTGGCCATGTTTTCCTCAGTGAGCGGAGCGTGAAAAAACCGGAAATTATACTACAAGTCAGAGCTTGTCGAAGCTTGCTTAAATTGCTGTTTTTGCGAGAGAAGTTCCCGGTAGCGCAGCAATTCCTCGGGGGTGTGGGTGTTGCCGGCGATTTTCTTGTGAAGAGCCTCGAACTCCTGGGCGCGTTGCGCTTGGCGCAAGCTGTCGACGGTATCGTTAAGCAATGCCTCTATAGTACCTTCGTCGAAGTAGTTCTCGTTTAGTTCCGTGATCAGTTCGGCGAGCACGGCCTGATGCTCGGTGGCGCGAAAATGCTCCATGATGGGCGCGAGGCTGGCGCTGACGGTCAGGCTGCCGTCCTCCACCGCGTCCACCAGGGCCTTGAGGGCGTTCATCTCGGCGCTGGCGGGAGACGCCGACAGGATGTCGTGGGGCACGCGCACAATGAATTCCGGGTGGTGCAGCACCAGCATCAGGAGCTTCTTTTCCGGCGGCGAGGGGGCGGGGCGCGCGGCGCGGACGGCGGCGAAGGGCGCACCGTTGCCCGAGAACGGCACGGGCCGGGCGGCGAGCCGGCCCAATCCCAGCAGGCGCTCCGCCTCCCGCGGGCTGCTGGGCACCTGCCCGGCCAGGCGCACCACGTCGTGGGCCAGTTGGGCGCGCAGTTGCGGCGCCTTCACCCGCTCCAGCAGTTCCTTGGCCTCCTGCATCAGGCGCGCCTTGCCTTCGTGGGTGCCGAGATCGGGCCGCGCGCGCAGGCGCTGCAGGACGAAGGCACTCAGCGAGGCGGCCTGGGCGGCCAGCCTGCGGAAGGCCTCCGCGCCGTGCTCGCGCACATAGCTGTCGGGATCGTGCTCGGCGGGAAGAAACAGGAAGGCGACCGATTTCTTGTCCGCCAGGGATTCCAGGCTTGCCTCCAGGGCGCGCCAGGCGGCCTTGCGCCCGGCGTGGTCGCCATCGAAGCAGAAGACGATGCGATCGGCCTGGCGCAGCAGCTTGTGCACGTGGTAGGGCGTGGTGGCGGTGCCGAGCGTCGCCACGGCGTTGTCCACGCCGTGCTGGGACAGGGCGACCACGTCCATGTAGCCTTCCACCACGATCACCGTGTCGGTTTCGCGGATGGCGCTGCGTGCCTGGGGTAGGCCGTAGAGCTCGCGCCCCTTCTCGAACAGGGGTGTTTCCGGAGAGTTGAGATACTTGGGCTCGCCGGCGCCAAGCACGCGGCCGCCGAAGCCGATGACGTTGCCGCGCGCATCCAGGATGGGGAACATGATGCGGTCGCGGAAGCGGTCGTAGCGCTTGCCCGAGTCGCCCTCGATCACCAGGCCGCACTCCACCAGGGCCTTGGCCTGGTAGTCGGGAAAGGCCGCCGCCAGAGGGCGCCAGTCGTCCGGCGCGTAGCCGATGCCGAAGCGCGCAGCAACCTCGCCCGTGAGGCCGCGCGCCTTGAGGTAGTCCTTCGCCCTGTCGCTGGCCTTGAGCTGTTCGCGGTAATACCTGGCGGCGCGGGTCATGACCTCGGTGAGCGAAGTGGTGTCGATCCTGGGCTTGAAGTCGTCGCGCTGGCTCTGGGGCACCTGCATGCCCACCGAGGCGGCGAGCTCGGCCACTGCCTCGACGAAGCCCAGGCCGGCGTAGTTCATGACAAAGCCGATGGCCGTGCCATGGGCGCCGCAGCCGAAGCAGTGGTAGAACTGTTTGGACGGGCTGACCGTGAAGGACGGGGTTTTCTCGCTATGGAAGGGGCAGCACGCCATGTAGTTGGCGCCGCCTTTTTTCAGCGGGACGTAACGCCCGACTACGTCGACGATGTCGACACGCGCCAGAAGCTCTTGTATGAATGATTCTGGAATCACGCGTGGTATGTGGGGGCATTGACGTGAAAAGCAACGCCCGAACCTTTAGGCCATTATAGGAAATGGCGGACGGATTGCCGGTTTATCGGCGCACCGGCGTCCGGCTTTAGCCTTGGGCGGCAAGCGTCGCTTTCACCAGGGCGGAAACCTGGCTCATGTCGGCCCGGCCGGCGAGCCGGGGCTTGAGCACGCCCATTACCTTGCCCATGTCCTGGGGCCCCTTGGCGCCGCTGGCGGCGACAGCCTCCCGCACGGCCGCCTCGATCTCGGCCTGGGACAGGGCCTGGGGCATGTAGGCGGTCAGCACCTGTACCTCGAATTTCTCGGCGTCGGCCAAGTCGGTACGGCCTGCGGCTTCGTACTGGGCGATGGAGTCGCGGCGCTGCTTGAGCATCTTGTCGATGACGGCGACGATGCCGGCGTCGTCGAGCTGCACGCGCTCGTCCACTTCCCGCTGCTTGATGGCGGCCAGCAGCAGGCGAATGGCCGACAGGCGGGCGCTTTCCCTGGCGCGCATGGCCGCCTTCATATCCTCGTTGATCCTGGCTTTCAGCGACATGGCTTACCTCGGCAAAGAAAGGCTATGGGGCAGGGCACAAAAGCAAACAGCCGGTGTCGCGGATAGCGACCCGGCTGGATCGGCGTCGACCGCGCCCGAGCGCGATCAGTACATCCGGGGCGGCAACTGCTGGCTGCGGATGCGCTTGTGATGACGCTTGATGGCAGCGGACAGCTTGCGCTTGCGCTCCGCGGTCGGCTTCTCGTAGAACTCGCGCGAACGCAGTTCCGTCAGAATTCCCGTTTTCTCGATGGCGCGCTTGAAGCGGCGAATGGCCACTTCGAATGGTTCGTTTTCCTTGACGCGAATACCCGGCATGGAGCCTTCCTGGTTGAACTGGGAAAAAAGTCGCATTATAACGGCTTTTGCGCCGGAATCAAAAACCGGATAGCCTGTCCTCAAAGGTAGAATCCGACTTTTTGGTTGCCTGCCATGCTGGTTCTCGGCCTCGAAACCTCCTGCGACGAGACGGGGGTCGCCCTCTACGACAGCGCCGCCGGCCTGCTGGCCCATGCCGTGCATTCCCAGGTGGACCTGCACCAGGCCTACGGCGGCGTGGTGCCCGAGCTGGCCTCGCGCGACCACGTCCGGCGCTTGGCGCCCATCCTGCGCGAGGTGCTGCGCCGCACCGGGCGTACGCCGGAGGACATCGACGCCATAGCCTACACGGCCGGACCGGGACTGGCGGGCGCCCTGCTGGTGGGGGCGAGCTTCGCCGAATCGCTGGCCTTTGCGCTGGGCATCCCGGCACTGCCGGTGCACCACCTGGAAGGGCATTTGCTGTCGCCGCTGCTGTCGCCGCAGCCGCCCCGCTTCCCCTTCGTCGCCCTGCTGGTCTCCGGCGGCCACACCCAGTTGATGCGTGTATCGGGCATCGGCGACTACGAGCTGTTGGGCGAAACCCTGGACGACGCGGCGGGCGAGGCTTTCGACAAGACGGCCAAGCTGATGGGGCTGGGCTATCCGGGCGGCCCGCAACTGGCGCGGCTGGCGGAGCGCGGCAGGCCGGGGCGCTACAGCCTGCCGCGGCCCATGCTCAATTCGGGCGATCTCAACTTCAGTTTCAGCGGCCTCAAGACGGCGGTGCTGACCCAGTACGCCCAGGGGCGGGTGGCGGTGGATGAGGCGGCGGACCTGGCCTGGGAGGTGCAGGCGGCCATTGTGGACGTGCTTGCCGCCAAGGCCCTGGCCGCCCTGGAGCGCTGCGGCCTCGGGCAACTGGTGGTGGCGGGCGGGGTGGGCGCCAACCGGCGTCTGCGCGAGCGGCTCGATGCCGGCGTCGCCAAGGTGGGCGGGCGCGTGTTCTACCCGGAACTGGAGTTCTGCACCGACAACGGCGCCATGATCGCGCTTGCCGGGATGCTACGCCTGACGGTGGGCGGGATGCCGGCCGATGCGCAGCCGCGCGGCTTCTCGGTCAGGCCGCGCTGGCCTCTTCAGGGCTTGTCGGCGGCCTGATCCTTCTTCTCGCCGATCTTGCTCTCGCGGCCTTCGCGCAGCTTCTGGATGTTCTCGCTGTGGCGCCAGAACAGCAGTATCGACATGCACAGCACCGCCGTCGTGTAATCGCCCCCGGACAGCATGATGACGGCGAGCAGCGGCGCGGCGCTGGCGGCGGCCAGCGCCGCCAGCGAGGAATAGCGGAAAGCGGCGGCCACCGCGACCCACACGGCCAGCACCGCCAGCCCCAGCCACGGATCGAAGCCGAACAGCACCCCGGCCGCCGTGGCCACGCCCTTGCCACCGCGGAAACCGAGGAAGACCGAGTGCAGGTGGCCGAAGAAGACGGCGAAACCGGCCAGGGCGATGTCGGAAGCCGCCAGGCCGTACTGGGGCGCCAACGCTCTTGCCAGAAGCACGGCCACCAGGCCCTTGCCGGCATCGCCCAGCAGGGTGAGCAGGGCGGCCAGTTTGTTGCCGGTGCGCAGCACATTGGTGGCGCCCGGGTTGCCCGAGCCATAGCTGCGCGGATCGGCGAGGCCGAACACGCGGCTGACGATCACTGCGAAAGGAATCGAGCCGATGAGATAGGAGACGAGGCCGACGATGAGTGTATTCATGGGAATCGCCTGGGCGGCGCTTGCGGCATTCGGGCTAGAATTGCGCGGATTGTAGCCGAGATTGCAACGTGGACCGCATTTTCATCGAAGAACTGCGCACCGAGGCGTGGGTGGGCATTTATCCGCGGGAGCGCGCCGCGCCCCAGACCGTCGAGCTGCACCTGGAGATCGGTGTGCCGCGCGGGGCGGGGCACAGCGACAGCATCGCCGACACCATCGACTATGCGCAGGTGATTTCCCGCATCCGCACCGATCTGCAGGCCAACCATTTCAACCTGCTGGAGAAGCTGGCCGAGCATGTGGCCGAGATGCTGATCCACGAGTTCGGCGCGCCCTGGGTGAGCGTCAAGGTCGCCAAGGTGGGCGTGATGAAAGGCGTCAAGCGCGTCGGCGTGTCGATCGAGCGCAGCAGGGCGTAAGTCAGGTTCTTGGTGAATGCTTGCGGTCGCCGTGAAGGATAGCCGGTGAAGGCGACCTCGTGGCTGCGCAGGAGGCGGGTCGCCGGGGTTTCGGAAACATGCTCGGTATTGCCCATGACGGATTGCGCCGGATGATCTCCGATCAGCCGCGCGGATGGTGCCGGGCGTGCAGCTCTTTGAGGCGCTCGCGCGCCACATGGGTATAGACCTGGGTCGTGGAGATGTCGGCATGGCCCAGCAGCAGTTGCACCACGCGCAGGTCGGCGCCGTGGTTGATGAGGTGGGTGGCGAAGGCGTGGCGCAGCGTGTGGGGCGACAGGCGGCGCGCCTCGATGCCGACGCGCGCGCCATAGCGCTTGACAAGGTTCCAGAACATCTGGCGCGACATGGGCGCGGCGCGGGCGGTGACGAACACCTGGTCGCAGCTCCTGCCCTGGAGCAGCGCGCCGCGCGCCTCGACGAGATAACGTTCCAGCCAGTCCTGGGCCACTTCCCCGAGGGGCACCAGGCGTTCCCTGGAGCCCTTGCCGAATATGCGCACGATACCCATGTCGCGGCTCACCTCGAACAGCTTCAGGCCCACCAGCTCCGACACGCGCAGGCCGGTGGCGTAGAGCACTTCCAGCATGGCGCGGTCGCGCAAGCCGCGCGGCGTGCCGATGTCGGGCGCGCCCAGCAGGGCCTCCACCTGGGCTTCGGACAAGGTCTTGGGAAAGCGGTCCGGCGTCAGGGGCGGATCGATGTGCAGCGTCGGGTCGGCCTCGATGCGGTTCTGGGCCAGCAGGTGCCGGTAGAAGCGGCGCAGGGCGGAAATCAACCGGCGCTGGCTGCTGGGCTTGGCGCGCAGGCTGAAGTCGCGCAGGTAGGCGGCGATGTCGGCCCGGTCCGCCCGGACCAGCGACTGGCCCCGGGCGGCGAGCCAGGCGGCGAACAGGGCCAGATCGCTGCGGTAGCTCGCCAGGGTATTTTTCGCCAGGCCATGCTCCAGCCACAGGGTATCGGTGAAGGCATCGAGCAGGGCAACGTCACCGCCGGCCGGGGCCGCGGCCGCCGTCTCGCTCACAGGGCGGCCTCGTGCCGCAGCAGCCAGCGCTTGGTGTGCAGCAGATAGCCGTCGCGCGCGTTGGCGAAGCCGCCCAGACCGCCGGTGGCGGAAATCACGCGGTGGCAGGGCACCACCAGCGGATAGGGATTCTTGCCGCAGGCCTGGCCTACGGCACGCGGCGCACTGCCCAGCTCCGCGGCCAGCTCGCCGTAGCTGCGCGTGCGGCCCGGGGGAATCTCGGCGATCTTGCGCCACACGGCGCGCTGGAACGGCGTACCGCGGGGCGACAGGGGCAGGTCGAAGGCGAAGCCCGGATCGGCGAGATAGGCGCGCACCTGTCTCGCGGCTTCCGCCGCCAGGGGGTGGCTGGCAGCCGTTTCGGCGCCGGGCGGCAGGAACACCAGCTCGCACAGGTAGTCGCCCGCGACGCGCATACCGACGCGGAAGCCGGGGGCGGCGACGATGGCCTGGAACGCCTGGGGGCTCACGGTGCGCAGGGGCGGAGTTCGATGACTTGCGTATTGTCTGGATCGGGCAGGCGTTGTGCAAGAGGGGCGCAGCGCCCCTCCAGGCACAGCTCGTAGCCTTGAGCGTAGGGCGAATGGGTGAGAAGCAGACGCGCCAGCGGCGCCAGGGCCGGGCGATAGCGCCATACGCCGTTGTCCAGGCGCGCCCCCGCGGGCGGCTCCATGCCGGCGCCGCTGCCGTGCACGCGCGCCTCGACCAGCTCCAGGCGCCCCCGGGCGACCCGGTAGTCCTCTTCCCAGCGGATTTTCTCGATGGAGTGCTGCCAGGCCAGGGTGAAGCCGTTGACCGCGAGGAAAACGGTCGCCGCCCCGGCCGCCAGGCACACACCGCTCATGGTTCAGTGCCGCATCTTCAGGCCAGGGCTTGCCGGTTGCGGCGGCGCGCGGCGACGGCGTGCCACGCGAGGAACAGCGCCGAGGCCGCGAAGCCCAGCTCGTCGGTGACCGGCAGGGCCGCCACCAGCAGTCCGGCGGCGATCACCGCCCAGACGCGCTCGAGCCTGTTCAGCGGCGCCCACAAATGGCCGATGACCGCGCCGCCCCACAGGCAGATGGCGAGCAGCGCCTTGAACACCACGTAGGCCACCCCGAGCAGCGTCCAGTCGCCCTGCAGCATCAGGGCGTTGTCATAAACCGCCATGTAGGGCACGACGAAGCCGGCGACGGCGATCTGGGTTGCCTTGAAGCCGATCTTCATGGGCGCTTCCTTGGCGATGGACGAGGCGGCGAAGGCCGCCAGCGCCACCGGCGGCGTCAGGTCGGCCATGATGCCGAAGTAGAACACGAACATGTGGCTGACGATCAGCGGCACGCCCAGCTTGAGCAGGGCCGGCGCGGCGATGGAGCTGGTGATGATGTAGTTGGGGATGGTGGGGATGCCCATGCCCAGCACCAGGCACACCAGCATGGTCAGCAGCAGGGAAAGGAACAGGCTCTTTTCGCCTATGGTCAGGATGAAGCCGGCGAAGCTGGAGGCGGCGCCGGTCAGGGTCAACACGCCGATGATGACGCCGACGATGGCGCAGGCCACGCCCACCGGCAGCGCCTGCCTGGCGCCGTCCACCAGGCTGGTCCGCATGGTGTGCAGCGTCTTGCGCCCGCCCTTGATGCCGAAGCAGGCCAGCACCAGCAGGCCGATCAGGCCCAGCACCGGGACGATGCCCCATTTGGCGAAGGACGAGGCGCCCAGCGCCAGGGCGATCCAGAACACGTAACGGAAGGCCTGCCCGGACACGCGCGCCGCCAGGGCGGCACCCAGGATCAGGATGGCGGTGAGCGCCAGGCCCACCATGCCGGCGAACATGGGGGTGAAGCCGTTGAACAGCATCCACACCAGCACCGCCAGGGGCAGCACCAGATACCAGTTCTCGCGCATGGCGCGCCACGGGTTGGGGCACTGCTCCTTGGGCAGCCCCAGCAGCTTGGCGCGCCCGGCCTCCAGATGCACCATCCAGAAGGCGGTCACGTAGTAGAGGATGGCGGGAATGGCCGCGGCCTTGACGATTTCGGCATAGGGCACGTTCAGGTTCTCGGCCATGATGAAGGCCACGGCGCCCATCACCGGTGGCATGATCTGCCCGCCCATGGAGGAAGTGGCCTCCACCGCGCCGGCGAACACGCCCGAGTAGCCGAACTTCTTCATCAGCGGAATGGTGAACTGGCCGGTGGTGAGCACGTTGGCCACGCCCGAGCCGGAGATGGTGCCCATCATGGCCGAGGAGGCCACGGCCACCTTGGCCGGCCCGCCCCTGGTATGGCCGACGAAGCCCAGGGCCAGGGAATTGAACAGGTTGATCATCCCGGCGTGCTCGAGGAAGGAGCCGAACAGGATGAACAGGAAGATGTAAGTGGCGGACACCAGGGTCGGGATGCCGAAGATGCCTTCGGTGCCCAGCGCCAACTGGCTGATGATCTGGTCCAGGCCGTAGCCCCGATGGGCTAGCGCCCCCGGCAGATACTGGCCGAACAGGCCGTAGAGCAGGAACAGGCCGCACACGATGGGTAGCGCCAGCCCCAGGATGCGCCGGGCCGCTTCGAAGGCCAGCAGCACCAGCAGGGAGCCCACGATCAGGTCGGCGCTGCTGGGGTCGCCCGAGCGCTGGATCAGATCGGCCTCGAACACCAGGTGGTAGAAACTCAGGGCGAAGCCGGCGGCCGCTAGCAGCCAGTCGTACCAGGCGATCCGGTGCAGGTTCTTCCTCCCCTTCCAGGCGGGATAGAGGAGGAAGGTCATGAGCAGCAGGAAGCCCACGTGCAGCGACCGGGTGACCAGGCTGGACAGGGGATGGAAAGCGGCGACCACGATCTGGTAGGCGGAAAAGGCCAGGCCCACGACGACGATGGCCTGCAGGGCGGGACCTTGCAGGTGGCGCTGCACGCCATGCTCTTGGAATTCCTGGGTGCCCGCCGGGGCGGTCGACGGATTGTGCCTGGTCGTTTCAGGGGCGGTATGAGACATTGCGGTTCTCCCGGAGTCGTCCGGACATGTTGCGAGCATCGAGCCGGCGCAAGAGGGCTCGCGACAGGCCGCAAGGGCAGCCTGTCGCCAGGGAGGCGCCGGGCGGGGGATCGGGACATGCGCCCGATCGCCGGCGCTATTTCAGCAGGCCGACTTCGCGGTAATACTTCTCCGCCCCCGGATGCAGCGGCACCGGCATGCCCTTGACGGCGTTTTCCCGCTTGATCGCCTTGGCGGCCGCATGGGCGGCGACCAGCTGGTCCAGGTTGTCGTACATGGCCTTGGTCATCTTGTACACTATGTCGGCCGGTACACCCTCGTGGGTGACCAGGAAGTTGGCGATGGCCACGGTGGGCACGTCGGCGTTCTGGCCCTCGTAGGTGTTGGCGGGAATGACGGCCGGCTGGTAGGCCGGGTCCCCCACCTTGGCCACCACGTCGGCGGGAACGGGCACGACTACGATCTTCACCGACGTGGCCAGGTCGCGCAGGGAGGCGACCCCCAGGCCGGCGGACTGCAGCGTCACGTCCAGTTGGCGGTTCTTCATGAGTTCCACCGATTCGCCGAAGGGCAGGTATTCCACTTTGGCGAAGTCCTTGTAATTCAGCCCGGCGGCCTTGAGGATGGCGCGGGCGTTGAGCTCGGTGCCCGACTTGGGCGCGCCGACGGAGATGCGCTTGCCTTTCAGGTCGGCGAGAGTCTTGATGCCGGAATCGGCCGAGGCCACGATCTGGATGTAGTTGGGATAGATGCCGGCCACGCCGCGCAGCTTTTTGAGCGGTGTCTTGAAGCCGGCCTCTGCCTCGCCTTTCCAGGCGTCCGACAGGGCGTCTCCCAGGGTGAAGGCGATTTCCCCGCGGCCGGCCTGCAGCAGGTTGAGGTTTTCCGCCGAGGCCTTGGTGGCCTGCACCGACGACTTGGCTTCGGGGATCGCCTTGCCGTAGATCTGCGACAAGGCCACCCCCAACGGGTAATACACGCCGCTGGTGCCGCCCGTCAGCACGTTGATGAACTGCTGGGCGTGGCTGGACAGGGAAAGCGCCGCCAGGCAAAGACCTACCCCGAACGCGCGTAATGCTTTCATCGTGTCTCCTTTCTCTTTTGATGAAGAATAAACAGAGTTGGCCGGCGGATTATATCCCTGGGGAAGGAGGCCTCCCGGCGCCGGCGAAGGCCGTAGCTGTCACGACCCGTGCGCCACGATTCGCAATCGACGTGCCAGCCCTGCCGGCTCCGTACCGCTGCCGCAATTCGTTGATTTCTATTGTAGCCCCCGGAATTTGTAGTACCGGAGGAAGGGTGGTCGTGCGAAAAACCGGAAATCGGCCGGCGGCGCCCGGGCGGAGAAACGGCCGCCGGTGCGGCCGGGACTATGACTGCTTGCCCAGCAGCGCTTCCTTGAGGTCCGCCTGGGCGGGCTCCTGGCCCAGCCAGATCTTCAGCAGGGCCCGGTAGAAATCCTCGCCGGGGATGTCTTTGCCCTTGGCGCTGCCGTTGAACTGCAGGCGGGTGCCGGACTCGGGCAGGAAATCCAGGGTGACGGTGGAGCCCTTGGCAGCGGTGCCCAGGCCCAGCATGATGGCGCGGAATTCCTCGACGCGCGCCTTGAGGGGCGCCAGTTCCGCCTCCGTATGGTTTTTCTCCAGGGCGGAGATGAGGGCGTCGGCGAACTGCTCGGCGGTGAGCTCGCGCAGGGTCACGATCTGGATGCGCTTGGGCCCCTTGACGCTGAGCACGGCGTCGGCGGCGCCCTTCTTCTCCGGGAGATAAAGGCCCAGGGCATACACCTTGAAGAAGGCGCGGCTGCGTAGCCCCGCGCCGTTCAGGCTCAGCTCGGCGTTGCCGACCCTGGTCTTGTCGGCGAACTTCACGCCGGCCACGTCCACGTCCGCCCGGGCGGGCGGGACGACCAGCAGCAGAACGGACAGGGCAGCGACGAGCAGGTGCAGCGGTTTCGTCATGTTGTTCTCCCGGTTGTCATCGATGGTGCCGCCATGATAGCTCAGCCCCGCACCTCACCCGCGCCCAGCACGATCCATTTCAGGCTGGTCAGCCCCTCCAGGCCGACCGGGCCGCGCGCGTGCAGCTTGTCGGTGGAGATGCCGATCTCCGCCCCCAGGCCGTACTCGAAGCCGTCGGCGAAGCGCGTGGAGGCGTTTACCATCACCGAGCTGGAATCCACTTCCCGCAGGAAGCGCAGGGCCTTGGTGTAGTTCTCCGTGACGATGGCGTCGGTGTGCTGGGAGCTGTAGGTGTTGATGTGCTCGATGGCGGCGTCGAGGCCGGCGACGACGCGCACCGACAGGATGGGCGCGAGATACTCGGTGCGCCAGTCCTCCTCGGTCGCCTCCTTCATCTGCGGCACCAGGGCGCGCGAAGCGGCGCAGCCGCGCAGCTCGACGCCCTTGTCGAAATAGATCCTGGCGAGTGGGGGCAGCACGCGCGCCGCGATGCTGCTGGCCACCAGCAGGGTCTCCATGGTGTTGCAAGTACCGTAGCGCTGGGTCTTGGCGTTGTCGGCGATGCGCACGGCCTTGTCCAGGTCCGCCTCGTCGTCGATGTACACGTGGCAGATGCCGTCCAGGTGCTTGATCACCGGCACCCGCGCCTCGCGCGCGATGCGCTCGATCAAGCCCTTGCCGCCGCGCGGCACGATGATGTCCACATACTCGGGCATGGTGATCAGCTCGCCCACGGCGGCGCGGTCGGTGGTCTCCACCACCTGCACCGCCGCCTCCGGCAGGCCGGCGGCGGCCAGGCCGGCGCGCACGCAGGCGGCGATGGCCTGGTTGCAGTGCAGGGCTTCCCTGCCGCCGCGCAGGATGGCAGCGTTGCCCGACTTGAGGCACAGGGCCGCGGCGTCGGCGGTGACGTTGGGCCGCGCCTCGTAGATGATGCCGATCACGCCCAGGGGCACACGCATCCTGCCCACCTGGATGCCGCTGGGGCGGCGCTGCAAGTCGCTGATCTCGCCCACCGGATCGGGCAGGGCCGCCACCTGTTCCAGGCCCTGGGCCATGGCCTCCACGCCCTTGGGCGAGAGGGTGAGCCGATCGATCAGGGCCGGCTCCAGGCCGGTGGCGAGGGCCTCCTCCAGATCCCGGGCATTGGCGGCGAGCAGTGTCTCGCGCCGGGCGCGGATTTCCGCCGCCATGGCGGCGAGCGCCGCGTTCTTGGCGGCGGTCGATGCCTGCGCCATGGCGCGGGAGGCGGCGCGGGCACGGCGGCCCAGTTCCCGCATGTAATCCTTGACGTTCAAATGCTCTTGCTTCATGCCACTTCCTTTCGCCGCGCCATGCGCAGCGTCAACTGCAGGAACTCGTCCCACACGTCGCCCTGAACCAGGCCCTTGATCATTCTGTCGATGCGCGCCGCATGCAGCAGCGCGGCGTGCAGCTGGCCGGCGCGCAGCCGGAGGGCCGCGCGCTGCAGGGCGGCGGCGCGGCGGTCGTCGAACACCCGCTCGGCGCGCAGCACGGCGCCGGCCGGCTTGCCCTCGTCCACGCCGCTGCGTAATGCCAGCAGCGTACGGATCTCGCTGGCCAGCGCCCACAGGATCAGGGGCGCCGCCACGCCCTCGGCGCGCAGGCCGTCGAGCAGCCGGGCGCAGCGGCCCGGATCGCCCTCCAGCAGGGCGGCGCGCAGGCCATCCACATCATAACGCGCGACGTTGAGCACCGCAGCTTCCACCTGGGCCAGGGACAGCTCGCCCGGAGGATAGAGCAGGCCCAGCTTCTGGATTTCCTGGTGGGCCGCGAGCAGGTTGCCTTCCACGTGGGCGGCCATGAACTCCAGCGCCTCGCGCCTTGCGTTCTGGTCCTGGCGCTGCAGGCGGGCGCCGATCCAGGCGGGCAGCTCCGCCAGTTCCGGCGCATTCAGCTCCACCGCCACCCCGGCCCCTTGCAGGGCCTCGTACCAGGCGCCCTTGCGCGTCTGCCAGTCCAGCTCCGGCAGGGTGACCAGGGTCAGCACGCCCTGGGGCAGGTGCTGGCAATAGCGTTGCAGGGCTTCGCCCCCGTCGCGCCCGGGGCGGCCGGAGGGAATGCGCAGGTCCACCAGCTTGTGGGCCCCGAACAGGGACAGATTGCCGGCGGCGAGCCACAGGTTGTCCCAGCGGAAGCCGGGCCCGGCCACCAGCACCTCACGCTCCGTGTAGCCCTGGCTGCGCCCGGCGCGGCGGATGGCGTCGGCGGCCTCGATCACCAGCAGGGGTTCGTCGCCGTGCAGCACGTAGAGGGGCGCCAGGGACTTGGCGAGATGGGCCGCCAGTTGCTCCGCGCGCAGTTGCATGGAAGCCTTCTTAAGACTGCTGCGGCCGGGCCGCCGCCATGCGCCGCAGGATCTGCTGCACCAGGTCGGCGCGCATGTCCCGGTAGAGCAGGGCTTCCTCGTTCTCCTTGGCCAGCACCTGCTCGTCGTTGAAGGTGATGTCGCGCGTGAGGACGATGTCGCTCCTGGGCAGCAGATCCACGCCCTTGTTGTTATGGATGCGGAAGGCGAAGCGGTACACCAGCTGGTATTCGCGCACGCGGCCGGCGGAGTTGAGGCTGAGGATGTTCTTTTCCGTGCGCTCGTCCACCACGGTGAGAATGGCCTCCGCCTCCTGGGGCGAATTGACCACCCGGGTCGTGCCCTGGGCGCGGATGGTGCGCTTGAGGGCGGCCCCCAGCTCCGAGGCATCCGACACGGCCACGTAGAGGCTGGCAAAGGGCAGGGGCTGCGGCCCGCGCAGGTGGAAGCCGCAGGCGCCGAGCAGCAGCAGGGAAGCCAGGGCGAGGATGCGGATCATGGCATGCTCAGGCGACGATGTTGACCAGGCGGCCGGGCACCACCACCACCTTCTTCGCCGGCCGGCCCTCCATGTGTTTCTGCGCCGCCGCCGAGCCCACGGCGGCGCGCTCGATCTCCTCCCGGCTGGCGCCGGCCGGCACGCGGATGTTGCCGCGCAGCTTGCCATTGACCTGCAGCACCAGCTCCATCTCGTCCTGGGCCAGGGCCTGCTCCAGGGGCTCGGGCCAGGGGGCGCGCAGGATGTCGTCGCCGAAGCCCAGCTCGCGCCACAGGTGGTGACAGATGTGGGGCGTGATGGGCGAGAGCAGCCGCAGCAGGATGTGCAGGCCTTCCTCCAGCACTTCCGCGTGGGCGGCGCCGCCCGCACCCGGGGCGCGCTCCAGGGCATTGAGGATCTTCATGCCCGCCGAGGCCACGGTGTTGAACTGGAACTTCTGGAAGTCGTAGTTGGCCTGCTTGAGGTTGAGGTGCACTTCGCGCCGCACCGCCGCCAGGTCCTTGTCGAGCTTGGCGCCTGAGCCCAGGATGCGGGCGGCCCCGATCTTCGCCTGGTACTCGGCTGCGAACTTCCAGGCGAAGTTCCACACGCGCTTGAGGAAGCGGTAGCTGCCTTCCACCCCCGAGTCGGACCACTCCAGGGTCTGCTCCGGCGGCGAGGCGAACATCATGAAGAAGCGCGCGGTGTCGGCGCCGTATTGTTCGATCAGCGCCTGGGGATCCACGCCGTTGTTCTTGGACTTGGACATGGTGCCGATGCCGCCGGACTCCACCGGCTGGCCGTCGCTCTTCAGCACCGCGCCGACGCGGTTGCCCTTGTCGTCGAACTTGAGCTCCACGTCGGCCGGGTTGTAGTAGGTGATGCGGCCCGACTCGGGCTTGCGGAAGAAGATTTCGTTGAGCACCATGCCCTGGGTGAGGAGCCGCGTGAACGGTTCGTCGTACTTCACCAGGCCCAGGTCGCGCATCACCTTGGTCCAGAAGCGCGAATAGAGCAGGTGCAGGATGGCGTGCTCGATGCCGCCGATATACTGGTCCACGGGCATCCAGTAGTCGGTGCGCGCGTCCACCATCGCCTGGTCGTTGTCCGTGCAGCAGTAGCGGGCGTAGTACCAGGACGAGTCCACGAAGGTGTCCATGGTATCCGTCTCGCGCCGGGCCGGGCCGGAGCACCTGGGGCAGGTGCAGTGGAGGAAGTCGGGGCGCTTGTTGAGCGGGTTGCCGGAGCCGTCCGGCACGCAGTCTTCGGGCAGCACCACGGGCAACTGATCGTCGGGCACCGGCACGGTGCCGCATTTGTCGCAGTGGATCAGGGGGATCGGGCAGCCCCAGTAGCGCTGGCGCGAGATGCCCCAGTCGCGCAGGCGCCATTGCACCTGCTTGTCGCCCAGGCCCTTGGCCTTGAGGTCGGCGGCGATGGCATCCACCGCCTGCTCGTAGGCAAGGCCGTCGTACTTGCCCGAGTTCACGCACACGCCGGCGCCCTTGTCGGCATACCATTCCTGCCAGGCGTCGGTGGAGAACTCCTTGCCGGGGACGGCGATGACCTGCTTGATGGGCAGGTTGTACTTCTTGGCGAAGTGGAAGTCGCGCTCGTCGTGGCCCGGCACCGCCATCACCGCGCCTTCGCCGTAGCCCATCAGCACGTAGTTGCCGACCCACACTTCCATCTTCTCGCCCGTGAGGGGATGGGTGACGAAGATGCCGGTGGACATGCCCTTCTTCTCCATGGTGGCCAGGTCGGCTTCCATCACCGAGCCGCGCTTGCATTCCTCGACGAAGGCGGCGAGCCGGGGATTGTCCCGGGCGGCGCGGGCGGCCAGCGGGTGCTCCGCCGCCACGGCGCAGAAGGTCACGCCCATGATGGTGTCGGCGCGGGTGGTGAATACCCACAGCTTCTCCCGCTTGCCGTCCAGTTCGTAGGGAAACGCGAACCGGACGCCGTGGGACTTGCCGATCCAGTTGGCCTGCATGGTCTTCACCCGCTCGGGCCAGCCGGGCAGGGTGTCCAGGGCGGCGAGCAGCTCTTCGGCGTAGCGGGTGATGGCCAGGTAGTACATGGGGATCTCGCGCTTTTCCACCAGCGCGCCGGTGCGCCAGCCGCGGCCGTCGATCACCTGCTCGTTGGCGAGCACCGTCTGGTCCACGGGGTCCCAGTTCACCACGCCGGTCTTCTGGTAGGCGAGGCCCTTTTCCAGCATGCGCAGGAACAGCCACTGGTTCCACTTGTAGTATTCGGGCCGGCAGGTCGCCAATTCGCGCTCCCAGTCGAGGGCGAAGCCCAGCGACTTGAGCTGTTTCTTCATGTAGGCGATGTTGTCGTAGGTCCACTGGGCGGGCGGCACGCCATTGGCCATGGCGGCGTTCTCGGCGGGCAGGCCGAAGGCGTCCCAGCCCATGGGCTGCAGGACGTTGAAGCCGCGCATCCTATGATAACGGGTTAAGACGTCGCCGATGGTATAGTTGCGCACGTGTCCCATGTGCAGTTTCCCGGAAGGGTAGGGAAACATGGACAGGCAGTAGTACTTGGGCCTGGAAGGGTCTTCCGGCGCGCGGAAGGCGTCGCTTTTCTCCCAGTGGTCTTGGGCGGCCTGCTCGATTTCGGCCGGGTTGTAACGTTCCTGCATGGGACGAGGGGAACTGATTGAAAACGCGAAATTATACTCTCAACCCCCGCCGCGCTCCGCGTGGCGCGGACATCTGAGCCGTGGCCTCCGCTTCTCCCGGCGGCGATCTCGCCGCTCTGCTGGCGCGCACCGCCCTGGGCGAGCGTGCCGCCTTCGCCGAACTCTACCGTGCCGCCGGCGCGAAACTGTTTGGCTTCGCCCTGCGTATATTGACCAGACGGGACCTGGCGGAGGAATGCTTGCAGGAGGCCTTCGTCAGCATCTGGCGCCATGCCGGCGAGTTCCGCCCCGACCGGGCCCAGCCCATGACCTGGATGACGACCATCGTACGCAACCGCGCCCTGGACATGCTGCGGGCGGCGCCGCCGGAAGACGGGCTGGGCGAAGAGGAGACCATGGAGCAATGGGCGGCGGCGGATCTGGGCCCCCTGGAGCGGGCGGTGGCAAGCCAGGAGGCGCGGGCGCTGATGCGCTGCCTGGAGCGCCTGGCACCGCGGCAACGCCAGGCCATCGCCCTGGGTTTCTTCCACGGCCTGGCCCACGAGGAGCTGGCCCGGCGCCTGGCCCAGCCCCTGGGCACCGTCAAGACCTGGATCCGGCGCGGACTACAGCAGTTGAAGAACTGCCTGGGTGAGCCATGAGATACGACGATCCCGCGCTGCGCTCGGCCCTGGCCGCCGAATACGCCCTGGGCACCCTGAGGGGGGCGGCGCGCCGCCGCTTCGAGCGCCTGATCGCGGCCCATCCTTCCTGGCGGCGCGAGGTGGACCGATGGCAGACACGCCTGGCGGGGATGGCCGAGACGATTCCCGCCGTGGAACCGCCGCCGCGGCTATGGCGCACCATCGAGGCGCGGGTGCCCGGGTCGGCGGCCGACGGCCTGCAACGGGCGCTGCGCCGCTGGCGCGGCCTGGCGCTGGCTGCCACGGCGGCGGCCCTGATCCTGGGAACGGCCGTGGTGCTACGGCCGGCCCCGGCGCCCACCGGGGTCGCCCTGCTGTCCGATGCGGCGGCGCGCCCCGGCTGGGTGCTCACCCTGCAGCGCCGCGACGGGCGCGCCGAGCTGCAGGTGCGTGCGGCGGCACCGGCGCTGCCGGGTCCCGGGCAGGCCTACGAATTATGGCTGCTGCCCGGCGGCGGCGCGGCGCCCGTATCCCTGGGCCTGTTGCCGGCCGCCGGGGCCAGGACCGTGCCGCTCGATGCCGGCCAGGCCGCCATGCTGGCCAGGGCCCGAGGGCTGGCGGTGAGCCTCGAGCCGGCCGGCGGTTCGCCCACCGGCCAGCCCACAGGGCCCGTGGTGTACCAGGGCCGTCTCGACGAAGTCTGAATCCGATCGCCGTCCTCCTCCGTACAAGTGCCTGGGAGCGGAAGACCCATCGACCGCCCCGTTTCCTTCAACTTGAGACAAGGAGATTCATTATGGGCACGATGTCGAAGATGATGGCGATCGCGACGATTTGCGGCTTTGTGCTGGCGGGCTGTGCCGGTACCGGCATGAAGACGGAGGCGTCCCTTTACGAGCGCCTGGGGGGCAAGCCGGCGATCGGCGCGGTGGTGGACGATTTCGTCGGCAACGTGGCGGCCGACCAGCGCATCAACGGCCGCTTCGCCAACACCGATATTCCCCGCCTGAAGCGCCTGCTGGTGGAGCAGATCTGCGCCGGCACCGGCGGGCCCTGCACCTACACCGGTCGTGACATGCAGACGGCCCATGCGCGCATGAATATCACCGAGGCGGAGTTCGCCGCCCTGGTGGAGGATTTGGTGAAATCCCTGGACAAGTTCCGGGTGCCGGAGCGGGAGAAGGGTGAGCTGCTGAGCGCCCTGGCGGTCATGAAGCCCGACATCGTCGGGCGTTGACAGACCGTTGCGCCGGCGGTGCGACCGCCGGCGCAGCCCCAGGTGGGGGGCGGGCGGCGCTACCGTCAGGCGGCACGCAGTTTGTTCGGCCTGGCGCAGTTGCGGCTGAAATGGAGCGCCAGGGTGCGGTACACCATCAGGGGCAGCAGCCACACGCGGGTGTGGGCGCGCACCAGGGGCGCCAGGTTCTCGGCGGCATAGGCCGCAGGCGCTTCGGCCGCGATCAGCTCCAGGAAGCGCTGGACCGCCGCGGCGTAGTAGTCGGAGGTCCCGACCCAGCCGGTCTTGACGGTGGCGTCCCTGACCGCCTCCCGCCACAAGGCCTCGGCGCGCTTATCGCTGATGCCCGTGCGGCGGGCATGCCAGGTAACAATCATCGGTGTTTTCATGCGGTTCTCCTTGCCATCGTGTAGCCATAGGGCCGGGGGACGCCTTGTGGGCTCCGCCGGCCGAGCCATGTTGCTATGCAAAATAATAAGACCAGCTCAATCTTAGTCGCTATTAGGCCAGCAAGACTTGATCGAGTTCAAGAAATTTTTGCGATGCACAAATTATAGCCAAATGACCGGCTGGTAAGAAGGGGGTGCCCAAGTAGGCACAAGCTATTTGTGCACTGTGCTGCAACATGGAACGGGAGAAGACCTTCGGCGGGTGGCTTCCCGGCGGAAGGTATAATGGCCGCTACTTCCGATCGCAGCCGATGTCGAATTTTCTCCGCGGACTCAATCCCGAGCAGCTCGCCGCCGTCACCCTGCCGCCTCAGCACGCCCTGATCCTGGCCGGGGCGGGCAGCGGCAAGACCCGGGTGCTCACCACCCGCATCGCCTGGCTGATCCAGACCGGCCAGGTCTCGCCCCAGGGCGTGCTGGCGGTGACCTTCACCAACAAGGCGGCCAAGGAGATGCTGGCGCGCCTGTCCGCCATGCTGCCCATCGATACCCGCGGCATGTGGATCGGCACCTTCCACGGCCTGTGCAACCGGCTGCTGCGCGCCCACCACCGGGACGCCGGCCTGCCCCAGTTGTTCCAGATCCTCGATTCCGCCGACCAACTGGCCGCCATCAAGCGCCTGCTCAAGACGCTCAACGTGGACGACGAGAAATTTCCGCCGCGGGAGCTGATGCATTTCATCAACGCCCAGAAGGAGGCGGGCCTGCGCCCCCACGCGGTGGAGGCCCGGGACGACTATACGCGCCGGCGCAGTGAGCTGTACCAGGCCTACGAGGCCCAGTGCCAGCGCGAGGGTGTGGTGGACTTCGCCGAGCTGCTGCTGCGCTGCCACGAGCTGCTGGAGCGCAACGAGATCCTGCGGCGCCATTACCAGGCACGCTTCCGCCACATCCTGGTGGACGAGTTCCAGGACACCAATGCGCTCCAGTACCGCTGGCTCAAGCTGCTCGCCGGCTACAACGAACGCAGTCCGGCCGCCGGGCCGCCCCAAGGCCGGACGGCACGAGGCGGAGCCGTGCCGGGCACTGAAGTCGTTTCGGAGTCGCCCGTGATTTCCTCGCGCAGCGAGCAAATCGTCTCCCCTCCCGTGAAGGAGGGGACGGGGGCGGGCGGGTGTATCTTCGCTGTGGGGGATGACGACCAGTCGATCTATGCCTTCCGCGGCGCCGAGGTGGGCAACATGCGCGACTTCGAGCGCGAGTTCCGGGTGCACCACGTGATCCGCCTGGAGCAGAACTACCGCTCCCACGGCAACATCCTCGATGCCGCCAATGCCATCATCAAGCACAACGTGTCGCGCCTGGGCAAGAACCTATGGACCAACGCCGGCGCCGGCGAGCCGATCCGCGTGTTCGAGGCCTACGGCGACGGCGACGAGGCACGCTGGATCGTGGAGGAAGTGAAGGCCCTGTCCCTGGACGGCGTGGCGCGCCGGGAGGTGGCCCTGCTGTACCGCTCCAATGCCCAGTCGCGCGTGCTGGAGCATGCCCTGTTTTCCGCCGGCATTCCCTACCGCGTCTATGGGGGGCTGCGCTTCTTCGAGCGCCAGGAGATCAAGCATGCCCTGGCCTATCTGCGCCTCATCGCCAATCCGGACGACGACACCGCCTTCCTGCGGGTGGTGAATTTTCCGGCGCGCGGCATCGGTGCGCGCTCCCTGGAGCAACTGCAGGACGCGGCGCGCGCCCGGGGCAGCAGCCTCTACGGCGCCGTGCCCCACCTGGCCGGCAAGGCGGGCGCCACCGTGGGCCAGTTCGTGCAGCTTCTGGGGCGGCTCAAGGACACTGCCGCGGGCCTGGCACTGCCCGAGATCGTGGAAGCCGTGCTCGATTCTTCCGGGCTGCGCGCCCACTATCAGGCGGAGAAGGAAGGCCAGGACCGGCTCGCCAACCTGAACGAGCTGATCAACGCCGCGGCCAACTTCGTTGCCGAAGAGGATGACGTCTCCCTGGCGTCCTTCCTGGCCCATGCTTCCCTGGAGGCGGGCGAGCATCAGGCGGGCGAGGGCGACGACGCCCTGCAGCTCATGACCGTCCATGCCGCCAAGGGCCTGGAATTCGACGTGGTGTTCCTGAGCGGGCTGGAGGAGGGACTGTTCCCCCACGAACAGTCGACCCTCGAGCCAGAGGGCCTGGAGGAGGAACGCCGCCTCATGTATGTGGCCGTGACACGGGCACGCAAACGGCTCTACCTGTCCTATGCCCAGACGCGCATGCTGCACGGGCAATCGCGCTACAACCTGCCTTCGCGCTTCCTGGAGGAGATCCCCGAAGGGCTGCTGAAATGGCTCACGCCCAAGTCGGGCAGGGGCGGCCGGGCGTGGGGCGCCGCGCAGGCCGGGTACGCCGGTGCGCCGGCGGGCTACAACGGCGCGTGCTCCAGGACGGCGGACCGCGACAGGAACGCAGCCGCAACGGGCGGCTTGCGTGTCGGTCAAACCGTGACCCACCCCAGGTTCGGCCAGGGCGTGATCGTCGATGCCGAGGGCGCCGGGTCGGACGCGCGGGTGCAGGTGAATTTCGGCCGCGAGGGCATGAAGTGGCTGGCGCTCTCCGTGGCCAAGCTGACACCCGTCTAAGGAGTTCCGACCGATGAAAATGAGCGCCAACGGCATCGACATCCATTACGACCTCACCGGCAGCGGCCCCCATGTGACCTTCGTACACTCGCTGTCGAGCAATCATTCCATCTGGGAGTCCCAGGTCAAGACGCTCAAGGACAGCCATGCGCTCCTGACCTTCGACTTGCGCGGCCATGGCCGGAGCAGCGCGCCTGCCGGAGCCTATACCCTGGAGCTGCTGGCCGACGACGTACTGGGGCTGTGGGATGCCCTGGGGATCGACCGGTCCCATGTCGTCGGCATCTCCCTGGGCGGCATGGTGGCCCAGACCCTGGCGCTGAAGGCGCGCCGGCGGGTCAAGAGCCTGGTGCTGGCGGACACCAGCAGCTACTATCCGCCCGCCGCCGCCGCGGCCTTCGCCGACCGCATCCGTATCGTCGGCGAACAGGGCGTCGAACCGCTGGTGCAGCCGACCCTGGAGCGCTGGTTCACGGCACCTTTCCGCCGGGAGCGACCGGAAGCGGTGGAGCGCATCGCCAATCTGATCCGGCGTACCCCGGCGAGCGGCTATATCGGCTGCTGCCATGCCATCGCCCGGCTCGACACCTTTTCGCGCCTGAACGAAATCCGCTGCCCGACCCTGGTCATCGTCGGCGAGCAGGACCAGGGCACGCCGCCCGACATGGCACGCGCCATTGCCGAGGGCATCGCGGGGGCGCGCCTGGAAATCATCCCCGGCGCCCATCTCACCTGCGTGGAGCAGGCGGAAGTCTTCAACAAGCTTCTGTTGGATTTCCTCGCGAGCCAAGACCAGGAGACGCGCGGTTAGCGGCGGCTTATGCTGCCTCGCGGAGCTGGCCGCAACTTCGCGCGAGGTGGCCCGCACCGGCAACCGCCTGGGCAACCAGGCGGACACCATCGATGCGGTAGGATCACTCTACCCCGGGCAACGGCACCGCAGACGAGACTGATATCGGGAGAAGGACATGGATCTCGGCATCGCCGGAAAAACCGCATTGGTATGCGCCGCCAGCAAAGGCCTGGGCCGGGCCTGCGCATTCGCCCTGGCCGGGGAAGGCGTCAATCTGGTCATCGTCGCGCGCGGCGCCGAGGCGCTGGAAGCGGCGGCGGCGCAAATCCGCCATGCCACCGGGGTGAACGTGCGGGCGGTGGCGACCGATATCACCACCGCGGCGGGCCGCGCCGCGGCTCTTGCTGCCTGCCCGCAGCCGGACATACTGGTGAACAACGCCGGCGGGCCGCCGCCGGGCGATTTCCGCGAATGGAGCCGGGATGACTGGCTACGGGCGCTGGATGCCAACATGCTCACGCCCATCGAACTGATCAAGGCCACCGTGGATGGCATGATCGAGCGGCGTTTCGGGCGCATCGTCAACATCACCTCCAGCGCCGTAAAGGCACCCATCGACATCCTGGGACTGTCCAACGGCGCACGTTCCGGTCTTACCGGCTTCGTCGCCGGGCTGGCGCGCAAGACGGTGAAGCACAACGTCACCATCAACAACCTGCTGCCCGGGCCCTTCGCCACCGACCGCCTGCGCGCGACGGTGGAGGCGGCGGCCAATGCCGCGGGCAAGCCTTTCGAAGAAGTGTGGGCGGCGCGCATGCATGCCAACCCGGCCGGCCGCTTCGGCGATCCCGAGGAATTCGGCCGCGCCTGCGCCTTCCTGTGCAGCGCCCACGCGGGCTATATCACGGGCCAGAACCTGCTGCTCGACGGCGGCGCCTATCCCGGCGCTTTCTGAGGGCGGCGCGGGTATAGAAGTTGAGCGCCGGCGGCGTGGCATGGACGAATTCGTCGGTGCCTCGGCGCATCAGCTTGAACTGCAGCATCTGGTCGAAGAACTCCGCCAGGGTCGGCTCGGCTTCTGCCGCCCTGCCCAGCAAGTACTGGCTGGAATCTGCCGCCCCTGCGCAGCCGCAAGGAGGACATCCCGCTGCTGTTCGCCCATTTCCTACGGCGGGCCGCCGAGCGCTACTGTCTGGGCGTGCATGCCGCGCCCGGGCCGGCGGCGTCCGGACCGGCGTCCCTGGCGGAGCGGGTAGACCGGGTCGAGCGCAGCATCATCGAGGAGGCGCTGCGCCGCTCGCGCGGCCAAGTCACCCAGGCGGCCGAGTACCTGGTGGTGCCCAAGAAAACCCTCTACGACAAGCTGCGCCGCTACAACCTCGATCCCGACAAATACCGGGCAGGCTGAGTCCGCCTGCGGATGCCCACAATGGGGGCGGCGCGCCGTTGTCCAGTAAAATGCGCTTAGGGAGATCCGCCCCGTCTCCCGTGACGCTCTAGGGAATCAGGAGAGAGAAATGGAAAAGGACTTGAGCGCGGCCGCGCTCGAATACCATCGGCGGCCCGGCCCGGGCAAGATCTCGGTGGTGCCGACCAAGGGGCTGACCAACCAGCGCGATCTGGCACTGGCCTATTCGCCGGGCGTCGCCGCCGCCTGCGAGGCCATCGTAGACAATCCTGCCGAGGCGGCCACCCTCACGGCGCGCAGCAATCTGGTCGGCGTGGTCACCAACGGCACGGCGGTGCTGGGCCTGGGCCCCATCGGGCCGCTGGCGGCCAAGCCGGTGATGGAAGGCAAGGCCTGCCTGTTCAAGAAGTTCGCCGGCATCGACGTGTTCGACATCGAGCTCAACGAGCGCGATCCCGA
Source organism: Uliginosibacterium gangwonense (assembly GCA_020723855.1). Lineage (GTDB taxonomy): Bacteria > Pseudomonadota > Gammaproteobacteria > Burkholderiales > Rhodocyclaceae > DYIB01. Next base: position 25,234 of record DYIB01000026.1, read on the forward strand.
CAGGCTGGTGGAAGTCATCGCCGCCATGGAGCCCACTTTCGGCGGCATCAACCTGGAAGACATCAAGGCGCCCGAATGCTTCTACATCGAGCGCCAGTTGCGCCGCCGCATGAAGATCCCGGTGTTCCACGACGACCAGCACGGCACCGCCATCGTCGTGGGCGCGGCGGTGCTGAACGGTCTCAAGCTGGTGGGCAAGAAGATCGAGGAAGTGAAGCTGGTGACCAGCGGCGCCGGCGCCGCGGCGCTCGCCTGCCTCGACCTGCTGGTGATGCTGGGGGTGAAGGTCGAGAACATCTGGGTCACCGACATCAAGGGCGTGGTCTATGAGGGTCGCGTCGAGGAAATGGACGAGATCAAGGCGCGCTATGCCAAGCGCACCTCGGCACGCACCCTGGGCGAGGTGATCGAAGGCGCCGACGTGTTCCTGGGCCTGTCGGCGGGCGGCGTGCTGAAACGGGACATGGTGGCGAAGATGGCGCCCCGGCCCCTGATCCTGGCGCTGGCCAACCCCATCCCGGAAATCCTGCCGGAGGAGGTGCGGGCGGTACGCGACGACGCCATCATGGCCACTGGGCGCTCGGACTACCCCAACCAGGTGAACAACGTCCTGTGCTTCCCCTTCATCTTCCGCGGCGCCCTGGACGCGGGCGCCACCACCATCACCGAGGAGATGAAGCTGGCGGCGGTGCGCGCCATCGCCGAGCTGGCCCAGGCGGAGTCCTCCGACGTGGTGGCCACGGCCTACGGCGAGGCGGACCTGCAGTTCGGCCCCGAATACATCATTCCCAAGCCCTTCGACCCGCGCCTGATCGTGAGAATCGCGCCGGCGGTGGCCCAGGCGGCCATGGATTCGGGCGTGGCGACGCGCCCCATCCGCGACTTCAACGCCTACCGCGAGCAACTGACGACTTTCGTCTACCACTCCGGCTACATCATGAAGCCGGTGTTCGCCGCTGCCAAGCATGCGCCGCGCCGCGTGCTCTATTGCGAGGGCGAGGACGAGCGCGTGCTGCGCGCCATCCAGGCGGTGGTAGACGAGGGCATCGCCCGGCCCGTGGTGATCGGCCGGCCCTCGGTCATCGACATGCGCCTGCAAAAGCTGGGCCTGCGCATCCAGCCGGGGCGCGATTTCGAGGTGGTGAATCCGGAGAGCGACGAGCGCTACCGCGACATCGTCGCCGAGTACCGCCGGCTGATGGGGCGCAACGGCGTGTCGCCGGAGATCGCCAAGGTGGAGGTGCGGCGCGACACCACCCTGATCGGCATGCTGCTGCTCGCCCGCGGCGACGTGGACGCGGTGCTATGCGGCACCTACGGCCAGTTGTCCCACCACCTGGTGCACGTGGCCAATGTCGTGGGGCTGAAGGAGGGGGCCAACATCTTCGCCACCATGAATGTGCTGATGCTGCCCGGGCGCACCCTGTTCATCTGCGACACCTACGTGAACGAGGACCCCACCGCCGAGCAAATCGCCGAGATGACCGTCATGGCGGCGGAAGAAGTGAGAAGCTTCGGCCTGGTGCCCAAGGTGGCGCTGCTGTCCCATTCCAATTTCGGCAGCGCGCGCTCGTCCTCGGCCCGGAAGATGCGGCGTGCGCGGGAGATCATCGCCAGCCTTACGCCCCAGCTCGAGGTGGACGGCGAGATGCACGGCGATGCGGCCCTGTCCGAAGAGATCCGCCACAAGGCCTTGCCGGAGTCGCTGCTCAGGGGCGAGGCCAACCTGCTGATCATGCCCAACCTGGACGCTGCCAACATCGCCTTCAACCTGCTCAAGATCACCGGCGGCGACGGCGTCACTGTGGGGCCGATCCTGCTGGGCGCCGCCAAGCCGGTGCACATCCTCACCTCCACCGCCACGGTGCGCCGGCTGGTGAACATGAGCGCCCTGTCTGTGGTGGATGCCAACCTCAAGCGCGGCGGCTGAGCCGGGAACCACGGCGGCGCGCCGCGGTCTTCCCGGGCGAGGAGGGCGGACGCGATGTCCCGATGGCTGATCACTCTTGGCCTGGTGCTGGTGGCGCTGGGGCTGCTGTGGCCGCTGGCCACCCGGCTCGGCCTGGGGCGGCTGCCCGGAGACATTCTCATCAAACGGGAAGGTTTTACTTTCTATTTCCCGCTCACCACGGGCCTGCTCGTGTCCGCCCTGATCACCCTGATCCTGTGGATCTTCCGCCGCTGAGGGTTGCCGCCGTGTCGCAGCGCATGCCCGGCCGCCGCGGGCGGATGCTAAAGTAGTGGCGGGACCGGGAGCGCGCCGGCTCGCGAGAAAGGCTCAATCGGCCCGCTGCCGTGCCGTTAGTAATGTTGCCGCGGGACGCCCACTGACCCAATGGACATAAAAGTACCGGTTGCGCGCCTCAACCACGGGATGTTCGTGCACGAGCTGGATCGGCCCTGGCTCGACACGCCTTTTGCGCTCCAGGGTTTCCTCATCCGGGACGAAGACCAGGTGCAGCGCCTGCGCCAGTACTGCTCCTACGGTCTGGGTAGACCCCGCCCAGTCCCGGCCGGGCGCCATTCCCGCCGACCTGATGGCGGACCTGGAGGCCGGCCCCGACGACAAGCCGCTGGCCGGCGACATCGAGCTGTTGCCGCCGCACCTGCGCCGCGCCGCGCTGCAGAAGGTGCGCAGCCGTTTCCCCGATGCCCCCCCATCCGGGAGACCATCCTCTACGAGGAGCGCACCTCCTTCGAGGAGGAGCGGCCCGCCGCCCGCGCCGCCTGCACCAGACCGACAGCTATACCTACAGCCACTTGATCGACGCTTCCGTCTACCTCATCGCCTTCGGCCGCCAGCTCGGCTTTCCCGAGCCGGTGCTGCAGATCCTGGGGCTGGCAGGGCTGATGATAGACATCGGCAAGCTGCGCGTGCCGCCGGAAGTGCTGCATCACCCGGGCGAGCTGACGCCCCAGCGGTTCGAACAGGTCAAGGAGCATGTGCGCCACGGCATAGACATGCTGCACGAGATCGGCACCGTACCGGGCAAGGCACTGGAAATCATCGCGCGCCACCACGAGCGCTGGGACGGCAGCGGCTACCCGGACGGCCTGGCGGCCGAGGCCATAGGGATATTCGGCTCGCTGGCGGGCATCGTCGATGTCTATACCGCCATGATCCTGGACCGTCCCTATGCCCGCGCCAAGTCCACCCTGCAGGGCCTGCAGGCCCTCTACGGCGGGTGCGAGCGGCTGTTCAGCGCCGCCCTTGTGGAGCAGTTCATCCAGATGGTGGGCGTCTATCCGGTGGGCAGCTTGGTGGAACTGAATACCCAGGAAGTGGGCATCGTCATCCAGGAGAACCGTACGCGCCGCCTCAAGCCCAAACTGATGCTGCTGCCGGATGCCCGCAAGCAGCCCTATGGCAAGCCGCCGGTGCTGGATCTGTTCACCGAGCCCCAGGACGCGGCCGGAAACCCGGTGACCATTGTGCGCGAGCTGGAGCCGGGCGCCTACCCCCTGCGCCGCCCCTGTTCGCCAATGTCGGCGGCTATCTGCACTTCCAGTATTTCAACGGCTACGGCGAGAGCTTTCTCGATTACAACCTGAAGCGCCGCTCCCAGTTCCGCATCGGTTTTCCATCGTGCGTTAGCATAGAGCTTTTGCCTCGAGGAGACGACCATGATCCATGCCATCCGCTTCCACAAGACCGGCGGCCCGGAGGTTCTGCAATGGGAGCCGGCCAACGTCGGCGACCCGGGCCCCGGCGAGGCGCGCGTGCGCCACCACGCCGTCGGGCTCAACTTCATCGACATCTACTACCGCACCGGTCTCTATCCCACGCCCCTGCCCTCGGCCATCGGCCTGGAGGGCGCCGGCGTGGTGGAGGCGGTGGGCGAGGGTGTGAGCGAGATACGCCCCGGCGACCGCGTCGCCTATGCCGGCGGTCCCCTGGGGGCCTACGCCGAAGCGCGCGTCATGCCGGCCGATCGCCTGGTGAAGCTGCCCGAGGGCATCGACTTCCGGCAGGCCGCGGCGATGATGCTCCAGGGTATGACGGCGCAATACCTGCTGCGGCGTACCTACCGCGTGCAGCCGGGCGACACCATACTCATCCACGCCGCGGCGGGCGGCGTCGGCCTCATCGTGTGCCAGTGGGCCAAGGCCCTGGGCGCCACGGTCATCGGCACCGTGGGCTCGGAGGCCAAGGCCGCCCTGGCGCGGGCCCATGGCTGCGACCATGCGATCGTCTATACGCGCGAGAAATTCGCCGAGCGTGTGAAGGAAATCACCCAGGGCGAAGGCGTGGCCGTGGTGTACGACTCCATCGGCAAGGATACCTTCATGGACTCCCTGGCCTGCCTGCGGCCCATGGGGATGATGGTGCTGTTCGGCAGTTCGTCGGGCCCCGTGCCGCCCCTGGACCTGCAGCTCCTGGCCAGGATGGGCTCCCTGTTCGTCACGCGGCCGACGCTGTTCACCTATACGGCGAAACGCCGGGATTTGCTGCACACCGCTGCCGATCTGTTCGAGGTGGTGCTCTCCGGCAAGGTGAGAATCGAGGTCAACCAGACCTTCGCCCTCAAGGACGCGGCCCGGGCCCAGGCGGCGCTGGAGGCGCGCCAGACCACCGGGTCCACCGTGCTGCTGCCCTGAACGGGCGGCCGATCACTTGGTCGAAGGCGCGCCCGATCTCGGCGAACTCCGCCACGTGCGTGGCGTCGCCCACGCGCACGTCCAGGTCTCCCGGCCGAACTTCTGCACGGCCGTGCGCAGCCTTTCGCTCCAGCGCAGCACCGACATGTGGCTACCGAACCAGCCCGACATGTCGGACTGAAGTCCAGGCCGCCGCCCGCGGCCTTACCCTGTTCGATTCACCGCCTTCCCGCGTCGAGAAGGACCTGGAGCAGTGGCGGCCGCTCATCGACTGGGTCGAGTCGGCCTGAGCCGGCGGGCATCAACATAGTAGGAGCATCATGATTCGCTTACGCCCCGGCAACGAGAGAGGCCACGCCAACCATGGCTGGCTCGACACCTATCACAGCTTTTCCTTCGCCGACTACTACGACCCGGACGAGATGGGCTGGAGCGTGCTGCGCGTGATCAACGAGGACCGGGTGCAGCCCGGCATGGGCTTCGACACCCACGGCCACCGGGACATGGAGATCGTGACCTATGTCCTGGCAGGCGCGCTCAAGCACCAGGACAGCATGGGCAACGGCGCCGTCATCCGCCCCGGCGAGGTGCAGCGCATGAGCGCCGGCCGCGGCGTGCTACACAGCGAGTTCAACGCCTCCCGGGAAGAGCCGGTGCATCTGCTGCAGATCTGGATCCAGCCCAAGGTGACCGGCATCCGGCCGAGCTATGAACAGAAATACTTCGCGCCCGAGGAGAAGCGCGGGCGGCTGTGCATCGTCGCCTCGCCCGATGGTCGCGAGGGCAGCGTCACGATCCACCAGGACGCGGCCCTCCACGCCGCCCTGCTCGCTCCGGGCGAAACGGTGGCCTACGAGCTGGTGCCGGGCCGGCGTGCCTATGTGCACCTGGTGCGCGGCGAGGCGGACGTCAACGGCATGCGCCTCACGGGGGGCGACGGCGCCAAGATCGCGGACGAGACGCGGCTCGCCATCGTCGCAGCCGGTGAGGCCGAGGTGCTGCTGTTCGACCTGCCCTGATCGATTTGCCGAAAAACCGCTTTCAACTGCGCCTGCGATTAGCCCAGCCGGAACACCGCCCGCACTTCACCCGTGACGACATCGCGGGCATACACCGGCGCTTGAGGATCGCCCAGGGCATGCAGCACGCGACCGTGCGCATCCGCCACGGCGATGCGGCCCTGGTGCAGGCATTCCACGAGGGGGCCGCGCGTGACTTCGATCAGGGGTTTGCAGGACTCCAGGGCCGTCGCTGCTAGCGGGCGCGCCGGATGCGGTTGCGTCCCAGGCGCTTGGCTTCCAGCAGGGCATCGTCGGCGGCCTGGGTGATGTCGTTGCCCGTGGCATAGTCCGGGTAGGCCGCCAGGCCGGCGCTGAAAGTGGCCCGCAGGGTGCCGCCGGCGTGGGCGTGGGGCAAGGTGGAGAAGTCCTGGCGGATGCGGTCGAGCACGGCTTCCGCCTCATCCAAGCCGACGTCGCGCAGCACGACGATGAATTCCTCGCCGCCGTAGCGGCCGATGAGGTCGGAGGCGCGCAGCCGTCCCTTGAGCAGCCAGGCCAGGCTGCGGATCACCTGGTCGCCCACCGGGTGGCCGTAGGTGTCGTTCACCGACTTGAAGTGATCGATGTCCAGCATCGCCACGCACAGGCGGTCCTCGGCCGGATTGAGGGACTGCATCAACTGGTTGAGCCGGCTCTTGGCCGCCGAGTGGTTGAGCAGGCCGGTGAGGCTGTCGTGCTGGCTGGAGCGCTGCATCTCGCGATAGCGCTCGATCTTGGTCTTGACCACCGCCGCCAGGAACACGGGATTGCAGGGCTTGGTGAGGAACTGGTCGCCGCCCAGGCGCAGGGCCTCCACCTGCATGCCCACGTCCGTCTCGCTGGACAGATACACCACCGGCAGCGACTGGTAGGCGGGCAACTGGCGCAGCACGCGCGTGGCCTCGACGCCGGTGCAATGGGGCATGTACATGTCCATCAGCACCAGGTCGGGCCGGTACTGCTCGACGGTGGACAGCAGTTGCTGCGGATTGCCGATGGAATGGCTGTCGATGCCGTGCTGGGACAGGGCGCGCTGGATCATGGCCACGGCGGTGCTGGAATCTTCCACCACCAGCACGCGGTAAGCGTCCTGCTCCTGGGACTGGATGAGCTCCAGCACGCGCCCGAGCACCGTGGCGGTCTGCTGCTCGGACTGGATGGTCACGTCCGCGCCGGCGCGCACCAGCTCCACCATGGCGTCCAGGCACTTGGGCACCGCCAGGCAGAACAACTGGCTCGCCGGATGCTGCCGGCGCAGGCGGCGCACGAGCTGCAGTTCGCTCACACCGTAGCCGGCGGCTCCGGGCATGAACAGGACCACCAGGGGCGAGGGCTCGGGCGGCAGATCGTG
>DYIB01000027.1:0-9609 GCA_020723855.1 Uliginosibacterium gangwonense
GCGGTCAACGCGCTCACGCGTCTGCAGCGGGAACTGACCAAGAAGTTCTCCCTCACGAACAATCAGAAGCTCCTGATCACCTTCAGCGCCGGAGTGACCGCGGTGGGCGAACACGAGGATCGCACCGCAGCCTTCAAACGGGCCGATGCGGCCATGTACGAGGCGAAAAAGGCGGGGAAGAACCGAGTCGTATCGACGTAGCAGTCTTGTCCGGTTACGGTTTGGTTCCCACTATCCGCATATCGCGCGGCTCGCGCAGCTTGAACTGAGCGGGCTCCTGATGAACGTTCGCGAGCCCGGCTTCCTGCAGAAGCATCGTGAGCGACCCGGGCGTATAGCCCCATCGATGAATCATAAGCGGGTCTTTCCACCCGGGGTCGCCGTAGAACACCCACATCGTGCGCTGGCCGCTACTGTCCTCCCGTGAAAACTGGTCCGGGTTCTGGAGAAACGTCTGGCAGGCGCTCAATAGGTTTGGACATTCCACAATCATCCGTCCTCCGGGTTTGAGGACACGCACCCACTCGCGCAGCACATCCCGGATTTCCCAGCGCCAGAAATGCTCTACCACGTGCACCGAGAGAATCTCGTCAGCGGAATCATCTTCGAAAGGCGCCAAATCGTGGAGGTCGCAGATCACGTCGGGTTTCATTCCGGCACGTGCCTCGACAACATCCACATTTACGTAACCCGGAAGAATCTTGTCGCCACACCCCAGGTTCAGGCGCAGGGGGCGCACTGTGGTATCGCCAAGAGCCCGAGCCCACTGACGTCCGCATTCGAACGCCGAATGTAAACGTGCGATCCGTCGCTGGGCCTCTCTGAGATTGAGCTCGATGCGTGCCGGATCTTCAAGCGCATCGACCACGCCTCTTTCGAGCCCCGTTCCTATTGGCACAAGATCGGCAAACGGCAGATAGGAGGGAACGGGATCGGCGACCACCAGCCGCCCGGCCCAGAGCGGCTCAAGCAACCGGTTCGGGCTCTTCACAGCCTTCACATCGCTGTCAACCACGGGAATCCAAGCCAAGTCGGCCTGCTCAATGGCCTTCCACGTCGCCTCCAACGACCACGGTATGAGCTCGGCTTGCACGCGGCCCTCAGCGCCCGCGGCCAGCGCGGCGACTAGCGCGGAAGCGGTATCGGACGGCGTGGTGACGACGGTAAGGCGAACAGGCATTCGCGCTGCAAGGGCGTGGAGCTCGGCCGCTTTCGCTGCCAGTCCATTCAAGTTCGTCGGATGACCAAACCAAACTATGCGCAAGGCCGGAAAACGGGGTGCAAACTTGGGCAATCCCCTTGGCCCCTCCACAGGGTCGCTTATCACCATTGCCTGCCTCCCCGTGTGCCTGCGAATCGCCTCGGCCATGGCCGGCGTGCTTGCCACCACCTGGTCGGCGAGTTGGGCCAGGTTGCGGTAGTGCGTCCGATAGACGGGATTTTCGAAATGATCGTCGCAGAAATCAGCGACAACCTTCACTCCGCGTGCGCGCATCGCTTTCGCCAGCTCCTCGTTGACCGGGTGCCCACTCTTGGATATGACCAACACGTCGAAATCATGGCCCTGAGCTGACGGAGGCCAGCGGCCCGGCGGTACGGAGTCGATCTTGATATCGTGCCCAAGCCGCGCCAGTTGCTGCGCCGGAATCAAGACCCGATAGCGGGCGGAGGCAACTGAAAATGTGGGGCCCGCGGGGCCTTGTTGCAGTTGAGCAATCGTGACGAAGAGAAAGCGCATCGGCTCAAGAGTCTGCGGTACGCCGCGTACCGATCATGTTAACCATCAGATAGGGAAGGTACTTGCGGCTTTGATTCGAAGGGGCCTGCACATGGATCGCCATCTTGTTGTCCACGCCCGGATTCGCCTCGCTGATTTCGATGAACTCGCCGGGTACGTTCGTCGAATAGAGAACGGCCGACCACTCGAATTCCCCGAAAAGCGACATGACGCCGCGATACGAAAAGCGGAAATAGTCGTCCGGGTACGGGTGGTAGCGCCACACCCAAGGGACGGACATGTAAAGCCGGCCACCCGGGCGTATCAGACGTGTAAGATTGGCCGCGAAGATCCACGGTTTCTCGACGTGCTCCAGGACCGAGCAGCAGATCCCGAGCGCAAAATAATTCTCCTGCAGCGGATCGACGGACTTGGTGAGATCTGCGACCACGTCGACGCCTTTCCCCTCCGACATGTCCACCCCCACGTACTCCGCCCCCGCATAGAAATCGCGAAAGCTGGACGTAGAGCCATAGTCCTTGCTGCCAATTTCAAGGACAGGTCCATCCACCCGGGACACCCAATGTTTGAGATAAGCGACCTGATTGACGTCACCCATGGGTCTTCCTCATCGGAATCGGCGCAATTGTCCAGTACGGGGAAAAGAATCCACAGTGTGCCCATGTTAAGCTCCTCCTCTCCACGCAAAAGCCGAAACAGGCCTGCAAACGGCTTTCTTTTCCTCTTTTCTTCGGCAGATGCGTGGGAAAACCATATCGTCGAGGCTTCAGGAGATGGTCATGACCGAAAACGACGCCAAGGTGCTTCTGGTCCAAGGGTTGCGTGCTCACCAAGCGGGAGACCTGGAAAGCGCTCGCGGCTTCTACGAGCGCGGTCTGGCACTGGACCCGTTCCATCCTGACGGCAACCGCCTCCTCGGCACGGTTTACCTGCAGCAAGGCCGCTTCGACTGCGCCGAAACCTATCTGAGGAAAGCGCTTCGAACGGCGCCCGACGATGCCGAAACCCTGAACAACCTGGGCGCCGTGCTGCTGCACACCGGACGCGAAGCCGACGCCCTGTCCCTCCTGCGCAAGGCGCTGGAGCGGCGCCCAGGCTATGCCGACGCCCTGTCCAACCTCGGCGAGACCTTGCGCCGTCTGGGAGAGCGGGCGGACGCCAGGCTGGCGCTGACCCGGGCGCTTGCCATTGAGCCGCGTCATGCCAACGCCCTGTACAACCTGGGCGTGCTTCTGACCGAGGAAAACGAGTTCGAGGGCGCCCGGCATTGCCTGGAGCAGGCGCTGGCGATCTTCCCCGGCCACCTGGCGGCGCGCCGCCAGCTCGCCAACGTGCACATCCTGCGCGGCGACGCGGCGGCGGCGGAGAAGATATGCCTGGAACTGCTGGCCGCCCAGCCGGACGATCACGAAGTCCGCGCCGCCCTCGCCTCGATCTACATTTCGATCCGGCGTTACGACGCCGCCCAACGGCAGGCGCAATACATCCTCGACCGGGAGCCGGACCATCCCCGTACTCTCGTCTGCCTTGGGCAGGTTCTGCGCCAGAGCGGCCGCCCGGCGGAAGCACTGGAAATGTTCCGCCGCGTCCGCGCCGCCCATCCGGACGATGTGCGCGCCGCCTGCGGCATCGTGGACACCAAGATTCTGCAAAACGATCTTGATGGCGCCCTTGCGCTTGCCCGGGAATTGGCCCAGCGCCATCCCCGCGACCCCTTGGTCCGGCTGGACCTCGGGCTCACGCTGGAGAAGCTGGGGCGCCACGAGGAGGCGTGCGCAGCCTACCGCGAGGGCCTGGCGCTGGCGCCCGCCCATCCCGCCCTGCACTTCAATCTCGCCACCCGGTTGCTGCTGCTCGGACGCTACCAAGAGGGCTGGCAGGAATATGCCTGGCGCCGCAGGCTCGGCGTGTGGGGCGCACCGCGCGACGGCGTGCCCGAGTGGCAGGGCGAATCGCTGGAGGGGAAAACGCTGCTGATCGAGGCCGAACAAGGGCTGGGCGACATGATCCAGTTCGTGCGCCTGGCGCCGGCCCTCAAGGCCCGCGGCGCCCGGCTTGTGCTGGAATGCCAGGAGGCGCTGCTGCGCCTGATGTCCACGGCAGCCGGCATCGACACGCTGGTGCCCCGGGGCACGCAGCCGCTGCCGGCGACGGATCTGCGCGCCCCCCTGCTGAGCCTTCCCGGATTGTTGGGCGTGGACGCAGAGCACATTCCCGCCGCGACACCCTACCTCACGGCGCCCCCGGATCGCGTGGCGTTCTGGAAGGACCGGCTGGCGCCGGAGCGGGGGCTGCGGGTCGGCATCGCCTGGGCCGGCAATCCCGAGCATACGGACGATGCCAATCGCAGTTGTCCGCCGCAGTTTTTCCGCCCTCTGCTGGAGCTGCCGGGCATTGCCTTCTACAGCCTGCAAAAGGGCAGTTCCGCCGCGCAGGCTTTCCCGGGCCGGGGCATACGGGACTATTCGGAGGAATGGCCGGATCTCGCCGAGACCGCCGCCTTCGTCACCAATCTCGACCTGGTGATCGCGGTGGATACCGCCGTCGTGCACCTGGCCGGCGCCCTCGGCGCGCGCGTGTGGACCCTCCTGCCCTACTCCCCCGACTGGCGCTGGCAGCTCAACCGGGATGACAGCCCCTGGTATCCGACCATGCGCCTGTTTCGCGCGCCGCAGCCGCGCGCCTGGACTCCGTTAATTCGAGAGGTGGCCGCTGCGCTTAGCCAGGCGGCCGGCTTGTAGCATCAGACGGGCGAGTTGCCGAGCCGGGTCTCCACCAGCCGCCCCTCCAGCCGCTGCTGCACCCATAGCTCCCACACAATGTCCGGATGCCTGGCGGCCGCCGAGGCGACAGCCTCCTGCCACCATTCGGGCGGCTTGATGGTGCAGTGGGCGTTTTCGCCGGACGGCAGCCGCTTCACCGCCGGGTAACACGCCGCGTTGACGAAGACGAAGCGCGTCGCATACCCGAAAATCTCGTCCAGTATCCACGGCACGTCTTCTTCCGGGCAATGCTCAAGGACGTCAGTCGAGATCACCCCGTCGAAACGGCCCTCGGGCAGCGCACTGAACGGCGCATAGCAGGGATCGTAGCAGCGCACCGATTCGGCCCCCCAGTAGGCCAGCATGCTCGGCCATTCGCGGCCGTCCGCCTCGCGGACCCGGACCGGCCCGTATTGCACACCCTTGCCGCTGCCGTAGTCCAGCAGCCGCCGCGCGCCGGTGAGATCGATGAGGCGCTTGACGCGGGATGCCTGGGCCAGCAGGCTCTCGCCGGGGAAAATCCTTTCCGGCGGAATGCCGAGGAACTTCTCGCCCTCGGTATGCAGGCGGCAATACTGCTCCATGAGCTCCCGATAGCGCGAACTCGGCCGGGCGCGGGAAAAATTGTTCGCCGTACCGGTCATTCCACACCATGCTGGGCGGAATGTTCGGCGAGGATGCGCTCCCGGTGCCACTCCTCCGCCATGGGAGCATCGGCGAACTCGTGGAAACAGGGCGTGCCCAGGGTCCAGTGCAGCAGCTTCGCCTGGGGGTTGGCGCCGAATTCGTCCGGCAGCCAGTTCCACACCTTGGGCAGCTCGCCGATCAAATCATCTTCCAGCCAGGAAAAACGGTGCAACCGGGCACCGCTGGCATTCTCGATGAACTGGGGCGTCAGCACCCGGTTGGCCGGGTGGGCGCAGTTCCACAGGATGACGCTCGACCAGTTCTTGCGCGGATAGTCCTCGTTCTTGGAGCCGAGATACTTCTGCGTGAGTTTGGTCTTGTAGTCGTGCTTGACCACCAGCACCGCCTTGGCCGGATCGCGCAAGGCCCACAGCTTGCCGATGTCGTCGCGCAGCAGCATGTCGCCGTCCATGAAGATCGCCCAGCCGGTGTAACCGGTCAGGTGCGGCACCAGGAAGCGGCTGTAGATGAACTGGTTGCTGCCGTCCGTGTGCCGCTCGGTGTAGCCGCGCAGGTTGCGCAGGGCGAGCGGCGTGATCGCCACCGGTTCGCTACCGGTGCGGATGATGCTGTTGACGCACACGTGGTAGGCGATCGCCTCGCGCGGGTCGTAACCGATGAAAACAGGGATCATGGCTTACACCACTCCGGCACGCAGCAGGATGCGCATGTTGAAGGCGCCGATCAGCTTGCCCGCATCGTCCACCACCAGAATGGCGTTGACCTTGTGCCGTTCCATGAGATCGGCGGCCTCGGCCGCGAGCTGGTGGGGTTTCATCGCCATGGGTGCGCGCGTCATCACGTCCGACACCGGGGTGGCATGGATGTCGATGTTGCGGTCCAGGGTGCGGCGCAGGTCGCCGTCGGTATAGACGCCGATCAGCCTGCCGTCCTGTGCCGTCACGCCCACGACCCCGATGCCGCCGCGCGACATCTCCGTCAGACAGGCGCGAATGGTGGTGTGCGCCCGGACGCTGGGCAGATCGGCGCCCTTGAGCATGATGTCGTTGACCGTCACCAGGAGCCGCCGTCCCAGGGTGCCGTGGGGATGGGTGGCGGCGAAGTCCTCCGGGGTGAAACCGCGGCTGCGCAGCAGGCAGATCGCCAGGGCATCTCCCAGGGCCAGGGCCAGGGTGGTGCTGGCCGTGGGCGCCAGCCCCAGCGGGCAGGCTTCCTTCTGCACGCTGCCGTCTATCCAGACCTCGGCATGCTGGGCCAGCGGCGAAGCGCCGTCGCCGGTCAGCGCGATGGCGGCGATGGCATTGCGTTTCAGGTAGGGCAGCACACGCAGCAGCTCGTCGCTCTTGCCCGAGTAGGAGACGGCCAGCACCACATCGTTGGAAGTGAGCATGCCCAGGTCGCCGTGCCCCGCCTCGGTGGGATGCACGAAGAAGGCGGGGGTGCCGGTGCTGGCCAGCGTGGCGGCGATCTTGTGCCCCACGTGCCCGGACTTGCCCACGCCCATCACCACCACCTTGCCCGGCGGGCATTTGCGCAGGATGAGCTGCACGGCCCGGTGAAAGCTGCCGTTCAATCGCTCCCTGGCGGCAAGCAGCGCCTGGGCCTCGATCTCGAGGACCTGGCGCGCGGTGTTGTCGTGCTGCAGGTCGTTCATGTTCATGTCGTGGACGCGCCCCCTACTCCCGGCTTACGAGTAGGCGATGCACTTCTCGCACACGGTGCCGCTCACGTCCTTCTTCAGATGCGCCTGGCGCAGCTTGACGAAGCCCGGCGAGTTCCAGGCTTCCATGAACGACTGCTTGGTGAGGTCGCCCATGGTCCAATTGGCGGTGGCGTCGAAGCAGCAGGCCGACAGCTTGCCTTCGGCGGTGACATGGCCCTCGGTGAAGGCGGACCAGCACGGCAGGGGCTCGCGCAAATTGCCCAGCCGTCCCTGGTTGCCGGCGGTGGGGCGGTAACCCAGTTCCTCCTCGCGCAGGGTGGCGAAGGCGCCCATGGAGTACAGGGGCAGCCAGTAGTGCTCGTCCACGTAGGGTGCCACCTTCTCGGCGATCAACCGCTCCATCTTCTGCAACTGCTCGCCGTCGTAGCGGATGGACGACGCGTACAGCCCGGTCTTGTAGCCGCCCCGCTGGCGGATCTCCCATGCCGCGCGTATGTTCTCGTAGGCGATGTGGAACAGCTTCTTGGACACGCCCATGATCTTCTCGAACTGCTCCTCGTCGGCGGCGTTGCAGGACCACTTGAGGGAGTCCAGGCCGGCTTTCATGCACTCCTCGACCGCCTCGGGGAAGGCCATGGATGCGTTGGAGGTAAGGAAGACATAGGGCATGGCCAACTCGCCCTTGAGATAGCGCACGCAGTCCACCAGGAGATTGGGCGCCATGAAGGACTCGCCCAGGTAGAACACGCCAATCTCCTCGACGCCCGCCTCGCGCATCTCGCGGGTGACGCGCTTGAACAGATTGAAGTCCATGTCCCACTTGGGCTGGACTTCCCGGCTGCGCAGGGCGCAGAAGCCGCAGCGGTAGTTGCAGCGGGGCGAGATCTCGATCTTCACGCTCTTGGGCGCCGGCAGCACCGCTTTCCGGTACTCGGGCGGAATGCGCGTGATGGCATCGATTCGCTCGGTGATCATGAATGCTCCCCTTATAGAAATGAGTCGTATGGTGAGAACGGCCGCACTTCAAGCGCTCCGCCGCGGCCAACCGGCCTGCGGGTATTCTCGAATGATGGGAAAACCGGGAAACCAGGGGGATTCCTCTCCTGCCGTCATCCAGCGCCACTCGGGCGGGTAAGGTACGAATACCGTCGCCGTCTTACCCAGGCCCGCCACCAGATGCACGTTGGCGTTGCTCACCGTGTAATAGGCGTCGATCACGGCAAGCACGCCCAGCATGCCTTCCAGGTCCTCGTTGAGCGCGTCCAGGTCCAGCACCGGCCTGCCGAGCAGTTGCGACAGCGCCTCCACCTCGCCCGGATTGGCCTGGCGCTGCAGGGAAACCACCGTGCCCTCGCGCGGCAGGTAACCCGCCAGGACTTCCATGGGCAACGACTTGGACAGGGAGCGCACCATGCGGCCGATGTAGCGCAGCTTGTCACGCCCCGCCCGCCAAGTGACCGAGGTGTAGGGCGGCGGCCCGAATTCGCGCAGCATCGCCTGCGCGCGCACCACCCGTTCAGGCAAGGCCGACAAGGGTATGGAGGGTGGAATGTCGGCTGCCTCACGGAAGCCGAGCAGGAAAGGCAGGTCCCCGACATTGACGGCGAGCCCGATGGTCGGATCGACGCCATGCTCGGTGACGACTTCGTCCACCACACCGGAGCGGGCCACCAGAGAGGCGATCTTGGGCGTGCACAGATAGCGCACCCAGGCGCCGCGCCGGCGCAGCCAGGCGGCAAAGCGCAGGAAGAAGATCTCGTCGCCGATGCCCTGGTCCTTGTAGAGCAGAATGCGCGCCCCGCGCAGATCGTCGGGCAGCCGCTCCGCTGGCGTGCAGCCGGGCGGGACCGCGGTAAGGTCCTGGCGCGAAGGCCGCCAGCGGTATTCCCGGAAGCCGTCCTCGAACAGGCCATGGCCCAGCATGGTCCAGGCCAGATAAAACCGCCCGGTGGGATGGTCGGGCTTGACCGAAAGCAAACGCTCGGTGACGGCGACGGCCTCCTCGTCACGCCCGGACTTGACCAGCACGCTGCGCAAGCCGTTGAGGGCTTCCGCATTGATTGGGTCGGCGGCCACGGCGCGGCGATAGAGCGCCTCGGCCTCCCCGTCCCGCTCCAGGTCGAACCGCAGGTTGCCCAGATTGGTGAGCGCGTCGGCGTTGTCCGGATCGACTTCCAGCGCTCGCTGGTAGTAGTGCTCGGCGTCGTCCAACCGCTGCAGCTCATGGGCCGCCAGGCCGAGCTGGTTCCATAGCACCGCGTCGCCGGGCAAAAGCCGCACCGCCCGCTCCAGGTGGGGCAAGGCCTCGTCATAGCGCTTGAATTTGACGAGCACCGCCGTCAGGTTTTTCAGGCCATGGGCGTAGTTCGGATCGTCCTCCACCGCCTGCCGGAACTGGGCCAGCGCCTGGTCCGTGTCACCCGCCTGGTCGAAAATCACGCCCAGGTTGTTGCGCGCGCGGCAGTGCCGGGGATCGAGCTCCAGGGTACGCGCATAGGTATAGGCCGCATCGACCGGGCGCCCGGTTTTTTGCAGGGCACGGGCGAGCTGGAACAGGATCTGGGGCGAATCGGGAAAACGGCCTTCGGCCGCCGACAGCAGTTCCACCGCCGCTTCGGCCTGCCCGTGATCGATGAGCAGGCTGCCCAGGGCGCACCAGGCGTCGGCAAAACCCTCCTGCAACTCGATGGCCGTGGTGTAGGCATCCCGTGCCTCGTCCACACGGCCGAGCTGCAGCAGGGTATCTCCCAGATTCTTGCGCACCACCGCGTTGTCGGGCAGTCGTTCGCTTGCTTCCC
>DYIB01000027.1:9619-31172 GCA_020723855.1 Uliginosibacterium gangwonense
GCCACTCCCAGCAGATGCATGGCGTCGGCACAGTCGGGCGCGCGCCGGAGCACCGTCGCATACAGCTCGCGCGCTTCGCTCAGCCTGCCCGCCTTGTGCCTGGCGAGCGCCCGCTCGAGCAAGGCCAGTTCCCGCTGCGGATTGCCTTTCCTGACATTCGGTTGCATGCGCGCTCCACCCCGGCAAATGCCGGCGGAAAGTGCCGGCAATTCCTGCCGGCTTTGTCACGTCACGGTGTTGATTTCGGCCCTCCGGCGGGAATCTTGAGGCGATTTCCCGGGTCGCGGCCGTCCCCGCCCGGGCTAAAGCAGATTCCAGGCCAGCCGAAACGGCGCAGGCAGGGCGCGAGATGGAAAAACCGGAAGTAGACAAGAGATAGGGCAGAGCCTTGCGACCCTGCCCTAAAGTTTGGCTCCGGCCGCGGGCCATGCCCGCTTAACCTGCCTCACGGCAAGTTAGCCTTCACCGAAAGCTAAAGTTTTCCTGAGGCAGTCCGTTACCACCTTTGACGGCGACATCATCGCCCGCCGGATCGGGGTCAGGAGGGCGACTAGCTGTCAGAACCCTCAAACTTGCAAGGAGAAACAAAATGCCTCAGGTAATTAACACTAACATAGCGTCCCTGAACGCGCAACGTAACTTGAACACGTCCCAAAGCTCCCTGGCGGTCTCCCTGCAGCGCCTGTCCTCGGGCTTGCGCATCAACAGCGCCAAGGACGACGCCGCCGGGCTGGCCATTTCCGACCGGATGACGGCCCAGATCCGCGGCCTCAACCAGGCGGTGCGCAACGCCAACGACGGCGTGTCCCTGGCCCAGACGGCCGAAGGCGCCCTGTCCCAGTCTTCCAACCTGCTGCAGCGCATCCGCGAGCTGGCGATCCAGTCGGCCAACTCGACCAACAGCGCCACCGACCGAGCCGCCCTGCAGTCGGAAGTAAACCAGCTCAAGAACGAACTGAACCGGGTGGCCAGCACCACCACCTTCAACGGCCTGAAGGTTCTGGACGGCACCTTCGCCAACCAGGCCTTCCAGGTGGGCGCGGATGCCAACCAGACCATCACCGTATCCATCTCCGGCGCCGCCGCGACGGACCTGGCCAATTATTCGGTGACGGGCAACAACTCCAACGCCAGCACGGGCACGGGCCAGGCGATCGCCGCCACCACGACGGTGGCCAGCGTGACCAACAACATCACCGCCCAGACACTGACCATATCCGGTTCGACCGGCACCACCACGGTCTCCGTGGCGGCCGGCGCAACGGCCTATACCATCGCCTCGAACGTCAATGCCGTCTCGGGCGTGACCGGCGTGACTGCCAAGGCCACCAATACCGCCACCCTCGCCAGCCTGAGCGCCAGCGGCACCGTGACCTTCACCCTGGGCAGCGGCAGCAGTACCGCCACCATCCAGGCCGCCGTCACCACCTCCGATCTGTCGGCCCTGCAGAAGGCCATCAACAACACCAGCGGCACCACGGGCGTCACGGCAACGGTCAGCGGCGGCACCCTGACCCTGACCCAGGCCGACGGCAAGGACATCCGCATCGAAGGCTTCGACATCTCCGGTTCCACCGGCGGCACGCTCACCGTGACCGGCGCCGGCGGCGACGCGGTGACCCTGACCGACGACGCGGGCGACAGCACGGTCGTGGCCGGCACGGTGACCTTCAACTCGCCCAACACCTTCTCGGTGAGCTCCAATGTGGCCGGTACCGCCGGTAGCGTGCTCGACACGGCCGCCAGCACGGCAGTATCCGCCTCCGCCAGCTACGTCAGCGCCATCGACATCAGCACGGCAAGCGGCGCGCAGTCCGCCATCGACGTGGTCGATGCCGCCCTGGCCAAGGTGTCGAGCATACGAGCGGATCTGGGCGCCATCCAGTCCCGCTTCGAGTCCACCATCACCAACCTGCAGGCCACGTCGTAAAACCTCTCCGGCGCGAGATCGCGCATCCAGGATGCGGACTTCGCCCAGGAGACGGCCAACCTGACGCGGGCGCAGATCCTGCAGCAGGCCGGTGTGGCGATGCTCGCCCAGGCGAACGCGCTGCCGCAGAACGTGCTGACGCTGATCCGCGGCTGACTTCGTTCTAGCCTCGCGACTCGACGGGGGGCGGTCGCAAGACCGTCCCCCGCCGGCGCAGCGATGAAGGTGTAGGAAATGGGCATACCGCAGCTCACGGGCGTGGGAAAAGGGTTGCAGGCCTCGACGGCAGCGGACGCGCCGCGCGGGCAGGCAGCGGTGCCCCGGCCGCCGAAGGCGG
This sequence comes from Uliginosibacterium gangwonense, assembly GCA_020723855.1. Taxonomy (GTDB): domain Bacteria; phylum Pseudomonadota; class Gammaproteobacteria; order Burkholderiales; family Rhodocyclaceae; genus DYIB01. Next base: position 11,887 of record DYIB01000027.1, read on the forward strand.
CGGCCGTGCCCAGTCCCGAGCAGGTGCGGGAGGCCGTGGCGGAGATCCAGCGCGTCGTCCAGCCCGTGGCACAGAATTTGCAGTTTTCGATCGACAAGACGACCGGCAAGACCGTGGTCAAGATTATCGACGCGTCGACGAACGAAGTGATCCGTCAAATTCCGTCCGAAGAGATCCTTGCGATCGCCAGAGCCCTCGATCGCCTCCAGGGGCTGCTGCTTCGGAGCAAGGCATGATCGGCAGACTGGGAAATTAAATGGCACTGTCTTCACCGGGCATCGGTTCAGGACTGGACGTCAACGGCCTGGTCAGCCAGTTGATGGCGCTGGAGCGCCGTCCGCTGGCCGCGCTGGACAAGAGGGAGGCCGAGTACCAGGCCAAGTTGAGCGCCTATGGCACACTGAAAGGCGCACTGTCCTCTTTCCAGGCAACGCTGAAGAATCTTTCCTCGGCGGCAGCTTTTGCCGCCAGGAAGGCAACGATTGCCAAGACCGACGTGGCCACCGTGAGCGCCTCGAATTCGGCGGTTCCCGGGAACTATACACTCGACGTCACGGCGCTGGCCAAGGCGCACGCCGTGAGGTCCTCCGGCACCTTTTCTAGCACGTCCGCGACCATAGGCACCGGAACAATCACCATCGCCTTCGGCACATTTAGCGGCGGCACGTTTACCGTCAACGGTGACCGCCCCGCCCAGACCATCGCTATCGGCACGGGCGACGGCACCCTATCCGGAATCCGCGATGCCATCAACAATGCCAATGCCGGCGTCAACGCCAGCATCGTGAACGACGGCTCGGGCTACCGCCTGGTAATCGCCTCGAAGTTCGAGGGCACCAAGAACAGCCTGAAAATAACGGTCAGCGACGACGACGGTACCCATACCGACATGTCCGGGTTGTCGCAATTGGCCTACGATCCGGCGGCCGCCGAGGGCAGCGGCAAGAATCTGAAGGAATCGATCCCGGCCCAAGATGCGACCCTGTCCGTCAACGGCGTGAGCATCACCAGCGCTTCGAACGTCCTCACCGACGTCATCGAGGGCGTGACGCTGACGCTGACCGGCACCACCGGCGGCACCCCCACCACCGTCACCGTCGCCAAGGACATCTCGACCGTCAAGACGTCGATCGAGGCCTTCGTGAAGGGTTACAACGATCTCGTCAAGACGGTCAAGAGCCTGTCCGCCTACAACGCCGAAACCAAGCAAGCGTCGATTCTGACCGGCGACGCCACGCTGCGCGGCGTGGAGACTCGCCTGCGCGATGCCCTCAACACCGCCCTGCGCTACGCCGGCGGCGGGCTGACCACCCTGTCCGAGGTCGGCATTGCGTTCCAGAAGGACGGCACCTTGGCCCTGGACGGCGCCAAGCTGCAGAAAGCCTTCGACGACAGCACCAAGGACGTATCGACGCTGTTCGCCTCCGTGGGCAAGCCGACCGACAGCCTGATCAAGTTCATATCCGCCACGACCACGGCCGAGGCGGGCGCCTACGAGGTGAACATCACGACTTTGGCAAGCCAGGGGAAAGCGGTCGGCGCAGTGACCTTGGGCGGCACCACGACGATCACGACAGGCAGCAACGACACCCTGACCGTGGTGATCGACGGCGTGACGGCGACCGTCACCCTGGCCGCCGGCGGCTACACGCCCGCCCAAATGGCGGCGGAAATCCAAGCGAAGATCAACGGCGCCAGCGCCATCAGCGCGGCCGGCGCCGGCGTTACGGTTACGCAATCGGGCGGCGTGCTGACCATCACTTCCAACCGCTACGGCTCGACTTCCAGCGCCACCGTCTCCGGCGGCACCGCCCAGGCGACCCTGTTCGGCACCACCACCGATACCGCCGGCGTGGACGTCGCGGGCTCCCTGGGCGGCGTGACAGGAACGGGCATCGGACAGCGCCTCACCGCCGTCGGCATCAGGGTCGACGTCGAGGGCAGCACCACCGGAACGCGCGGCACCCTGAACTTCGCCCAGGGCTTTGCCGTGCAGTTGGACAAGCTGATCGACAAGATGCTGGCAGCCGACGACATCCTCGCCGCGCGCACCGGCGGCATCGACGACGAGATAGCGCAGATCGGCAAGCGGCGCGAGGAGCTGAATCGTCGCCTGGAGATCATCGAAAAGCGCTTCCGGACCCAGTTCAGCGCCCTCGATTCGATGATCGCCAGCATGACTCGGACGTCGAACTTCCTGCAGCAGCAAATCGCCAACTTGCCGAAGTCGAACAAGTAACCAAACGGAGAACCGCATGTTTGCCGTCATGAACAACCCTGTCGCCGCCTATCGGAAGATAGGCGTGGAAACCGGAGTGGAAAGCGCCGATCCACACAAGCTGATCCTCATGCTGTTCGAGGGCGCGCTCCTGTCCGTCGCCTCCGCCTCGCTCCATATGCAACGGGGGGAAGTCGCCCGCAAGGGCGAGTGCATCTCCAAGGCGATCAACATCATCGCCAACGGCCTCAAGGCGAGCCTGGACATGGGCGCCGGCGGCGATCTCGCGGCGAAACTCGCCGCCCTCTACGATTACATGTGCAACCGGCTGTTCTACGCCAACCTGAAGAACAACCCGGCCGCTCTCGACGAAGTGAGCCATCTGCTGGCCGAGCTGAAGTCGGCCTGGGAACAGATCGGCGAGCAGGCGAGAACAGCCCAACCCCACGCGGCCTGACCGCCCCTACCCCATGAACTCACTGCAAATGTACGAAACCATGAGTGCCCTGTCCGCCCAGATGGTGGCGGCCGCCGCTGCCGGCGACTGGGAACGCCTGGTGGCACTGGAGAAGGACTGTGCCGGGCTGGCGCGCCATCTGCAACGCGTGGAGCCCCTGGCGCTCAGCGCCGAAGAGCGCGACCGCAAGGTGGAACTGATCCGCCGCATCCTGGCGGACGATGCGGAAGTGCGTCGTCATACCGAGCCCTGGATGGAGCACGCGAGGCAGTTTCTCGGCGGCGCCGCGCGCGAGCGGAAAGTGCGCGACGCCTACAGCGCGCTCGGCTGACCCCGCCGCGCTCACGGGCCGCGCCGCGCATCTACGGAGACGACCGTGATACCCAGCGATCTGGCGGCGCGGCTGCGGTTGCTCACCGAAGGCTCGGTACAGCCCGTCAGCCCCGCGGCGGAAATTCCCGGCGCTCTGCCGGAATTCCATCCCGGGAGCCGCATCGTCGCGCGCATCGAGGCGGTGCTGCCCGACGGCACGTTCCGCGCCCTGGTGGCGGGACGCTCGGTCACGCTCGCCCTGCCCCAGTCCGCCAATCCCGGCGATTCCCTCGAACTGGTGGTCACGGAGCGCACGCCCAAAGTCGTGTTCGCCGCCCGCGCCGACAGTGCCGCTTCCGCCGCCACGCTGAGCCGGGCCGGCCAGCTCATCGGCATGCTGCTCAGCGCCCGGGAGGGCGCCGCCCAGCGCCAGGCGGTGAGCCGGCTGCTTCCCCTGCTGCCCCAGCCCACCCCCCAGGCCGCACCCCTGGCCGCCGCCCTGAAGCAGGCCTTCAGCGAGAGCGGCCTGTTCTACGAATCGCACCAGGCGCAGTGGGTGGCCGGGCGCTTCCCGCTCGACGACCTGCTCAAGGAGCCCCAGGGCAAGCATTCCCGCGTCCCGGTCGCGCCGCCTCCGGCGGCCGAGGCGGTCCAGTCGCGGGCGACCGATGCCGAGGCCGCGCCCGCCGGAGGCGGCGAGACGCAAGCCGCAATGCCCGCGCGGGAAGCCGCCCGCCCCACCCCCAGTGCCCTGCCGCTGCCGCCGGATCTCCTGCCCATCGTGCAGCAGCAGCTCGACGCGGTCGCCACGCACCAAGTCCTGTGGCAGGGCGAGCTGTGGCCCGGGCAGACCCTTCATTGGGAGATCGAAGAAGGTGATCACGAGCCGGGACCGGCCGATGCCGGGCTGCCGCGCCAGTGGATCACGCGCATCAAGCTGACCTTTCCCAACATGGGGGAGATCGCGGCAGATATGGTCCTCACCAGCGCCGGCGTGCGCATCGACCTGGCGGCACCGGAAGCAGCCCTCGACGGCTTGCGCATGCACCAGGGGGAGCTGGTCGAGGCCCTGCGCGGTGCCGGCATCACGCCGATCGGAATAAGCGTGCAGCACCATGGCGCTCGAGCCTGAGAACCGCTGCGCCGCGGTGGCCTTGGCCTATGGCAGCGGCGACGGCGCGCCGCGGGTGGTGGCCAAGGGCCGCGGCCTGATCGCCGAGGAGATCATCGCCCGGGCGCGCGAGGCGGGGGTCTATGTGCACGAGTCGCCGGACCTGGTGGCGCTGCTGATGCAGGTGGACCTGGACGCCCACATCCCGCCCCAACTCTACGTGGCGGTGGCCGAACTGCTCGCCTGGCTATACCGCGTGGAAGGGCGAGCCGCGCCCCCCGCCGAGGGCGGCTGAGGTAAACTCCTTGCATCCGACAGCTCCCCTCGAAGGGCATGACTGACCAACGCGATTCCCGGCAGGAAGAAGAGCCGCTGAAATTCGAACTGATCCAGGCGGACGACTACGGCAAGTACCTGCTGCACTCCAGGACCGAGATCCTGTTCCTGCTGCGTGCCCTGCAGGAGAAGGGCGCGCTGATCACGGTCTATTTCAACCAGGGGACCGACTTTCTGCTCACCTCCATCGTTTCCGTCGCCGCCGACGGCAGCCGCATGGTGCTCGACTACGGCTCCAGCAAGGAAATGAATCACCGCGCCCTGGCAGCCGACCGCCTCGTCTGCATCACCAGCCACGACAAGGTCAAGGTGCAGTTCATCCTGCGCGGCGTGGAAAAGATTCAGTTCCAGGGGCGCGATGCCTTCTGCGCCAAGGTGCCCGATACCGTCCTGCGCCTGCAGCGGCGCGAGTACTACCGCCTCACCGCACCCGTGGCCAGGCCGCTCAAGTGCTTCATCCCGGTACCGCAGCCCGACGGCGGGCGCACCGTGATCGAGGCGAACGTGCTGGACATCAGCGGCGGCGGCGTGGCGGTGATGGTACCGCAGCCCGGCATCGAGTTCGAGGTAGACAGCACCTTCACCGACTGCCGCCTGGAACTGCCCGAGATGGGCACCCTCACCACCACCCTGCGGGTGCGCAACCTGTTCGAGATCACCCTGCGCAACGGCACGCGCAGCAAGCGCTACGGCTGCCAGTTCATAGACCTGCCCGGCGCTATGGTAAACCTCATCCAGCGCTACATCATCAAGGTGGAACGGGAGCGCAAGGCGCGCGAGTCGGGACTGATATAAGAAGTGCCCCCGCTCACAGCGCGGCGCTCAGCGAACGGAGGCGGGTACAGTCAAGGGCCGGAAACTGCCGCGCCAGATAACCGGCAACAGCTTCGACCACCACCTTGGCCTGCTTGGTGGCCTCTTCGTAGTCTTGCCGGTCGACGTCCACGTAACCCTTATAATCGGCCGTCAGCCGGGCATGGTAGAGATTGCCGAGGAACTTGCCGGCGTTCTTGTCGAGGGCGCCGGTCTTGACGAAATGCAATCCGAATTGGGCCTGCACGCCGTCATGGCTGGCCGTTTCGATGCCGTGGGCGGCAAGCAGGGCCACCACGACGTGATAAGCTGCGTAATAAAGGGCGGTGACCGCGTTGCGGTACAGTTGGTTGCCGGCGACCAGCGCTGCGGCGGCGAGGTTTTCGGCGGCAAGCTGTAGTTCCGCTTCCGCCAGCTTCAGTTTCTCGTCCATAGCACGATGCCTTCGCGTTTCAGTGCGGCCTCGAGCCGGCTCGGCGGCTCGTCCGAAAAGAACGGCACGACTTGAAGCCGGGGTGCGCTGGAGTCCTCGTCGTCGGACGCGGCGGCCTGCGCTTCCAGCCAGCGCTCCAGGTCGCGATTGCGCGGTGAAGCGAAGTAGACCGCCATGTCCAGATCGGAATCGGCTCGGGAACGGCCGAGCGCGCTGCTTCCGAACACGACCACCCGGGTCAGCCGCGGCTCGGCCGCCAGGCGAGCCAGCAGGCGTTGTAGCCGTCCTCGTTCCAGAGGCGTCAGATGCGCCGGAAAGCGACTGTTCAAGAGGGCGTTCAAATCTCCCATGCAGCCATTCTACTCCAGGGGCCGAGGCGCACTGCAGCAGCGCGCCTGCGGCGCCTCGTTCTCCGCCTGCAGGGCGATGCGGATCAGCTCGGGCAGGGTGCGTATGTTCAGCTTGTCCATGAGCCGCGACTTGTAGACTTCCACGGTGCGCGGGCTGATGCCCAGGCGCGCGCCGATCTCCCGGTTGTGCAATCCCCGGGCCACCAGCTCCATGACTTCGCGCTCGCGCGGCGTCAGGCGCGCGACCAGGGCCGCCCAGCCGCGTCCGGCGTCGAGCAGGGAAGCGCGGCGGGCTTCGCGCGCAAACGCTTCCTCCAGCGCGGCGATGAGCTGGCCTTCGTCGATGGGCTTCTCGAGGAAATCCACCGCCTCCGCCTTGAGCGCGGCGCGCGCCGAGGACGCATCGCCGTGGGCCGTGATCATGACCAGTGGCAGTGCAATACCCTCGGCGCGCAGCCGCTGCTGCAATTCCAGGCCGCTCATACCGCCCATGCGCAGATCCACCAGCAGGCAGCCGCGCCAGTTGGGGCGCTGCGTGGCGAGAAAATCCTCGGCGCTGGCGAATACTACCGTCCGGTAGCCGCGCAGGCTCAGGAGCAGCGCCAGGGAATCCCTGACGCCGGCGTCGTCATCGACGATGAACACGGTGCGATCGCCTTCAGTCATCTTCGCTCACCACGGGTAATGTCATATGAAAGCCGCCGCCGGGACCCGCTTCGGCCCATAGCCGGCCACCATGGGCCTCGACGATGGAGCGGCTGATGGCGAGCCCCAGGCCCATGCCGCTCGCCTTGGAGGTGCTGAAGGGCTCGAACACCTTCTCGGCCATGTCCGGCGCCACACCCGGGCCGCTGTCGTGCACGCTGATGCGCACCCAGCCTTGCGCCGCCTCGGCCTGAACAGCCACGCGGCGCTCGTTGTCGCGAACCGCGGCCGCCGCGTCGATGGCGTTGTCGATCAGGTTGCGCAGCACCAGCTCGAGCTCCAGGCGGTCGGCCAGCACTGGCGGCAGCGCCGGGGCAAGGCGCAGAGCGGTTTCCACGCCGGGAAGGGCGGCGCGGCTGCGGGCGCGGGCCAGCGCCTCGCGCAACAAGCCGTCCACGTCCACCGGGGTCAGCTGGGTCGCGCCCACGCGCAGGAAGTCGCGCAGCCGCCGCACGATGTTGCCGGCGCGCGCCGCCTCGCTCACGAGTTTGTCCACGGCGGGCGCGACCTGTGCCGGTGCCCGCTCCAGGGCCAGCTTGCAGGCGCGACTGTAATTGGCGATGGCGGTGAGCGGCTGGTTCAGCTCGTGGGCCAGCGCCCCCGCCATTTCCGCGGCGGCCGCCAGGCGCAGCGACTGGCGCAGCTCCAGCAGCACCCGCTGACGCCCATCCACGATGACGCCCAGGAACAGGCCGGTCACGGCCAGCGCCAGCATCAGCGCCTGCAATTCCAGCACCGTGGCCGGAGGATGTCCACCCGTCTCCACGGCGACGATCAGTCCCGCCTCCACCAGGAACAGGGCCAAAGCGGAACCGGCCAGGCCATGGCGCGCGGCGATCCATACCACAGGCATGAACAGCAGGTAGAAGTACTTGAATTCGTCCGTGTAATCCACGCCGAATACCAGCCACAGGGCGGCCATCATGGCGGCCAGTTGCAGCCAGCCCTCGGGCCGCCGCGCCGCCTCACCCAGTGCCTTGCGCGCGGACGCATCCGCCAGCACCATGATCAGCGGCGCAACGCCGAGAACACCGACCAGATCGCCGATCCAGAAGCGCACCCAGGCATGGGGGAACTGCGCGCGCGCGACGGTGCCGGCCATGACGTGCAGGCCCACCACCACCGCGCCGACCACGGCCGCGGCGGCGGCGACGACACCGATCAATCCCAGCAGGTCCTGGGGGTGACGCAGGCGCGGGCCGATACCCAGCAGCCTGACCATCACCCAGGCCGCTGCGCCGTAGCCCGCCGCGAAAACTGCCGCCACCGACAGCAGCAGGGCCAACGGCCCATCGCCGCGCACCAGCACCTCGGCCGCAGCCGCCGCCGGGAACAGCAGCCAGACGTTGCGCAGGCCGCCGATCAGCAGCAATGCCAGGCTCAGGGCAGGCGGCGGATTCCATACCGTGATGCCCGAGCTGCCGAGGGGATGGATGTAGCTGACCCAATCCAGCAGCAGATAGCCGGCCAGGTAGGCAGCGGCCACGGACGCCCTTGCGGCGGGCCGCGCCGGGAGTCTTCGCTTTTCCATACGTGCATTGTCGGTCACTTTGCCGATCCCGCGCATTGGTTGTTTTCCGTACGTATATTCCCGTGCCCCATCGGTCAGACATCGCCCCGGCCACTCATCACCCCTCCCACGTAAGGAGAATTCCGTAAGTATGGCGCCGGATTACGTCGCCCATCCCTTTCGCCTACCATGGTCTGTGGAAGTTCCCCCGATTCCCTTGCGCCCATTTTCCATGACCAGCGTTGAACCCGATCTGCTGCAACTGGCCGCCGTGGTGCTGTTCGGCATCGCCGTGCTGCACACCTTTTCCACGCGCTTCTTCGCCCACCTGGCCCATGTGCAGCCCAACCACGCCGGCCTGTGGCACCTGCTGGGTGAAGTGGAGGTGGTGTTCGGCTTTTGGGCCTTCGTGCTGGTGCTGCTCATCTTCCTGCATGAGGGCGGCTCCAGCGCCGTGGGCTACCTGGAGTCGCGCAACTTCACCGAGCCCATGTTCGTGTTCGTGATCATGGTGATCGCCGGCAGCCGCCCCATTCTGCATTTCGCCCGGGCACTGGTGCTGGCGACCGCCCGGGTGCTGCCCTACCCGGCCAAGCTGTCGTTCTACTTCCTGGCGCTGTCGGCGGTGCCGCTGCTGGGCTCCTTCATCACGGAGCCGGCGGCCATGACCCTGGCGGCGCTGATGCTGCGCGACGTCTATTTCCGGCGCGGCCTGTCCCGGCGCCTGATGTACATCACCATCGGCGTGCTGTTCGTCAATGTCTCGATCGGCGGCACCCTCACGCCTTTCGCCGCACCGCCGGTGCTCATGGTGGCCGGCACCTGGGGCTGGGACACGCTCTACATGCTGTCCACCTTCGGCTGGAAGGCCGCCGTCGCCGTCGTGGTCAATGCCGCCGCCGCCACCTGGCTGGCCAAGCGCGAGCTGAGCAACCGCAACATCGAACTGAAGATCGCCGGCGACCAAGGCATTCCCAAGCCGGTGGTGGCCATCCATCTCGCCTTCCTGGTGGGCGTGGTGCTGACCGCCCACCATGCCGCCGTGTTCATGGCACTGTTCCTGTTCTTCCTCGGTTTCACCGAGGCCTACAAGCGCTACCAGGACCGCCTGATCCTGAGGGAGGGCCTCATGGTCGCCTTCTTCCTCGCCGGACTGATCACCCTGGGCGGCCAGCAGAAATGGTGGCTGCAGCAATTGCTGGCGGGCATGGACACCACCACCCTCTACTTCGGCGCGACCCTGCTCACGGCGATCACCGACAACGCCGCCCTGACCTACCTGGGCTCGCTCGTGGAAGGCGTCACCGAGGAGTTCAAGTACGCCCTGGTTGCGGGAGCCGTGACCGGCGGCGGCCTGACGGTCATCGCCAACGCCCCCAACCCGGCCGGCTTCTCCATCCTCAAGGGCTCGTTCCCCGACGAGGCCATCAATCCCCTCTGGCTGCTGGCCGCCGCCCTGCCGCCCACCAGCGTGGCGGTGGTGGCGTTTCTCGCCTTGTGAAAGGAGTTCCCATGCGCCGAGTCCTCATCCCCGTCGATCATTCCGAGCGCACGGCCCGGGCCGTGCGCTACTTCATCGAGGATGCGGCCCAGCACGAGCCGGTGGAGGTGCATCTGCTCAATGTCCAGCAGCCTGTGACCGCCTGGGAGGTGCGCCGCTTCCTGCTGCCGCGGGAGATCGAGGCCTTCCAGCGCGCCCGCGGCCAGGCCGCCCTGGACGCCGCGGCCCGGTTGCTGGCCCAGGCGGGCATCCCCTTCCGCACCCACCTGGAACAGGGCCTGGTGGGCGAAACCATCGCCCGCGTGGCCGAGCGGGAGCACTGCGACAGCATCTTCATGGGCGCGGCGGAATCGCGCCTGGGCTGGGGGCTGCTGTCACCCCACGCAGTGATCAAGAAGGTATTGCGCCGCGCCTCGGTGCCGGTGACCCTGCTGCGCTGTCCGGCGCACCGATAATAAAAAAGCCCGCTTGCGCGGGCTCGGGCAACAAAGCCTTTCCGTCTTCGGTTTTGGTATCGGTGACGGCGATTTCTTGTTGATGAGAGCTCCCTGAGGCGCCTACCGCTACACCTGCATGTTCATGATGTCGTGGTAGGCCGAGACCAGCTTGTTGCGCACCTGGACCATCTGCTGGAAGGACAGGTTGGCCTTTTGCAGGGCGATCATCACGTCCTGCAGATTGGTGCCGCCTCCGGCGGAAAAGTCCTGGGCCATCTGCTGGGCCTGCATCTGCGCCTGGTTCACCTGGTCCAGGGTGCTTTTCAGCACCTGGCCGAAATCCACGCCCCCCGGCGCCTGGGCGGCGTTGGTTTGAGCCGGTTTTCCTGCCGCGACCTGGGCGGCCGCGCGCAGCTCGCCCAGCATCTGCTCTATGCCTCGCGTATCCATGTCCCTATCCTGCGTGAATCCTGCCGCTCGGATTGCAATCCTTGTGCCAGATCAGAGGGCGCCGGCCATGCGGTACTGCTGCAGCTTGTAGCGCAGGGTGCGCTCCGAGATGCCCAACAGCTCCACCGCCCGCTTGCGCGAGCCGCCCACCGCCTTCAGGGTCTCCAGGATGTGCTGGCGCTCCAGGTCCTTCATGTTGGTGGGCGCATCGCTGCCGGCCGCCGGGACCGCGGCTTGCGGCGCGCTGGGCGCGGCCCGGGGCGCGCACACCGCTGCCTCGCCGCACAGCTGCAGGGCAAGCTTGACGTGCTCGGCGCCCATCTCCGCGGTGCCGGCCAGGATCAGGGCGCGCTGCACGGTGTTCTCCAGCTCGCGCACGTTGCCGGGCCAGCTCCAGGCGGCAAGAATTGCCTCGGCCTCGGCGGCAATCCTCGCCGCCGGCCCTCCGTGCAGGGCGGCGAAATGCCGCGCCAGGGGCACGATGTCGTCGGGACGCTCGCGCAGCGCCGGTATTTGCAGGGGGAACACGTTGAGCCGGTAGTAGAGGTCTTCGCGGAAGCCGCCCTTGGCCACCTCCTGGGCCATGTCGCGGTTGCTGGTGGCGATCACGCGGATGTCCAGGGCGATGGGCTGCTTGCCACCCACCCGCTCCACTTCGCGCTGCTGCAGCACGCGCAGCAGTTTGGCCTGCAGTCCCAGGGGCATCTCCGAGATCTCGTCCAGGAGGATGGTGCCCCCCTGGGCCTGCTCGAACTTGCCCGGTGCCGCGCCGGTGGCGCCGGTGAAAGCACCCTTCTCGTGGCCGAACAGAGTCGCCTCCAGCAGGTTGTCGGGAATCGCCGCGCAGTTGATGGCAACGAAAGGAGCGCCGGCCCGGGGCGACTGTTCGTGGATATAGCGGGCGAACACTTCCTTGCCGACGCCGCTCCCCCCCAGCAGCAGGACGGTGGCATCGCTCCGGGCGACCCGGGCGGCCAGCGCCAGCAGGTTGCGCGTGCGGCTGTCGGCGGCGATGACGCCTTCGGCTGCGGGCACGGCGGCGGCATGGCGCGCCACGTGCTCCAGCAGGACGCGCGGCTCGAAGGGCTTGAGCAGGAAATCGCAGGCGCCGCTGCGCATGGCGGTCACCGCCTTGTCCACGTCGCCGAAGGCGGTCATCAGCAGCACGGGCAGATGGGGCTCCAGGGCGCGGATGCGGCGCAGCAGCTCGATGCCGTCCATGGGCTGCATGCGCAGATCGCTCACCACCAGGTTGAGGTGGTTCCGCGCCACCCGCTCCAGGGCGGCCGGGCCGCCGTCGGCGGCCACCACCCGGTGGCCGGCGCACTCCAGCGTCAGGCACACCGCCTCGCGCAGGGCGGCATCGTCCTCGACCACCAGGATGCTCAACTGCTCAGGCATGACTGTCTCCAGACTTGCATGGATCGCGTGGATGATGGGACCGCCGCCACCGGCAGCAGCAGACGGAAGCGGGCGCCGCCCCCGGGCGCCGACAGGACTTCGATGTCCCCGCCGTGAGAGCGGGCCACGCCGCGGGCGATCGCCAGGCCCAGGCCGGTGCCTTCCGCGCGGGTGGTGAAGAAGGGCTCGAACAGACGGGCAAGCGTGGCCTCGTCCATGCCGCGGCCGTTGTCGCTGACGTGAAAGACGACGCCGTCCTCGTCCAGCGCCGCGCGCAGCTCCACATGGCCGCCGTCGCGGCAGGCATCCAGCGCGTTCTCCAGCAAGTTGGTGAGCGCACCGACGAGAGCCTTGCGATTGCCATTGACGGCGGCGCCGGCCGACTCGTCACACACCGTGAAGCTCACGCCGCGGCTGCGCGCCAGGGGCTCGAACACCTGCACCAGTTCGGCGACCAGGCTGGCGGCGGCCACGTTCTCCACGGCGCCCGATTCACCGCGGGCGAATACCAGCATGTCCTGGATCAGGCGTTCCAGATGCTTCAGCCGCTCCACCGCCTTGCCGGCGAGCCGCGCCCGCTCGGCGCTCGCCAGTTCGGCCTGCTGCAGATGGGCGGTATACAGCAGCGCCGCCGCCAGCGGCGTGCGCAACTGGTGGGCGAGCCCCGCGGCCATCTCGCCCATGGCGGCGAGACGCTCGTTGCGCGCCGCCCGGGTCTTCATGCGATGGGTCTCGGTCACGTCATGGATCAGCACGATGCGTCCGCCCGAAGAGTCGAAGGGAGTGACGCTGGTGGACAAGCGCCGCTCCCCGGCCGCCCCGGCCACGCTCCACTCGCCCGGCGTGGCCGTGGGCACCAGGCGCGCGGCTTGCACCGCTTCCCACGCCCGGCCTGCGAGCGGCGCTCCGAGCATGGCTTCCGCCGCCGGATTGGCCTGCTCCACGATGCCCTGGCAGTCCAGCACGGCCACACCTGCCGGCAACGCGTCCAGCAGCAGGCCCAGGCGCTCGGACAGCGCCGCCTTCTCCTGATACTCGCGCCGCAGCTTGCCGTTGGCGATGGCCAGCTCCGCGGTGAGCTGCGCCACCTGGCTCTGCAGGCTGGTGTACGCGCCCGCCAGCTCCTCCGAGGCCCGATTGAATATGCGGAAGGCTTCGGCCAGGCGGTCGGCGTCTTGGGCTTGCATGGCGGCAACGGGGGTGTCCATCGGGTTCGGCTCCTTTCGGGACGTCAGCAGATTAACGGCGCCGGGGCCACGACGAGGACCGGAAAAGGGCAGGAAAACCCCTCTTATTCCCGCCACCGCTTTTGCCGCCGCGTCATCAGAATGGCGTCATCCGCCAATCCGTGAGATGGGCGGGGACGGCTTCGGTATCAATACGAACAAGCGGGTCGATCATGGCTGATCAACTACCGGCAACAACCACCGCGTCTCCCATGACCGTGCAGGGTTTCATGGCCCTGCCGGCGCAGCAGAAGCTCGCCGCCGGCACCGTGCTGGCACTCGCCATCGCCCTCATCGTGGGCGGCTGGCTGTGGGCCAGGACGCCCACCTACGCCGTGCTGTTCAGCAATCTCTCGGAGCGCGACGGGGGCAACATCATCACGGCGCTGCAGCAGATGAACGTGCCCTACAGGTTCAACGAATCCGGCGGCGCCATCCTCGTGCCCCAGACCCAGGTCCATGACGTGCGCCTGAAGCTCGCCTCCCAAGGCCTGCCCAAGGGCGGCCTGGTGGGCTTCGAGATCATGGAGACGCAGAAGCTGGGCCTGTCCCAGTTCATCGAGCAGATCAACTACCAGCGCGCCCTGGAAGGGGAGCTGGCGCGCTCCATCCAGTCCCTGGCCGCGGTGCAGGGGGCGCGGGTGCATCTGGCCATCCCCAAGCAATCCGGTTTCCTGCGCGACGAGCAGAAGCCGTCCGCCTCCGTAGTGCTCAATCTGCATCCCGGGCGCACCCTGGAGCCCGGGCAGGTGGCCGGCATCACCCATCTGGTGGCCTCCAGCGTGCCCCATCTGTCGCTCACCAACGTCAGCGTGATCGACCAGAACGGCAACCTGCTCTCCAGCGTGGGCGAGAAGAAGAACGGGCTGGACCCCTCCCAGCTCAAGTACGTGGAGGAACTGGAGGCGAGCTACGTGCGCCGCATCGAGGCCATACTCGCCCCCATCGTCGGCCCGGGCAACGCCCGCGCCCAGGTCACCGCCGAGGTGGATTTCTCCCACATCGAGCAGATGGCCGAGACCTATCGTCCCAACCCGGCGCCCGCCGAGGCGGCGGTGCGCAGCCAGCAAATCAGCGAATCGTCCGCGCCGGGACCGGCCGCGGCGGCCGGCGTGCCCGGGGCGCTTTCCAACCAGCCGCCGGTGCCGGCCACGGCGCCCCTGACCACGCCGCCCGCCGCCGGCGCCGAAGCCGCCGCGCACGGCGGCGCCATCGCCGGAGCCAACGTGCGCAAGGATGCGACGATCAACTACGAACTGGACAAGACCATCCGCCACACGCGCCAGGGCGTGGGCGCGGTCAAGCGCCTGTCCGTGGCAGTGGTGGTGAACCACAAACGCGAGGTGGATGCCGCCGGCAAGGCCACCCTGAAGCCGCTCGGCGCCAAGGAACTGCAGCAGATCACCGATCTGGTCAAGGAAGCCATGGGCTACAACAAGGAACGGGGCGACAGCCTGAACGTGGCCAACACCCCCTTCGCCGCCCCTGAGCAGCAGGCGGTCGCGCAGACACCCCTCTGGAAGAATCCGGCGCTCATCGCCACCGGCATCGAGGTGGGCAAGTATGTCCTGTTCGCCGGGCTGGCCGCCTATCTGTTCTTCGGCGTGATCCGCCCCACCATCCGGCGCCTGATGCAGCGCGCAGCGGAGGCGGCGCGCCTGCAACAGAGCGTCGAGGCGACCGCGCTGACCTATGCCCAGGGCGGGTTCGTGGGCTACGACGCCAAGGTGGACGCGGCACGGCAGATCGCCCGCCAGGATCCCAAGGCGGTAGCCAACATCATCAAGGAATGGGTCGGCACGCCGCAGCCGGCCAACAAGGTGCAGTGACAAGTGAAGCGTGACGAGTGACGGGTGACGTGTGAAGCGCGAGGCTCTTGTCACCCGTCACCCGTCACCCGTCACAGACCATCAACCATGAACGACGACGGAATCACGAAAGCCGCGACCCTGCTCCTGTCCCTCGGCGAGGACGAGGCGGCGGAGGTGCTGCGCCACCTGGGCCCGCGCGAGGTGCAGAAGCTGGGCGCCGCCATGGCCCAGCTCAAGGCGGTGCCGCGCAACAAGGTGGAAGCGGTGCTCGACGAATTCCACGAGGAGAACCAGCGCGGCACGCCGGTGACGGTGGACGAGAATATCATCCGCGCCATGCTCACCAAGGCGCTGGGCGACGACCGCGCCGCCAACCTGATCTCGCGCATCCTGCAGGGCGGCGACACGGCCGGCATCGAGAGCCTGAAGTGGATGGATCCGGGCACCGTGGCCGATCTCATCAAGAACGAGCATCCGCAGATCATCGCCACCATCCTGGTGCACCTGGACCACGACCATGCCGGCGACATCCTCAAGTGCTTCCCCGAGCGCCTGCGCAACGACGTGGTGCTGCGCATCGCCACCCTCGACGGCGTGCAGCCGGCGGCGCTGGCGGAACTCAACGACGCCCTCACGCGGCTGCTGTCCGGCTCGGCCAACATCAAGAAGGCCGCCATGGGCGGCGTGCGCGCGGCCGCCGAGATCCTCAATTACGTCGGCACCGCCTTGGAGACGGCCATCATCGACAACGTGCGCGAGTACGACCCGGAGCTGGCGCAAAAGATCATCGACGAGATGTTCGTGTTCGAGAACCTGCTGGATATCGAGGACCGCGGCATCCAGTTGCTGCTGCGCGAGGTGCAGTCGGAATCTCTCATCGTCGCCCTCAAGGGGGCCTCCGAGGCGCTGCGCGAGAAGATCTTCAAGAATATGTCCCAGCGTGCCGCCGAGATGCTGCGCGAGGACCTGGAAGCCAAGGGTCCGGTGCGCCTGTCGGAAGTGGAGCGCGAGCAGAAGGAAATCCTCAAGATCGCCCGGCGGCTTGCCGATGAAGGCCAGATCGTGCTGGGCGGCAAGGGGGAGGATCAGTATGTGTGACGGTGTGAGACATGGCTGAAGTCATCGCCAGGGAAAAGCTCACCGCCTACCAGCGCTGGGAACTGGGCGCATTCGACGGCGCGGCGCCCGCACCCAAGGCCGCGGCGCAGCCGCAGGGGCAAGGCAGCGCCCAGCCGGCGGTGAAGCTGCCCACGGCGGAGGATATCGAAGCCATCCACCGCGACGCCCACCGCCAGGGCTACGCCGCCGGCTATGACGAAGGCACGGCGCGAGCGCGGGTGGAGGCCCTGCGCCTGCACACCCTGGTGGAGAACCTGGACCACGCCCTCAGGGAGTTCGATCAGAAGGTGGGCGAGGAACTGGTGGCGCTGGCGGTGGAAATCGCGCGCCAGGTGGTGCGCCAGAGTATCGCCGTCAACCCCGCCGCGATCCTGGAGGTCGTGCGCGAGGGCCTGCTGCAACTGCCGCACCAGCATGCCGCGATCTTCCTCAACCCGGACGACGCCGCCCTGGTGCGCGCCCATCTGGGCGACCAGCTCAGCCACCTGGGCCATCGCGTTTTCGAGGACATGGGCCTGCAGCGCGGCGGCTGCCGCATCGAGGCGGCCGGCAGCCAGGTGGACGCCACCATGGAAACCCGCTGGCGGCGGGTGGTGGAGAACCTGGGCGTGGGCGCCGAGTGGATCGTCAAATGAATGGCCACCATCAGCGCTGGAGCGAGTTCCTGGCCGACTGCCGGGCGCTGGCGGGCGACGCCACACCCTATCAGATCAGCGGCCGCCTGACGCGCATCAACGGACTGGTGATGGAAGCCGCCGGCCTCAAGCTGCCCCTGGGCTCGGGCTGCCGCGTCATGATTCCCGGCGGCGGCAGCGTGGAGGCGGAAGTGGTGGGCTTTTCCGGCGACAAGCTGTTCATGATGCCCACCGACGACGTCTACGGCCTGGCGCCGGGCGCCCAGGTGCTCCCCATCGAGGCGACGCCCGCCCCTCCGGTGGTGGGCGAGCGCTCCGTGCCGCGGCGGCGCGCTATCGACCGCACCAAGCACGTGCCCGTGGGCGATTCCCTGCTGGGGCGGGTGGTGGACGGCGCCGGGCGTCCCCTGGACGGCCTGGGACCCCTCAACACCAAGCAGACCCGGTCGCTACAGAGCCGGCCCTTCAACCCCCTGCAGCGCGCGCCCATCAGCCGCTCGCTGGACGTGGGCATCCGCGCCATCAACGCGCTGCTCACCGTCGGGCGCGGCCAGCGCCTGGGCCTGTTCGCCGGCTCCGGCGTGGGCAAGAGCGTGCTGCTGGGCATGATGGCGCGCTTCACCGCGGCCGAAGTGATCGTCGTCGGCCTGATCGGCGAGCGCGGGCGCGAAGTGAAGGAGTTCATCGAGAACATCCTCGGCGCCGAAGGCCTGAAGCGCTCCGTGGTGGTCGCCGCCCCCGCCGACACCAGCCCCCTCATGCGCCTGCAGGGGGCGGCCTACGCCACTTCCGTGGCCGAGCATTTCCGCGACCAAGGGCGGCACGTGCTGCTGATCATGGACTCCCTCACCCGCTTCGCCATGGCGCAGCGGGAAATCGCCCTGGCCATCGGCGAGCCGCCGGTCACGCGCGGCTACCCGCCCTCGGTGTTCGCGCGCCTGCCGCAACTGGTGGAACGGGCGGGCAACGGCCCGGAAGGCGGCGGCTCGATCACCGCGTTCTACACCGTGCTGGCGGAGGGCGACGACCAGCAGGATCCCATCGCCGATTCGGCGCGCGCCATTCTGGATGGTCACATCGTGCTGTCGCGCACCCTGGCGGAGGCCGGCCACTACCCGGCCATCGACATCGAGCAATCGATCAGCCGCGCCATGACCGGCTTGATCAAACCCAGCCACCTGGAAGTGGTGCGGCTGTTCAAGCAGCTCTACTCCCGCTACCAGCGCTCGCGCGACCTCATCAGCGTCGGCGCCTATGTGGCGGGCTCGGACCCGCAGCTCGACCAGGCGATCGCCTACCAGCCGCGGCTGGAGGCCTTCTTGCAACAGGGCATGGACGAGCGGGAGAATTACGAGGACGCCGTGCTCAAGTTGCACCAGATGTTCGACCGGGCGCCGTAGCGCCCCGGGCGCTCAAGGCTCGACCCCTTTCGGCCGTAAACCAAAAACAGGAGCACAGGATGCCGAAGCCGTTTCCGCTGCAGTCCCTGCTCGACCTGTCGCTTGAGCGCATGGACGAGGCCGCGCGCCGCCTCGGCCAGTTGCTGGCGAGCGAGCAGGAAGTGGAAAAGACGCTGGAGATGCTGCTGCAATACCGCGAGGAGTACCGGAAGCGCTTCCGCGAAGCGGCGCAGCACGGCATGGGCCGAGACCAATGGAGCAACTATCGGTCCTTCCTCGGCCGGCTCGACGAGGCCGTCGAGCAGCAGCGCCAGCGCCTGGCCCAGTCCAGGCAGCAGACTGCGGCCGGCCAGCAGGCCTGGCTCGATCAACGCACCAGGGTCAAGGCGTTTGACATACTGTCGCAAAGACACAAGGCTATTGAGGCCCGGGCCGAAGGCCGGGCCGAGCAGCGCGCCCAGGACGAGCACGCCGCCAAGGGTTTTGGCATGCCGGACGACTGACTGGCACACTGCTTGCTGTTCAGGGCAGTGACACGCTTACCCGCGACAGGAGCACCCCATGCCAGACATGCCCGTCACCTCGATGCCGCCGAACCTCCCCCCGCAGGGAGCCGCGCCCCTGCAAGGGTCGGCGCCGGGCGCCGACGCGCTTGCCGCGGATGGGGCAGCGACGCTGGCGGGCTTTGCCGAGCTGCTGCGGCAAAGGCTGTCGCCGGGCGGCAAGGGCGGGCCGGAAGGCTTCGCCGGGCTGCCGGCCCAGTTGCTCGCGCCAGGCAGCGCCGATATTGCCGCAGATGCCGCGCCGGAAGAACAGCCCCCGGATGCCGCTCTCGCCGCCCTGCTGCCGGCGCTGCAGGCGCTGCTGGCACCGGCGCACAACGACATCGCGACCCATCCGGCCGGCGTCCAGCCGGACGTAGCGGTCCTCGCCACGGCCCCGGGCGCGTCCGCCCAGGCGGCGGCGCCGATGCTCGTGGATGCCGCTGCGGGCGCCGCGCAAGGGCTGTCTCTGACGCCTGCCGCCGCAGCCGACAAGCCGGCGGCGGCAGATTTTGCCGC
>DYIB01000028.1 GCA_020723855.1 Uliginosibacterium gangwonense
GGCCGAACCCTGCAATGGGTTCTGGTACGGCAGGCCCGGCCTGGAGCAGGTGGCCGCCTAGGCGGTGGGCGTGGTGCCGGGCGGCGCCTTTCAGCCGCCCAGGGACTCGATCAGGGCGAACAGCCTGCGGTAGAAATCGGGGTCGGACACGGTCTGCTCCCCGACCTTGACCAGCACGTCCTTGTCGCTGGCCCAGGGCACGGAAATGGAGCCGAGCCCGGCCACGCTGACGCCGGCGCTGCTGCCCCGCGACCTCAGCTCGTAGCGCGTCTCCAGCGCATTGGCATAGACCACGGCGCCCACGTTGCTTGGCAGGCAAACCAGGGTGATGGACAGCTTCATGCCGTGATCCATCTGCGGCTGGAAGAATTTCTCGCCCCGCACCGTTTCCGCCTTGGAATCCGCCACCTGATAGCCCTGGCTCAACAACGCGCGTCTGCCTACCTCGCAGATGGCTTCCGGCGTGCGCGTGCTCCAGTAGGCGAAGGGCGACTCGGCGCTGAAGGACTCGTCCTGGTAGACCGGCGGCGGCGGCGTGGCGCAGCCGGCAGCGGCCAGCAGCAGTGCGGCCAGGGGCGGCGACCGGAGTGGGCGCAACAGGCGAAACATGAGTAGGACGAAGGAACAGGATCTGCCGGCTCGACAGTGCGCATCTTAGAGCATCGGGAACGGTTTCGGACAGGGGCGGCGCCGGCCCGTGCCTGGCTGCCCGGCCGTTGCGGTACGATGTTTCCGCCTCACGCGAATCTTGACCCTTGGAGACCGAACCTATGGGAAGCGCTTACCTCGTCGGACATATCACGGTAAAGGACCAGGACGCGTGGGCCGAGTACCGCAGCCGCGTCCCTGCCACCCTGGCGCCGTGGCAGGCGGAACTGCTGTTCCGCGGCAAGCTGGCGGCCACCTTGTCGGGCGGGCAGGCCCACACGGACATCGTCGTCATCCGTTTTCCCCATATGGAGGCGGTGCACGGCTGGCATTCGTCGCCGGCCTACCAGGCGCTGATTCCCCTGCGCGAGCGGGCCGCCGCGGTGGATCTGTTGTGCTATCAGGAGTAGCGGCCGCAGCTTGTACCCCGATGATCCGGCCACAGCTCACGAACCCGCTGTTCGCTCCCCTGGAAGACTTGCTGCGGCGTCTGCCCGGCGGCGCGCCATGCTCCCTCGAAGCCTTGAACGGGCTGCTCGCCCGGCTCCGGCCCGGCGCCCGCAGCAGCGGCGGCGCGCCCTTGCGCTTCGTGCCGCCTCCGGCGTCGGATGAAATGGGCTACGAGGCGCGCATCCATCGCCACGGTACGGTCCCCACCCGGCCGGACAACTGGCACGACTTCTTCAATGCCCTGGTGTGGTGCGCCTTTCCCCGCGCGAAGGCAGCCATCAACGCCCGCCATGTGCACGAGATCGTCCGGCGCGGCGCGGCGCGACTGCCGGGACGCGGACCGGTGCGGGATGCCCTCACCCAGTTCGACGAATGCGGCGTGGTGGTAGTGTCGAGCGACGCCTCCCTCTGTGATCTGCTGCGGGCCCATCGCTGGGAGGAAGCGTTCTGGCACCGGCGCGGGGAGCTCACCCAAGGGATGCGCTTCATCGTCTTCGGCCACGCCACCTACGATTCCCTGCGCGCGCCCTTTGTCGGCCTGTGCGGCAAGGCCTGGTACCGGGTCGTGGATCCCGACTGGCTCGCCTGGCCGCTGGCCGCGCAACGAGAGGAACTGGACGCCTGGCTCGCCCGAAAAGTCGCGGACCCGGCCTGCCTGCGCCAGCCGAAGGCGCTCCACCCCCTGCCGCTGCTGGGCATTCCGGGCGTGACGGCGGACAACGGGTCGGCCGAGTACTATCGGGACGCGCGCCAGTTCCGGCCTCGAGCCCCGGACAGGCCAGCAGAGGGCAAGGCTGGGAGCCGGAACCAAGGCGCCGGCCATCAGATTTGCTAAGGACTTCATTTTCCCGGAAAATTCCGCTTTTGCCATTTTTTGTCCGAGCCCTCGCGGCCCGTACCGCCCATGAATGCCCTGACCAAGTTGCGCGACGCCTTTCAAGGCGGCTTCAAAGTGCCCGAGTTCCACCTGCCCAAGCCCGTCGGCGCCATCAACGCGCGCCTGCCCCAGCTCCCGCCCACCATGGCCCTGGTGACGGCGCTCAACCTGGCCCTGGACCGCATCCTGCCCCGAGACAACCTGGAACCCCTGGTGGGCAAGCTGGTGTGCCTGCGGGTGACGGATGCGGGCCTGACCCTGCGCTTCATGCTCACGGCCAAGGGCTTCAAGGCCGTGAGCGCCGGCGGCGAGCCGGATCTGTCCATTTCCGCCCGGGTCTGCGATTTCCTGGCCCTGGCCCTGCGCCAGGAGGACCCGGACACCCTGTTCTTCAGCCGCCGCCTGGTCATGGAGGGCGACACGGATCTGGGGCTGCTGGTGAAGAACACCCTGGACGCGGTGGACTGGCCCCGCTTCGAGCCGCGCCTGCCGTCCCCGTTCGAGGTCGCCGCGAAAATCAAGGCCCGTCTGGTGCGCCAGCCCGGCACGGGTGTTTGATCCTGAT
The DNA here is from genome assembly GCA_020723855.1 of Uliginosibacterium gangwonense. Taxonomy (GTDB): domain Bacteria; phylum Pseudomonadota; class Gammaproteobacteria; order Burkholderiales; family Rhodocyclaceae; genus DYIB01. The sequence continues at coordinate 2,541 of DYIB01000028.1, forward strand.
TAAGCTTTCCGCCCCCTGCCGCGTGCAAAATATGCGCCGGCTCAACTGAAGGATTTTGGCCAGGTGCTCGAGGCCCTCGATCTGGAATGCCAGCGCGGCGACCGCACCCTGTTCAAGGGGCTGTCGTTCCGGCTCGAGGCCGGCCAATGCCTGCTGGTGCAGGGGGCCAACGGCGCCGGCAAGACCAGCCTGCTGCGCATGCTGTGCGGATTGATGCCGCCGGCGGCGGGGGAGATCCGCTGGCAGGGCGAGCCCCTCAAGCGCGTGGCCGACGACTACCGGCGCACCCTGCTCTACTGCGGGCATCTCAACGCCGTGAAGGAGGAGCTGACGGCCGAGGAGAACGTGGTCGCCGCGGCGGCCCTGGCCGGGCGGCCGGTGCCCCGGTCGGCGGCGCGCCGCGCCTTACGCGAGGCGGGGCTCAAGGGCCGCGAGGAGCTGCCGGTGCGGGTGCTGTCCCAGGGCCAGAAGCGGCGCGTGTCCCTGGCGCGGCTGCTGCTGGACGACACCCGGCTGTGGGTACTGGACGAGCCGCTCACCGCCCTGGACGTGCATGCGGTGCAGTGGCTGGCGGGGGTGATCGATGCCCATCTGGCGCGCGGCGGCCTGGCGGTACTGACCAGCCACCAGGAGGTGCCGCTCGCCAGCGGCGCGGTGCGCAGCCTGCGGATCGGCCCGTGAGCCCACCATGAGCGAGGTCAGCGCACTTTCCGCCCTGATCGGTGTCATACGCCGCGACCTGAAGCTGGCCATGCGGCGCAAGTCGGACGTGCTCACCACGCTGTTCTTCTTCGTCATCGTGGTGAGCCTGTTCCCCCTGGGCATCGGCCCGGAGATGGACATGCTGCGGAAAATCGCGCCGGGCGTGCTGTGGGTGGCGGCGCTGCTGGCGACCATGTTGTCGTTGAACCGCCTGTTCGCCCTGGACTACGCCGACGGCACCCTGGAACAGATGGTCTTGTCGTCGGTGCCCCTGGGTCTGCTGGTGGCGGGCAAGGTGGTGGCCCACTGGCTGTTGTCGGGCTTGCCCCTGACGGTGCTGGCGCCGGTGCTGGGCCTGCAGTTCGACCTGCCGGCGGGCTCGCTGGCCGTCCTGGTGGCGTCGCTGGCCATCGGCACGCCGGTGCTGAGCCTGATCGGCGCCATCGGCGCCGGGCTGACCCTGGGGGTGCGCGGCGGCGGCGTGCTGGTGTCCCTGCTGGTGCTGCCCCTGTACGTGCCGGTGCTGATCTTCGGCGCCGGCGCCGTGGGCGCGCAGGTGTCGGGACTGGGAGCCGGCGCCCATTTGTCGCTGCTGGCGGCCATGCTCGCCCTGGCGGTCTTTTTTGCGGTATGGGCGACCACCATCGCCCTGAGAATTGCGTTGGAATGAGATGAGCCGCAGGCTGATCAACTGGTTCAAGTATTCGTCGCCCCAGACCTTCTATCCCCTGGCGGGGAAGATGATCCCCTGGTTCGCGACCCTGGCCGTGCTGTTCGGCGCAGCCGGGCTTTATATCGGCTTCTTCGTGGCGCCCACCGACGCCCAGCAGGGCGAGGGCTACCGCATCATCTTCGTACATGTGGCGGCCGCCTGGATGTCCATGTTCATCTACCTGGTGATGGCCTTCTGGGCCGCCCTGGGGCTGTCGCTGAACACCCGGCTGTCGGGCATGATGGCCTCCGCCCTGGCGCCCACGGGCGCCCTGTTCGCCTTCCTGTCCCTGTGGACCGGGGCCCTGTGGGGCAAGCCCATGTGGGGCACCTGGTGGGTGTGGGACGCGCGCCTGACCTCGTCGCTGATCCTGTTCTTCCTCTACCTGGGCTTCATCGCCCTGCAGTCGGCCATCGACGACCCGCGCCGCGCCGACAGGGCGGGGGCGGTGCTGCTGCTGGTGGGGGTGATCAACATCCCCATCATCTATTTCTCGGTGCAGTGGTGGAACACCCTGCACCAGGGCGCCTCGGTGTCCCTGACCAAGGCGCCGACCATGGCCAGGACCATGCTGTGGGGCATGCTGCTCATGGTGCTGTCGTTCTGGATGTACGCCATCGCCGCCGCCCTGTACCGGGTGCGCTGCATCATGCTGGAGCGGGAGCGCAACGCCGGCTGGGTGTACGAACTGCCGGAGGTGAAATCATGAACTGGGGCGGCCCCGCCGAATTCTTCGCCATGGGCGGCTATGGCTTCTACGTGTGGGGATCGTTCGGCCTGGCCGCCGCTCTAATGGCTCTTGAACCGCTGCTGCTGCGCCACCGCCGCAAGGCGGCGCTGACGGAACTGAAGCGGGAACTGGCAGCAAAACAGGAAGCAACCGATGAAGAATAGACACAAGCGCGCCGCCCTGATCGTGGGCGGCCTGGCCGCGCTGGGATTGGCCGCGGCCCTGGTATTGAACGCCTTCCGGAGCAATCTGGTGTTCTTTTTCACGCCCACCCAGGTGGCCGCCGGCGAGGCGCCCAAGGACCGCACCTTCCGCATCGGCGGGCTGGTGGAGACGGGCAGCGTCAAGCGTGCCGCCGACGGCCTGACGGTGCAATTCGTGGTCACCGACACCGCCAGGCAGATTCCCGTGGCCTACACCGGCATCCTGCCCGACCTGTTCCGCGAGGGCAAAGGCGTGGTGGCCCAGGGCAAGCTGGGCCACGACGGCGTGTTCGTCGCCTCGGAAGTGCTGGCCAAGCACGACGAAAATTACATGCCCCCCGAGGCCGCGCATGCCGTCGAGCAGGCGCACAAGGCGGCGCAATCGGTCAAACAGTAGGCATCCCCATGATCCCAGAGCTCGGTCACTTCGCCCTCATCCTCGCTTTCTTCGTCGCCCTCGCCCAGGCGCTGCTGCCGCTGGCCGGCACCGCCCGGCACAATGCCGCCTGGATCGCTTTCGCGCGGCCGGCGGCGCGGGCGCACTTCCTCCTGGTGGCGGCAAGCTTCGCTGCCCTCACCTGGGCCTTCGTCCATAACGACTTCTCTGTGATCTATGTGGCGAGCCATTCCAACTCCCAGTTGCCGCTGATGTACCGCGTGGCGGCGGTGTGGGGTGGCCATGAGGGCTCGCTGCTGCTGTGGATGCTGATGCTGGCCGGCTGGACGGCGGCGGTGAGCTTGGCTTCGCGTCAGTTGCCCGAAGCCATGGTGGCGCACGTGCTGGGCGTGCTGGGGCTGGTGTCGGCGGGCTTCCTGCTGTTCGTGCTGCTCACCTCCAACCCCTTCGAGCGCCTGCTGCCCGCCGCCGCCGAGGGCCGCGATCTCAATCCCCTGCTGCAGGACCCGGGTCTGGTGTTCCATCCGCCCATGCTCTACATGGGCTATGTGGGCTTCTCCGTGGCCTTCGCGTTCGCCATCGCCGCCCTGCTGTCGGGCAACCTCGATGCCGCCTGGGCGCGCTGGTCGCGCCCCTGGACCACGGCGGCGTGGATCTTCCTAACGCTGGGCATCGCCCTCGGGTCCTGGTGGGCCTATTACGAGCTGGGCTGGGGCGGCTGGTGGTTCTGGGATCCGGTGGAGAACGCCTCCTTCATGCCCTGGCTGGTGGGCACCGCCCTGGTGCACTCCCTGGCGGTGACGGAAAAGCGCGGCAGCTTCAAGAACTGGACCGTGATGCTCGCCATCGGCACCTTTTCCCTGTCGCTGCTGGGCACTTTCCTGGTACGTTCCGGCGTGCTGACCTCGGTGCATGCCTTCGCCACCGATCCGCGCCGCGGCATCTTCATCCTCATCCTGCTGGCTCTGGTCATCGGCGGCTCCCTGGTGCTGTTCGCCCTGCGCGCCCCCAAGGTGGGCCTGGGCGGGCGCTTCGAACTGGTGTCGCGGGAATCCCTGCTGCTGGTGAACAACGTGCTGCTGGTGGTGGCCGCCGGCTCGGTGATGCTGGGCACCCTCTATCCCCTGTTCATCGACGCCCTGGGCCTGGGCAAGCTGTCGGTCGGCCCCCCCTATTTCAACCTGGTGTTCGTGCCCCTCATGGTGCCGGCGCTGTTCCTCATGGCCTTGGGCCCCTTCGCCCGCTGGAAGGCGGCCGACCTGGGCGACATGGCGCGGCGCCTGCGGCTGGCCTTCGCCGCGGCGCTGGTCATCGCCGTGACCGTGCCCTTCCTCTACGGCCGCTGGTCGCCCCTGGTGGCCCTGGGCCTGTTGGCTGCCGCCTGGATCGCCGGCAGCGTGGTGGTCAACGTGGTCGAGCGCCTGCGCGCCACCCGCAGCGGCCTGGCGTCCCAGCCGCGCAGTTGGCTGGGCATGCACCTGGCGCATCTGGGCATCGCCGTGTTCGTGGTGGGCGTCACCCTGGTGAAGGGCTACGAGGCGGAGAAGGACGTGCGCATGGCGCCGGGCGACACCACCACTGTCGGCGGCTACACTTTCAAGCTGCTGGGCATCCGCCGCGTGGACGGGCCCAACTACGTCTCCACCATGGGTGACGTGGAGCTGTCCAGGGACGGCAAGGTGCTGCGCGTGCTCAACCCGGAGAAGCGCCAGTACTTTTCCTCCGCCATGCCCATGACGGAAGCGGCCATCGACGCCGGCCTCACGCGCGACGTCTATGTCTCCCTGGGCGAGCCCCTGGACGGCAACGCCTGGGCCGTGCGCGTGTATTACAAGCCTTTCGTGGACTGGATCTGGGGCGGCTGCGTGCTGATGGCCCTGGGCGGCCTGGTGGCCGCCAGCGACCGGCGCTATCGGCTCAAGGTGAAGCAGGCGCGCAGCGCCCTGGCGGCCGAGGGAGCGGCGTCATGAACCGTTTTTTGTGGCCCCTGATCGGCTTCATTGTTCTGGTCGTCTTTCTCGGCATCGGGCTGAACCTCAACCCGCGCGAGGTGCCCTCGCCCTTCATCGGCAAGCCGGCGCCCGCGTTCACCCTGCCGCAACTGGCCGACCCGCACCAGACCTTCTCGCCCAAGGACATGCAGGGCAGGGTGTGGCTGCTCAACGTGTGGGCCTCCTGGTGCGTGTCCTGCCGCGAGGAGCACCCGGTGCTGATGGAGCTGGCCAAGACCAAGGCGGTGCCGATCGTGGGCCTGGACTACAAGGATCCGCGCGACGACGCCCTGCGCTGGCTGCAGCAGTTCGGCGATCCCTATGTGCTGTCCATCGCCGACGCGGAAGGGCGCGTGGGCATCGACTACGGCGTCTATGGCGTGCCCGAGACCTTCGTCATCGACAAGGCCGGCGTCATCCGCCACAAGCACATCGGGCCGGTGACGCGCGAAGCGCTGCAGGAGAAGATCCTGCCGCTGGTGCGGGAGCTGCAGAAATGAACTTTAAAACCGTAGACCCCTTAACCACAGAGGCACAGAGGCACAGAGAAACAAAGGGTTGTCAGCGTCGTTGGAGTGGTGATCGGAAGTGCCAACACATTTCTCTTGTTTTTCCCACTCTGTGCCTCTGTGTCTCTGTGGTTCAAATGAGGTTTTGGGAATGAAGGAATGGCTGCTGGCAATACTGTGCACCCTGGCGCTCGCCTCCGCCTGGGCCAGGGAGGCCGCGCCGCTGGCCGCGGACGAGGCGGTGGAGAAGCGCCTGGTGGCCATCTCGGAAGAGCTGCGCTGCCTGGTGTGCCAGAACGAATCCCTGGCCGCCTCGCGCGCCGACCTGGCGGTGGATCTGCGCCGCCAGATCCGCGAACAGATCCGGGAAGGCCGCAGCGACCGGGAGATCATGGACTACATGGTGGCACGCTACGGCGACTTCGTGCGCTACCGCCCACCCCTGAAAGGCACCACCCTGCTGCTGTGGTTCGGCCCGGCCCTGCTGCTGGTGGCGGGAATGACAACCCTGGTGCTCTACCTGCGACGGCGCGGCAGCCGCGTACACGACGCAACCCTCAGCGCCGAAGAACAGGCGCGCGCCGACGCGCTGCTCAGCCAAGGCGCCACTGACACCGAAAAGCAATCGTGACCCTGACCTTTTTCCTGCTCGCGGCCGCCCTGGCCGCCGTCGTCGTGCTCCTGCTGGTTCGTTCCCTGTGGCGCGGCGCCAAGATCGTCGACCAGGCACAGCGCTCCGCCGTCAATGCCGCCGTGTACCGGGACCAGTTGGCCGAGCTGGAACGGGACCGCAGCGCCGGCGTGCTGTCGGAGGCGGACTTCGATCAGGCCAAGCGCGAGCTGCAGCGGCGCGTGCTGGAGGAGGCGGCCGCTCCCGGCGAGGCGCCGACGGCGCCGGCGCGCGGCGCCCGGGCCGCCGCCGCGGTGCTGGCCGTGGCCCTGCCCCTGGCGGCCATGGGTACCTATTTCGTGCTGGGCAATCCCGATGCCCTGGCGCCCCAGGCACCCCAGGGCCAGGTGACGGCCGCCCAGGTGGAGGCCATGGTCGCCTCCCTGGCGCAAAGGCTCAAGGACAACCCGGACGATGCCCAGGGCTGGGCCATGCTCGGGCGCTCCTACCGGGTCATGGGCCGCTACGGCGAGGCTGCCGAGGCCTTTGCCAATGCCGGCAAGCTGCTGAACGAGAACTCCCAACTCTTGACCGAATACGCCGAATCCCTCGCCCTGGCGCAGCAGGGCAATCTGGCCGGCAAGCCCACCGACCTGCTGGACAAGGCCCTCAAGCTCGACCCGGACAACCTCTATGCGCGTGTGCTGGCGGGCTCGGCCGCCTTTGAGCGCGCCGACTATGCCCTGGCGGTGAGCCATTGGCAGAAGGTGCTGGCGCAACTGCCGGCCGGCTCCGAGGAGGCCCGCTCCGTGGCCGAGAGCATAGAGCGGGCGCAGGCCGCCCGCGCCACCCTGGGCAAGCCGCAGCAGCCTGTCAAGTGACATGAGCCAGGGCATCAGCCGGCGCCAGTTCCTGCGCGGCCAGTTCGGCCGCCGGCAGCAGGCAGCGCGCCCGCCCTGGGCCCTGGCGGAAGCCGGGTTCCTCGCCGCATGCACCCGCTGCGGCGAGTGCGTCGACCATTGCCCCCAGCATATCCTCGTCAAGGACCAAGCGGGCTATCCCAAGGTGGACTTCGCCCCGGGCGAGTGCACCTTCTGCGGCGAATGCGCCGCCCGCTGCCAGCCGCGGGCGCTGCAGCGGCGCGAGCAGACGGCGCCCTGGCGCCTGAAGGCGTTCATCGGCCCCCAGTGCCTGGCGCGCGTAAACGTGGTGTGCCGCGCCTGCGGCGACGCCTGCCCGGTCCGGGCCATCCGCTTCCATCCCCAGCTCAACGCCGCCGCCCAGCCGGCCCTGGACCCGGTGCGCTGCACCGGCTGCGGCGCCTGCTACCGCGCCTGCCCGGCCCGGGCCATTTCCATGGAACCCATCTGATTGCTCGCGCCTGATCGAAGCACATTTGACTTTTCTCAATTCCACCGCCCTTCCCTCTCGTATCCCCCGCTGTTTCTTGACCTAGATCAGTTAAATCCGAAGATGCGCGGCGTATCCTGCCGCCGGCTGCGACAAATTGCCGCAGCCGGCGAGCGCGACAGGCGCCCATTCCCGCACCGGCTCTGACCGATTCCATGGCGCTCGCGTCCGGCATCGCCAACTGACGATCGACGGCAAGCTCCGAATTTCTTGATCACGCTTAAAGGGAGATCGACATGAGTATCCGTGAAGACAAGCCGACGGCGGACGTACCGCCGAGTCCCGGCCGCCGCAAGTTCCTCAATTCCGCTGCCCTCGCGGGTCTTGCCGGCGCCGGCCTGTCCGTCGGCCTGTCCGCCTGCAAGCAGGAACAGGCGCCCGCCACCACGGCCCCCGCGGAAGCACCCAAGCCGGCCGTCGCCGCGGCGCACGGCGCCATGGACCCGCACCGCACCCCGGGGCAACTGGACGACTACTACGGCCTGTGGAGCGGCGGCCATACCGGCGACGTGCGCGTGCTGGGCCTGCCCTCGGGCCGCGAGATCCATCGCATTCCGGTGTTCAACCCGGATCCGCTGGTGGGCTGGGGCATCACCAACGAATCGAAGAAGATCATGGGCACCAAGGCCGACGGCAGCCTGCAATACACCGTCGCCGACACCCACCACGTGCATGCCTCCTACAAGGACGGCACCTACGACGGCAAGTACGCCTGGGTCAATGACAAGATCAACGGCCGCATGGCGCGTATCCGGCTGGACACCTTCGAGTGCGACAAGATCGTCGACATTCCCAACATCCAGGGCTTCCACGGCATCTTCCCGGACAAGCGCGACCCGGTCGATGCGAACATCAACTACACCACGCGCGTGTTCGCCGGCGCCGAGTTCAGCCTGCCCCTGCCCAACGACGGCACGGGCATGGAGGACACCGCCAAGTACCGTTCGCTGTTTACCTGCGTAGACGCCGAGAAGATGGAAGTGCGCTGGCAGGTGCTGATCGACGGCAACTGCGACCTGGTGGCCACCTCCTATGACGGGCGGCTGGCCGCCACCAACCAGTACAACACCGAGATGGGCGCCAAGTACGAGGACATGATGTCCGCCGAGAAGGACGCCTGCCTGTTCTTCAACGTCGCGCGCATCGAGGCGGCGGTGAAGGCGGGCAAGTTCAAGACCTACGGCGACTCCAAGGTCCCGGTGGTGGATGGCACCCGTGAGGCGAACAAGGATCCCAAGACCGCGCTCACCGCCTACGTGCCGGTGCCGAAGAACCCCCACGGCGTGAACGCCTCGCCCGACGGCAAGTACTTCATCTGCGCCGGCAAGCTCTCGCCCACCGCCACGGTGATCGACCTGGCGGCCGTAAACGGTTGGTTCGAAGGCGCAGTGAAGGACTTGAAGGAAGCGATCGTGGCAGAGGTGGAACTGGGCCTGGGACCGCTGCACACGGCCTTCGACGGCCGGGGCAACGCCTACACCACCCTGTTCCTGGACAGCCAGGTGGTGAAGTGGAACGTGGATGCCGCCATCAAGTTCTACAAAGGCGACAAGAACGTCAAGTACGTGGTGGACCGCATCGACGTGCATTACCAGCCGGGCCACATCAATGCCTCCATGTCGGAGACCAAGGAAGCCGACGGCAAGTGGCTGGCGGTGGGCTGCAAATTCTCCAAGGACCGCTTCCTGCCGGTGGGGCCGCTGCATCCGGAAAACGAGCAACTGATCGACATCTCGGGCGAGAAGATGAAACTGGTGGCCGAGCACCCGGTGCGTCCCGAGCCCCACGACTTCATCATTTTCAAGCGTGACAAGATCAAGACGCGCCAGGTCTATGACATCAACGAGTTCCCGAACGCCGTCAAGGACATCAAGGAATCGCGCATCGAGCGCAAGGGCAACAAGGTGACGGTGTACCTGGCCTCCTTCGCCCCGGCCTACAGCATGCGCGAGTTCAAGGTGAAGAAGGGCGACGAGGTCACCATCGTCCTCACCAACCTGGACAAGGTGGAGGACCTGACCCACGGCTTCGCCATCCCGAAGTACAACATCAACTTCATCGTGAACCCGCAGGAAACCAAGTCGGTCACCTTCAAGGCGGACAAGCCGGGCGTGTACTGGGCTTACTGCACCCATTTCTGCCACGCCCTGCACCTGGAGATGCGCTCGCGCATGATCGTCGAGAAGTAACGGCGGGACTAAGCAGCAGCATTGGGGGAGACGGTGTCTCCCCCATTTTGTTTATGGGGCCATAAATCTGAAAACCGCACTTAACGCAAAGGACGCGAAGCAACGCAAAGGACGCAAAGGACAATCCTGAAGGATGGCCGACACCCAAAGGGTGAGGCTGCGGATCGTTCTTTGCGGCCTTTGCGTCTTTGCGATCTTTGCGTCGAAGGCGGTTCCAACTGCGGTTTCAAGGATAAAAGCACCTCCGGTGCGGTATGGCGTCGTAACTGTTTTTGACGCGGCGCAAGGGAAGCCCCTTTCTCACCCTCTAGAATCGAGTCACAGTCCTTGTGATGTTGGTCATGAATTCCCACAGCCGTATCCTGAGCCTCTGGCTCGTCCTCCTCCTCGCCTTCCTTGCAGCGGGCGTGCACGCGGATTCCTACGAAGCACCCCTGCCGGCGCAGCTCGCCACCGATCCCGACCTGTGTGCCTACGTGCCCTGCCGGGAGGTACTGCCGGGCGCCGACAGCTTCTCGCCGCGCAAGGGCCGACCGGCCTATGTGGAGGCCTACCGGGGCGAAGCCAAAAAGCTCGTCGGCTACGTGTTCCTGTCCACCGACATCGTGGACATCCCCGCCTACTCCGGCAAGCCGGTGGTGACCCTGATCGGCATGGACACCAAGGGCATCATCACGGGCGCGAAGATCCTGCGCCACTCGGAGCCCATCCTGCTGCTGGGCATTCCGGAGAGCGAGCTCACCAGGTTCATAAAGCAGTACGTCGGCAAGTTCGTCGGCGACAAGATCGAGGTGGGCAAGGCGCGCCCCGATCAAGGCGTCATCGGCGTGGACGCCATCACCGGCGCCACGGTGACGGTGATCGCCCAGAACCAGGTGATGCTCAGGAGCGGCACGGAGATCGCCAAGCAGGTGGGCATCATCAAGCCGACCATGCGGCCTCAGGCGAAGTTCGCGCCGGTGGCCGACAAGCTCTCCTGGCCGGTGCTGGTCAAGGAAGGCAGCGTGCAGCGCCTGACGGTGGACCCGGCCGAGGTCGGCATCGCCCCCACGGGCCAGCCCTACATCGACATGTGGTTCGGCTACCTCAACACGCCGGCGGTGGGCCGCAGCATCCTGGGCGATGGCGGCTACGAGAGCCTGATGGCGCGCCTGAAACCCGGCGAGCATGCCATCTTCATCATCGCGTCGGGCATGGGATCGTTCAAGGGCTCCGGCTTCGTGCGCGGCGGCATCTACGACCGGGTGCAGGTGGCCCAGGACATGGACACCTTCACCTTCCGCGACCTGGATTACTTCAACCTCTACGGCATCGAGGCCGCCGGCGCGCCGGCCTACCGGGAATCGGCCATCTTCATCATCCGCAGCCCGGCCTTTTCCGCCGCCTATCCCTGGAGCCTGGTGTTCCTGGCCAACAAGATGGACAAGGACACGGGCGCCAAGACCTTCGTGAACTTCGACCGGGAATACTGGCTGCCCGGGCGCTACCTGGAAGGCGGACGCCCCCACTACCAGCGGCCCGACCCCGCCTGGCTGAAGGTGTGGAAGAGCCGCACCGTGGAAATCGGCTTCTTCCTGGCCTTCCTCGGCGCCGGCGGCCTGCTCTACGCCAGCCGCGACCGGCTGGTGCGCCGCGCGCGCCGCAAAGACAAGCGCTGGGTGTCGGTGCCCAAGTACGCCCTGTGGATCGTCAGCATCGGCTTCGCCGGCTTCGGCCTCATGGCCCAGCCTTCCATCACCCAGGTGCTCACCTGGTTCCACTCCATCCTGTTCAAGTGGGAGTGGGAGCTGTTCCTGTCCGATCCCTTCATCTTCCTGTTCTGGTGGTTCATCATCATCAGCGTGTTCTTCTGGGGCCGCGGCATGTTCTGCGGCTGGATGTGCCCCTACGGGGCGCTCAGCGAGCTGGCCTTCAAGGTGGCGGGCGCCCTGGGATTGAAGCGCTGGCAGTTCAAACCGCCGCAGACGGTGCACGACAAGCTGAAATGGACCAAGTATCTGATCTTCGCCGGGCTGCTGGGGGTCTCCTTCTATTCCATGGGCTTGGCGGAGAAGCTGGCGGAAGTGGAGCCCTTCAAGACCACCTTCCTGGTGGGCGTGTGGAACCGCTCCTGGCCCTTCGTCACCTTCTGGGTCGTGCTGCTCGCCGCCGCGCTGTTCATCGAGCGGCCCTTCTGCAAGTACCTGTGCCCCCTCGGCGCCAGCCTCGCCGTGCCCTCCACCTTCCGCTGGTGGGGCCTGAAGCGCAAGCGGGAGTGCGGCCCCTGCGACGCCTGCGCCGCTGGCTGCGCCTCGCTCGCCATCGACAAGTCGGGCCGTATCGACCAGCGCGAGTGCCTGCTGTGCCTGGACTGCATGGTCATGTACTATGACGACCATGCCTGCCCGCCCCTGGCGCAGGAACGCAAGCGGCGCGCCAGGGCGGGCCTGCCGCTCACGCCCATAGGTGCCGACGGCTACTTCATTCCCATCACGCCCGTGCCCGTGCCACCCACTCCGCCCGCCGAGCCACGCCTGGGTATCCTGGCCTGGCTGCGCCGCGAGCTCGTGGACCACCTGATCCCCTGGAGCGGCAAGTTCCTGCGGCGCCACCGGCTCATTCAGGCGGCGAGCCTGGCCCTGGCGGTACTGGTCACCTGGATCTGGCTGCTGGGCGCCGCCGGCAAGCTCGGCCCCGGCATCATCCTGGGATGGTGGCTGGCGTGGAGCGTGTACGAGGTGGTGGCGCGCATGAACTGCAAGCCCTATGTGAAGGAAGGTCCGTGGTGGGGCCGGCGCTTGCGCGATGCCACCTGGGCGGACATGATCTCCTACGTGGCCATGAAGAACCTGCTCATCGGCGCCGGCCTGTTCCTGGTGATGAAGGCAGTGGGCGCGCTGGAGTTCCTCCATGGCCTGCCCGAGCTGAAATGGCTGTACTGATGCGTTTCTGGCTTCTCGTTGCCGGCTTTTCGCTGGCCCTCTCGGCCGGCGCCGCCGAGTGGCGCGTGCAGCCGGGGCAGTCCATCGCCGCGGCGGTGAGCCGCGCCGCGGCGGGGGACACGGTGCTGGTGGAACGGGGCCTCTACGAGGAGCGCCTGCTGATCGACAAGCCCATTACGCTCAAGGGCATGAACCGCCCGACCGTGAGCGGCGGGCTGCAGGGCGACACCATACGCATCGCCTCGCCCGACGTCACCATCGAGGGTCTGATCGTCGCCGACAGCGGCGCCGACCTGGAGAAGCAGAACGCCGGCATCTACATCCAGCCCGGCGCCCATAGGGCGCGCGTGCGCAACTGCGACCTCGCCTACAACCTGTTCGGCCTGTGGATCGAAGGCGTGAAGGACGTGGAGATCAGCGGCAACCTGATCACCGGCAAGCGCGATCTGCTGTCCTCCCAGCGCGGCAACGGCATCCAGCTCTACAACACCACGGGTGCCAGGATCATCGGCAACCGCATCAGCTTCGTGCGCGATGCCATCTACGTGGACGTGTCCCACGACGCCGTGTTCCGCGGCAACAGGATGCACCACTCGCGCTACGGCACTCACTACATGAACTCCTACCGCAACCTGTGGGAGCACAACGAGTCCTACCTCAACCGCGGCGGCCTGGCGCTGATGGAAGTGCGCGACCAGGTGGTGCGCGACAACATCGCCTGGGGCAATTCGGACCACGGCATCATGCTGCGCACCATCCAGGATGCCGTGGTGGAGAACAACGTCGTGGCCGGCAACGGGCGCGGCTTCTTCATCTACGACGCGGAGTACAACATCCTGCGCGGCAACCTGGTGATCGATAACGTGGTCGGTGTGCACCTTTGGGCCGGCTCCACGCGCAACCAGGTGGAAGCCAACGATTTCATCCGCAACCGCGAGCAGGTGCGCTACGTCGCCGCGCGCGACGAGCAATGGGGCGTGAAGGAAGGCAATTACTGGAGCAACTACCTGGGCTGGGACCGGGACGGCAACGGCCTGGGCGACGTCGCCTACGAGGCCAACGACCTGGTGGACCGCCTTACCTGGCGCCACCCCATGGTCAAGCTGCTGCTCAACAGCCCGGCCATCCAGACCCTGCGCCTGATCGCCCAGCAGTTCCCGCTGCTGCGCGCCCCCAGCGTGGTGGACCGCAAGCCGCGCATGCAGCCGGGCCACAAGGATTGGAGCAAGTGGATTGGCAAGCAGCGTGATTGAGGCCCGCGGAGTGACCAAGTATTTCGGCGACGTGCGCGCCGTGGATGGCGTCGACCTGGCGGTGCGGGCGGGCGAGCTGTTCGGCCTCATCGGCCACAACGGCGCCGGCAAGAGCACCCTGTTCAAGATGATGCTGGGCCTGCTGCCGGTCACTTCCGGCGAGATCCGCATCGAGGGACAGCTCCTGCGCGGCGAAGCCTTCCGCCGGGTGCGCCGGCGCCTGGGCTATCTGCCCGAGAACGTGGTGTTCTACGACAACCTCACCGGATTGGAGACCCTGCGGTTCTTCGCCGCCCTCAAGGGCGCCGCCAAGGACGAGTGCGGCCTGCTGCTGGAGCGCGTGGACCTGTCCCACGCCGCCGACCGGCGCGTCAAGGGCTATTCCAAAGGCATGCGCCAGCGCCTGGGGCTGGCCCAGGCGCTGCTGGGCCGCCCAAGCCTGCTGTTCCTGGACGAGCCCACCACCGGCCTCGACCCGGAGGGCATCCGCGAGTTCTACCGCATCCTCAAGGAGCTGAAGAGCGACGGGGTGACCATCATCCTCACCTCCCACATCCTGTCGGAGATCCAGGAGCGGGTAGACCGCCTCGCCATCATGAAGACCGGCAGGATCCAGGCCCTGGGCACGGTGCAGTCCCTGCGCGAAGCAATGGACCTGCCCCTTCGGTTCGAGGTGCGCCTGGCCAACGGCGCCGTCGAGCCGCTGTGCCGGGCGCTGGCCCATCTGCCGGTGCAGGACATCCGCGTAGACGGGGACAGGGTATCGGTGCACTGCCGGCGCGATGCGAAAATGGCGGTGCTGGAAACGCTGGCCTCCCTCGACGGCAATGTGGTGGACCTGCACGTGCGCGAACCCTCCCTGGAAGACGTGTTCCTGGGCTACTCGGGATGAAACCATGCCAGGCATAGAACCGGGACAAATCGGCGTCATCGCCGCCAAGGAGTTCCGCGACCGCATCCGCAACCGCTGGGTGCTGGCGGTGGCGGTGGTGTTCACCGCCTTCGCCCTGGTCATCGCCTACTTCGGCGCCGCCCAGCAGGGTGCGGTGGGGCTGCGCAGCATCGAGGTCACCATTGCCAGCCTGGTGAGCCTGGTGATCTACCTGGTGCCCCTCATCGCCCTGATCCTCGGCTTCGACGCCATCGTCGGCGAGCGCGAGCGCGGCTCCCTGGATCTGCTGCTGTCCATGCCCCTGACGCGCCTGGAGCTGCTGCTGGGCAAGTTCTTCGGCCTGTCGGCGGCCTTGGCCGTGTCTACCGTCGCCGGCTTCGGCCTGGTGGGCGCGATGCTGGCCGTGAAGCTGCCGGCGGCGGCACTGTACCACTACGGCGGCTTCATGGCGAGCTCCATCCTGCTGGGCATGGCTTTCCTGAGCCTGGCCGTCACCGTGTCCGTGTTCGCCGGCGACCGCACCCGCGCCAGCGGCGGCGCCATCGCCCTGTGGTTCTTCTTCGTGCTGGTGTTCGACCTGCTGCTGCTGGGCGGCCTGGTGGCGAGCGGCGGCGAGACGGGCGCACAAGTCTTCCCCTATCTGCTGCTGCTCAACCCGGCGGACGTGTTCCGCATCCTCAACATCTTCGGCACGGAAGAGGTGCGCGCCCTCTACGGCCTCACCACGGTGTTCCCAGAGGCCCTGGCCAGCCGGGGCCTGCTGGGGGCCGTCATGGCCGCCTGGATCGCCGCGCCCCTGGCCCTTGCCGCCTGGAGATTCCGCAAATGAGATTCGCCTCCGCCCTCCTGTGCGCGTTGCTTGCCGCCTGCGGCCCGGCCGAGCAGCCGAGCCTGCGGCCGCTGGAAATCACGCGCGACACCGTTTGCAGCCTGGACGGCATGATCCTGGCCGACTACCCCGGCCCCAAGGCGCAGATCCACTACGACCAGGGCCCGCCCGATTTCTTTTGCGACACCCTGGAGCTGTTCTCCATCTACCTGCGGCCCGAGCAGCAGAAGCGCGTACGCGCCCTCTACGTGCAGGACATGGGCAAGGCCGACTGGAACAATCCCCAAGGCCACTGGATCGACGCCAGGAGCGCCTTCTTCGTCCATGGCAGCAAGAAGCACGGCAGCATGGGGCCGACCCTGGCCTCCTTCGCCCGCGAGGAGGACGCGCGCAGCTTCGCCGGCCGGTACGGCGGCAAGGTGTTGCGCTTCGCGGAAGTGACGCCCGACATGGTTTCCCTGGACGGCGGCGCCCTGCATGACCAGAAAATGTAAGGAGAGGCGATGCACAAGTTCTACGACAACCTGCCGCTGGAAGCGGCCGAGCACATCGAGCAGTTGAGCCGGCTCATGTACGAGTTGCGCGAGAATCGCGCGCGCCTGCTGGAGCAGTACGGCTCCCGCGACGAGGACGGGCTGCTCGACCTGATCCGCGCCGGCCGGCTGGAGGAACATCCCGCCTACGAGCACTACCTGTCGGCGCGCGTGCTGGCGGAGACGCGGGATGCCATCCGCGCCGAACTGGCCGACCTGCTGAAGGAGGTGAAACCGGAATGAGCATCCATTTCTCCCTCAAGGAAAGAATCGAGGCGCGCTACGCCGATGCCCTGGCCGGGTCCCCGGAGCTGAAACAGGACGCCCTGCTGCTCACCCTGACCAACGACGTGGCGCTGGAAGTACGCTTTGCCGCCCGCGACGAATACAGCATCGCCTGGCAATGGGGGGATGCGCTCCTGCGCATCGACACCGCACCCTTCCACCCGGGATTGGCCACTTACCCCAATCACCTGCACGACGCGGACGGCAAGGTCCGCGCCGACCCGCTCACGGCAACGGAGCGCGATCCGGGGGAGAACCTGTGCGCCGTGCTCGACGCCCTGCTGAAGGATCCCCTGCTCGAATCCGTCGGCTATGCTGAATGAGCACCGGCCCCGTTTCCCGCGTGCACCCGGGGTGTCGTGGTCCAGACGTCCGACGGGCTGCACCTCGCGGCACACGTAGCACGCGGGCCGGCACGGGTCTTTCCCCCGCCGCCGCCGGATGCTTTAATGGGCGGGTTATGATGCCCGTTCGGGCACATCGATGCTTTCCATGAGAATAGTCCACACCACGGGCCGCGAACACATCGACGATGTCCGGCTGCTGTTCCGCGAGTACGCCGCCTTCCTCGGCGTAGACCTGGATTTCCAGAACTTCGAGGAGGAACTGGCGGCGCTGCCGGGCAAATACGCGCCGCCCGGCGGCGCCCTGCTGCTCGCCCTGGACGAACAGCGGGCGCTGGGCTGCGTCGCCTTGCGTCCCCTCGAACCGGGCGCATGCGAAATGAAACGGCTGTATGTCAGGCCCCGGGGCCGCGGCCTGGGGCTGGGGCGCAAGCTGGCCCAAGCCGTCATTGCGCAGGCGGTGCGCCTCGGCTACCGCCGCATGCGCCTGGACACCCTGGGCCGGCTCACGGAAGCGATGCGCCTGTACGAGTCCCTCGGCTTCCGCCGCATCGCCCCCTACTACGACAACCCGCTGCCGGATGTGGTGTACTGGGAGCTGAATTTGCGGCCTGGTTGGTAGGCCGCACTCGCCCGTTCATCAACAAGAAGGAGGAGGACCGATGCAATTGCGCACCCTGCTGTTGCTGCTCGTTCTGGCCGCCGTCGCCGCCTTCGCGGCCCTCAACTGGGGCGCCATCGCTGCACCGACCACCCTGTCCCTGGGATTCGCCGCCATCGAAGCGCCTCTGGGGCTGATCATGCTGGCGCTGATCGTCGTGCTCACCACCGTGTTCCTGCTGTTCGTGGTGTATCTGCAGACGACGGTGCTCCTCGACGCCCGGCGCAACGCGCGCGAGCTGCGCAGCCAGCGCGAGCTCGCCGACCAGGCGGAAGCGTCGCGCTTCAGCCAATTGCACACTTTCCTGGAGGAGGAGCTGCGCAAGATCGAGGAGCGCGACGCCGCCGCCCTGGAGCGCATGCTGGCGCGCACAGAGCAGTTGGAACGGGAGCTGAGGACCGCAGTGGAAACCGCCGGCAACACGCTCGCCGCCTACATCGGTGAACTGGAGGACCGTCTCGAGGGCGGCCGCGGCACGCGCGCCTGAGGGCTGCGCGTGCATGACGGTCACAAAAAAGCCCGGCATGGCGGGCTTTTTTGTTCCGAAGAGGAGTATCAGTCGATCGGGCGAATGTTGGAAGCCTGCTTGCCTTTAGGGCCCATGGTCACGTCGAAGGTGACTTTCTGATTTTCCTTGAGGGTCTTGAAACCCTTGGACTGGATGGCGGAGAAATGGGCAAACACGTCCTCGCCGCCGCCGTCGGGAGTAATGAAACCGAAACCCTTGGCCTCGTTGAACCATTTGACAGTACCAGTTGCCATTTAAAAATTCCTAGAAGAAATTGACAGAGTGGGCGGATGCCCGTTGCGCGAAAATCTCAAGACAGGGGAAATGACAAACTGGATACCGACTAACGCGATGACAGCTGACGAACACTCACTCACTGTCTAAGAGACATGCGTGGCCATTTTCAGCCTGCCCGGGAAGCAAGTCAACTACCCCGCGAAGAAAATTTTCGCGTCCCCCGCGATATGCCCGATGGGACCCGCGCGCGCCGGACGCACGCGGCGCCACACTACTTCTTCTTGGCGTTCTTGCCCAGCTCGCCCTTGAACGTGTTCTCCACCAGGGGCGGCGCGTCGGTCTGGGGCACGTGGCACTGGGTGCAGTTGTGGCGGCTCATGGAGACGCTGCGCAGCTTGTTGCCGTCCCGATCGAGGAAGTGACTGTCGCCGATCCTGGGCGCCTCCTTCTCCTTGTACTTGTCCGGGCCGTGGCAGGACAGGCACTGGTTTTCCTCGAGCGTGATCTCGTCGAAGTTGTCCACCGCATGGGGGATCAGGGGCGGCTGATCCAGGAAGGTACGCGGGATCGGCTTCTGCCGCCCGGGCTTCTTGCCCACGTAGTCGCGGACCTCGGGCGCGGCATCGCTTTCCGCCACATCGGCACCGCGCAGGGACTTGGTGGGCGTGCCCTGGGCATGGCCGGTGCCGGAGAAGGCGATGAGCGGTACGGTGAGCAGGGCTGCCAGGGTGATGGTGACGGATTTCCTCATGATCGTCTCCCTTCGCGTCGTCAAAGTTGAAAATTCATTCCACCGGCGGCGCCTCGCGCGGCGCGCCGGAAACAGGCTGCTCGGCCTCGGCCATGCGGCTGCCGAAGGCGAATACGTCCTTGGCGCACACGTCGATACAGCGCCCGCAATTGGTGCATTGGCCCGCCAGGATGGCCGGACCGGCGCCGCCCGCACCCTTGAGCGCGGGCCGGATCACCTGGGGCTCCGGGCACACGGCGAAGCAGTCCATGCAGTCGTTGCAGGCGGCGCGCCTGACGGCCACCACGCGCAGCGGGCTCCACTTGCCCAGCAGGCCGTAGAACGCCCCCATGGGGCAGAGATGGCCGCACCAGGCGCGGCTGGCGACGAAGGCGTCCAGCAGGAACACCGCCAGGACGATGAGCCAGGCGGCGCCGACGCCGAAGATCAGCCCCCGGTGGAGCATGGACACGGGATTGATCAGCTCCCAGGCTAGCGTCCCGGTCGCCGCCGCCAGCACCAGGGTCAGGGCCAGCATCCAGTAGCGCGTCGCGCGCGACAGGCGGGCGCCGCCTTTGAGTCCCAGGCGTGCGCGCAGCCAGGCGGCGGCATCGGTGACCAGGTTCACCGGGCATACCCAGGCGCAGAACACGCGGCCGCCCACCAGGAAGTAGAAGCCGATGACGATGGCGGCGCCGATGAGCGCCGTCCTGTAAGGCCGCTGGCCGGCGAACAGGGACTGCAACAGCACGAAGGGATCGGTGAGCGGCAGCACGCCCAGGGTGAGGCTGGAGCTCAAGTTGCCCTTGACGATCCAGATGCCCGCCCACGGCCCCAGCAGGAACAGCAGCAGGATGCCGAGCTGGGACAGGCGGCGCGCCAGCAGCCACTTGTGGGCCCCGAGCCAGCCCTTGGCGGCCACCGCATCGGTGCCGATCCTCATAATCTATCCCCCTTCAGCGCGCCCGGCACGCCCGGCTGGCTGCCGGGCGCCGGCGCCGCCGGCTCGGGCAGGCGGTCGGGCAGGTCGATGATGCCCTGCTCCTCGATGAGCGACTTGCCCGCCTTCTGCTTCTCCACCCAGCCCAGGCGGTAATGGGCTCCCAGCTCGCCCTTGGCCAGGTGAATGGGATACACCTTGATGGCCGCCACCTCCAGCACGCAGGCCTTCTCGCACTTGCCGCAGCCGGTACAGGCGTCCGAGTGGACCGTGGGCACGAAGCGCGTGTGCCTGCCGGTGCGCTCGTTGTGACTACGCTCCAGAGTGATGGCCTTGTCCATCAGCGGGCACACGCGGTAGCACACGTCGCAGCGCAGGCCGAGGAAATTGAGGCAGGTCTCCTGATCCGCCAGCACCGCCAGGCCCATGCGCGCCTCGTCGATGTCGGTGAGATCGTGACTGAGGGCACCGGTGGGGCAGGCTTTGACGCAGGGAATGTCCTCGCACATCTCGCACGGCTTGCGGCGCGCCACGAAATAGGGCGTGCCGGTGGCCACCGGCTGCTCTGGCCGCGCCAGCTCCAGGATGTCATAGGGACAGTCGCGCACGCACAGGCCGCAGCGCACGCAGGCGCCGGGGAACTCGGCTTCCGCCAGGGCTCCGGGAGGGCGCAGCGCCGCCGGCGGCAGCGCCTGCGCCCGCCGGGCGTAGAGTCCTAGCCCTAAGCCCAGCAGCCCCACGCCGCAGGCGAGCCTGGCCGTGTCGGCGAGGAACCGGCGGCGGGCGGCGCCGGAGAGCGGTTTGTGGTCGGCGGACATGGTTCGCTCATCGACGCGAAAGACGCAGGGCCCGAGGAGCGGTGGGTGGAGGAGGAAGTCTTCCCCCCGGACCCTGCGTCTCGCGGCGATTCAGTCGCTCAGGCCTTGACGATCTTGACCGCGCACTTCTTGAAGTCGGTCTCCTTCGAGATGGGACAGGTGGCGTCCAGGGTCAGCTTGTTCACCAGCCGCGCCTCGTCGAAGAAGGGCACGAACACCAGGCCCACCGGCGGCTTGTTGCGGCCGCGCGTCTCCACGCGCGTCTGCATCTCGCCGCGGCGGCTGATGATCTTCACCACGTCGCCGCGCTTCAGGTCGCGCTTCCTGGCGTCCTCCGGGTTCATGTACACCAGGGCATCGGGCACCGCCTTGTGCAGCTCGGGCACGCGCCGGGTCATGGTGCCCGTATGCCAATGTTCCAGCACGCGCCCGGTGCACAACCACAGGTCGTACTCGCCATCCGGCTCCTCGGCGGCCTTCTGGTAGGGCAGGGCGAAGATGCGCGCCTTGCCGTCGGCATGGCCGTAGAATTTCACGCCTTCGCCGGCCTTGACGTAGGGGTCATAGCCCTCGCGGAAGCGCCACAGGGTCTCCTTGCCGTCCACCACCGGCCAGCGCAGCCCGCGCGCCTTGTGATAGAGGTCGAACTCCGCCAGGTCGTGGGCCTTGCCGCGGCCGAAGGCGGCGTATTCCTCGAACAGGCCCTTCTGGATGTAGAAGCCGAAGTGCTGGGACTCGTCGTTCATGTAGTTCTTGATGGCGTGGGCGTTGACCCTGGCCACCTCGGCCAGGGGGTACTTGTTCACCTGGCCGTTGGCGAACAGCACCTCGAACAGGGTCTTGCCCTTGTACTCCGGGTTCTTGTCCAGTATTTCCGCCGGCCATACCTCGTCGGTCCTGAAGCGCCTGGAGAACTCGACGATCTGCCACAGATCCGATCTTGCCTCCCCCGGTGCCTTCACCTGCTGGCGCCAGAACTGGCCGCGCCGCTCGGCGTTGCCGTAGGCCCCCTCCTTCTCCATCCACATGGCGGCCGGCAGGATGAGGTCGGCGGCCAGGGCCGTGACCGTGGGATAGGCGTCGGACACCACGACGAAGTTGTCGGGATTGCGGAAGCCCGGATAGCGTTCCTGGTTGATGTTGGGACCGGCCTGCATGTTGTTGGTGCAGAAGGTCCAGTAGAAGTTGAGCTTGCCGTCCTTGAGCGCCCGGTCCTGGGCCACGGCGTGCAGGCCCACCTGCCCCGGCAGCAGGCCGGCGGGCAGCTTCCACAGCTTCTCCGACAGCTCCCGGTGCTTGGGATTCATCACCACCATGTCGGCGGGCAGGCGATGGGCGAAGGTGCCCACTTCCCGCGCCGTGCCGCAGGCGGAGGGCTGGCCGGTGAGGGAGAAGGGGCCGTTGCCCGGCTCGGAGATCTTGCCCACCAGCAGGTGCACGTTGTAGATCATGTTGTTCACCCAGGTGCCGCGGGTGTGCTGGTTGAAGCCCATGGTCCAGTAGGACACTACCCTGGTCTTGGGATCGGCGTAGAGCCTGGCCAGGGCCTCCAGTTTGTCCTTGGGCACGCCGGAGAGTGCGGACACCTTGTCCGCGGTGTACTCGGAGACGAACTGCTTGAAGTCGTCGAAGCTCATGGGCTCGGCCTTGCCCGGATCGCCCTTGGGCCTGCCGTCGGGCCCGGGATAGCCGTTGTTGCCGGCCGCCTGCTCCAGGGGATGGTTGGGACGCAGACCGTAGCCGATGTCGGTGACACCCTTCATGAAGACCACGTGCTTGTTCACGAAGTCCTCGTTCACCGCGTTGTTCTGGATGATGTAGTTGCAGATGTAATTGAGGATGGCGAGGTCCGTCTGGGGCCTGAAGATCAGCTCCACGTCGGCCAGCTCGCAGGAGCGGTGGCTGAAGGTGGACAGCACCGCCACCTTCACGTGGTTGGCGGTGAGCCGCCGGTCGGTGATGCGCGCCCACAGGATGGGATGCATCTCCGCCATGTTGGAACCCCACAGCACGAAGGCGTCGGCCTTCTCGGCGTCGTCGTAGCAGCCCATGGGCTCGTCGATGCCGAAAGTGCGCATGAAGCCGGCCACGGCCGAGGCCATGCAGTGGCGCGCGTTGGGATCGATGTTGTTGGAACGCAGGCCCGCCTTCATGAACTTGGCGCCGGCCACCCCTTCCCACACGGTCCACTGGCCCGAGGCGAACATGCCCACGGCGGACGGACCCTTGGCCTTGAGCGCCGCCTTGCACTTCTCTTCCATGATGTCGAAGGCCTGCTGCCAGGACACGGGCTGGAACTCGCCGTTCTTGTCGAACTTGCCGTTCTTCATGCGCAGCAGCGGCGTGGTGAGCCGGTCCTTGCCGTACATGATCTTGGACAGGAAGTAGCCCTTGATGCAGTTGAGGCCCTTGTTCACCGGCGCGTCCGGGTCGCCCTGGGTGGCGACCACGCGGCCGTCCTTGACGCCCACCAGCACGCCGCAGCCGGTGCCGCAGTAGCGGCACACGCCCTTGTCCCAGCGAATGCCGTCGTCCTTGCCCTTGGCCGCCGCCAGCACCGCTTCCGGCAGCGCGGCGCCGGCCGCGGCCGCCGCGGCTGCGGCCGCCTGGGCCTTGATGAATTCCCGTCGCGTCAGTGTCATGTTCAGGCCTCCTTCGCAGGATCAGATTCGAATCGGTGATAGACCAGCGCCGCCGACAGCACGCCCTCGGTGAGGTTGATGCGCTCGAAAGCGTCGGCGGTGTCGCGGTCGGACGTGCCTTCGATGGTGACGATCAGCCTGCCGTCCTCGGTGGCGGCGTGGATCTCCACGCCGGGGATGTCCCGAAGCGCCGCACGGACGTGCTGGGCGTGGCTGCGCCGGACGTAAACGATGGCGCTCGATATGTTCATTGTCGCCGCATCTTCCGTTTTCTCCCGGGTGCGATGAGCCTGCACCATACGGGGTGTGTGCAGCGCATCATAGTCCTCGCGTTCCGTTCGATAACTTGATCATGATCAACTTTTCTGAAACGGCTTCGCACCCTTGTCATGCCGGATGGCAGGCCAAATTGACAAATCGACGGTCCGGCCAATATAGTCCCTCGCCAAGTCACTCTCTGCAGCCTTGCCATGTCCCGCCCGAACCCGTGGTGCTCCTTGTGGCGCAAAGTGCTGGCCGCGCTGGCCCTCGTGGCGCTGTGCACCGGCAGCGCAGGCGCGGACGGTGTGCCGAAAATCGCCGCCGCCTCCGACCTCAAATTCGCCCTGGACGAAATCGTCCGCGAGTTCGGCCGCCGCAGCGGACGCCAGGTCAAGATCGTCTACGGTTCGTCCGGCAACCTCGTGCGCCAAATCGCGCAAGGTGCGCCGTTTCAGATGTTCCTGTCCGCGGACGAGGACTTCGTCCTGCAACTGGAAGCCAGGGGACTCACCGTGGACCGCGGCGAGCTCTATGCCATCGGCCGCCTGGCGCTCGTGATCCCGAAAGACTCGCCTCTGCAGGCGGACGCCAGCCTGCAAGACCTGTCGGCGGCAATCGGTGACGGACGGCTCGCAAAATTCGCCATCGCCAACCCGGAACATGCCCCCTACGGCCGCGCGGCGCGCGAGGTGCTGCAGCACGTCGGCCTGTGGCAGAAACTGCAGGGGCGACTGGTGCTGGGCGAGAACGTATCGCAGGCAATGCAGTTTGCGCTGTCGGGATCGACGCAGGGCGGCATCGTGGCCTACTCGCTCGCACTGTCGCCGCAGCCCGCCGACGGCGCGCGCCATGCGCTGCTGCCGGCCGAGTGGCACAAGCCCCTGCGCCAGCGCATGGTGCTGATGAGAAATGCCGATGGCACAACCCGCGCCTTCTACGATTTTCTGCGGCAGCCCGCGGCGCGCGAAGTCTTCCGGCGCAACGGCTTCCTGTTGCCCGGGGAGGGGTGAGCGATGGACTGGGCAGCCCTTGGCCTCTCCTTGAAGCTGGCGGCCTGGACGCTGGCCATCCTCATGCCTCTGGGCGTCGTCGTCGGGCGCTGGCTCGCTTGGCGGCGTTTTGCCGCCAAGCCGCTGCTGGAAGCGGCGCTGGCCCTGCCTCTGGTGCTGCCTCCGACGGTGCTCGGCTACTATCTGCTGGTGGCCCTCGGGGGGGCGACCCCGCTCGGACAGGCTTACGAGCGTCTGACGGGACATCCGGCCGTGTTCACTTTCGACGGCCTGCTCATCGCCTCGGTGCTGTTCAACCTGCCGTTTGCCATTCAACCGATGCAGCGGGCGTTCGAGGCGATTCCGCGCGAAGTGAGGCTCGCCGCTTACTGCTGCGGCATGACGCCGCTGCAGGCCTTCGGCCGTATCGAGTTCCCCCTCGCCTGGCCGGGAATTTTGTCGGCCGCCGTGCTCACGTTCGCCCATACGCTGGGGGAGTTCGGAGTGGTGCTGATGGTCGGCGGCGCCATTCCGGGGGAAACGAAAACGATCGCCATCGCCATCTACGACCGGGTCCAGGCGTTCGACAGCGCCGGGGCCGGCGTGATGTCCCTGGCGCTGCTGGCGTTGTCCATGGGCGCCATCACCGTCAGCTATTTCGCGACACGCCGCATCGGCCATGATGGCTGAGGCTTCCTCTCCCGGCCTGACGTTGCAAGTAAGACAACGCGCCCCCATCCCACTGGAGGCACAGCTCGAGTGCGCGCCGGGCGAACTGGTGGCGCTGGTGGGACCGTCCGGCAGCGGCAAGACCACTTTGCTGCGCACCATAGCCGGCCTGCTGCGGCCTGCCGAGGGACGGGTATCGTGCAACGGCCAACTGTGGCTGGACACCGAAAAAAAGGTGGACTGGCCGCCCTTTCGCCGATCCGTGGGCTACGTGTTCCAGAGCTACGCCCTGTTTCCCCATCTGAGCGCCCTCGACAACGTGAAGGCCGCCCTCGGCCACCTTCCCGCCGCGCAACGGGACGCGCGCGCCGCGCAATTGCTCGCGCGGCTGCATCTTGCGGGGCTGGAGGCACACCGGCCGGCGCAGCTCTCCGGCGGCCAGCAGCAGCGCGTGGCGGTGGCGCGGGCGCTGGCGCGCGATCCGGCGGTGCTGCTGCTGGACGAGCCCTTCTCGGCGGTCGATCAGGTCACGCGCGGCAAGCTGCAGCGCGAGCTGGCGCGCCTGCGGGTGAGCCTCAACATCCCGGTGCTGATGGTCACCCACGACCTGGACGAGGCGCGCATGCTGGCCGACCGCATCGTCATCCTGCACCATGGCAATACGCTGCAGGCGGGCACGCCGGAGGAAGTGCTGACGCGGCCCCGGAGCGTGAACGTGGCGCGGCTGGTGCAGTTGACCAACCTGTTCGAAGGCGTGCTGCAGGCACCGCCCGAGGCGGGCGGCAGGCACCGGCTGGCCTGGCTCGACTACTCCCTGGAAGTGGACGACCCGGGCGGCTTCGTCCCGGGCGACAAGGTGTGCTGGGTCATCCCGCCCCAGCACGTGATCCTGCACCAGCGCGTGCGCCCCTCCCGGGGCGAGCGCGAGAATCCGGTCGCAGGCGTGGTGCGCGAATGCACGCCCCTGGGCGAGACCACCAGCGTGACCCTGCTGGTCAACGACGACCGGCGCTATCCCCTGGAGCTGTCGGTGCCGTCCCACGTGGCACGGCGCAACCACCTCGCCGCCGGCGAGCGCATCGGCGTATCGCTGCTCGCCGGCGGCATTCATCTCATGCCCTGGGAGCCTCTGGGCGGACCGACGGGGGAATAGGAATCAGCGCTACAGGCGCACCACCTGCGGCCGGTGCTGGCTGAAATAGCGGGTGAGGAACTTATAAACTCCGGATCGAACGGTGGCGTCGAAGTGCACCCGGGCGGCCTCGTGCCAGCCGGCCTCGTCGGTCACGGTGGTCAGATGGCACCAGGATTCGAACAGATGCAGCTCGGTGCGCCGGGACACCTCGGCCGCGATGTCCGCGAAGGACGGCGCCGCCCGCACCATGTCGCCGGTGATGCCGGTGAAGCCCTGGATGACAGGGAGAATGCCCGTGCCGGGATTGGTCACTGCGGGGGCGTGCGGCGCCGCCGGTAGGCTTCCATGAACTTGCGCAGCGCCTGGGGTGTCTGGGGCTTGTCCCACCACAGGGCGCGGCCGGTTTTCTGCACTTCGAGCTGCTCGGGATGCTGCTGCAGCCATTCGCGCATGAAGCGCGTGTGCTCGGATTCGTAGGCGATCTGCTTCTTGGCCATGGTTGTCGGCGGTGCGGAAAAGGCGCAATTCTATCCGCTTTCCTTGACGCGGGTAATGCGGATGACCTGGGGGATGTGGCGCAGGCTGCGCATGATGCGCGCCAGGTGCACCCGGTTGGATACCTGCAGGGTGAAGTTCAGCGCGGTATGGGTGCCTGCCGCCTCGTCCATGCTGACGTTCTGGATGTTGGAGCCGGCCTCGGCGATCTCCGCCGCCACCTTGGCCAGCACGCCGCGGCGGTTCTCCGCCATGACCTTGATGCCCACCTCGAACAGGCGGCCGCTGTCGGCCTCCCATTCCACGTCCACCCAGCGTTCGCGCTCGCCGCGCAGGCGCGAAATGCCCGGGCAGTCGGACACGTGCACCACCAGCCCCTGGCCCTTCTTCACCAGACCGACGATGGGATCGCCGGGAATGGGACGGCAGCAGCGCGCCAGTTGCACCGCCACGCCCTCCGAGCCGCGGATCAGCACCGTGCCCTGGGACTTGCTTTCCACCGCGCCCGGCGCCACCGGGCTGGAAGCCAGGCGCCGCGCCACGATGGCCGGCAGGCGCTTGCCCAGGCCGATGTCGGCCAGGACTTCCTTCTTGGACTTCGCCCCGCAGTCGCGCACGAACTTGTCCCACGCGGCCGGGTCGATCTGGGCCAGGGTGCGCTCGAACTGGCGCAGGGCCTGGGCCAACAGGCGCTCGCCCAGGGCGACCGATTCCTCGTACTGCTGGGTCTTGAGAAAGTGGCGGATCTGGGAGCGGGCCTTGGCGCTTTTCACATAGGACAGCCAGGCGGGGTTGGGATTGGCGTGGGCGGCGGTGATGATCTCCACCTGGTCGCCGTTGCGCAGCTCGGTACGCAGGGGCATCAGCTCGTAGTTGATGCGGCAGGCCACACAGCGGTTGCCGATGTCCGTATGCACCGCATAGGCAAAGTCTACGGCCGTGGAGCCGCGCGGCAGGGCGATGATCTTGCCCTTGGGGGTGAACACATAGACCTCGCCCGGGAACAGGTCCACCTTCACGTGTTCCAGGAACTCCGCCGAATCGCCCGAGGCCGACTGCAGCTCCAGCAGGGACTGCAGCCATTTGTGGGTCTTCTGCTGCAGCTCCGACAGGGAGCGCTCGGAATCCTTGTACAGCCAGTGGGAGGCCACCCCCGACTCGGCCACGTGGTGCATCTCGGCGGTGCGGATCTGCACCTCGATGGGCGTGCCGTAGGGGCCGATCAGCGTGGTGTGCAGGGACTGGTAGCCGTTGGCCTTGGGGATGGCGATGTAGTCCTTGAACTTGCCCGGCACCGGCTTGTACAGGCCGTGCAGCGCGCCCAGGGCGAGATAGCAGGAGGGCGCGTCCTTGACGATGACGCGGAAGCCGTAGATGTCCAGCACCTGGGAGAAGGACAGCTCCTTCTCGCGCATCTTGCGGTAGATGCCGTAGATGTGCTTCTCGCGCCCCATGACGTCGGCCTCGATGCCGCACTCGGGCAGGCGCTTCTTGA
>DYIB01000029.1 GCA_020723855.1 Uliginosibacterium gangwonense
GCACTACCCACGGCTATTCCGTGTCCAAGGGCATCCCGCGGTTGCGCCGCGCCATATGCGATTGGTACCGGCGGCGCTATGGCGTCGAGTTCGACCCGGAAAGCGAGGCGGTGGTCACCATCGGCTCCAAGGAGGGGCTGGCCCACCTGATGCTCGCTACCTTGGACCGCGGCGACACGGTGCTGGTGCCCGACCCCTCCTACCCGATCCACATCTACGGCGCCATCATCGCCGGGGCGGACATTCCGGCTACCGGGCGCCGTCCATCATGGAAGTCCCCGGTGCCCTACCGCGAGCTGGGTTCCCTGGAGTTCGCCAAGAAGCTGCTGGCGGAGGCCAAGGTGGCCGTGTCGCCGGGCGTGGGCTTCGGCGAGTACGGCGACGACCACGTGCGCTTTGCGCTCATTGAAAACGAAGAGCGCATCCGCCAGGCCGTACGGGGGATCAAGGACATGTTTCGCAAGGATGGGCTGCTATGAGCGCGGCGCCGAGCCGCCTCAAGACGCGCTCATACCCCCGTGGGGGGTTGGCGCGCAGCGCCGGGGGCGGACTATGAACGGCATCGAACTGGTGGATGTCACTTCTGCCGAAGGCTCTGTGATCGAGCCGGACTGGCTGGCGCGGGCGGAAGCCGTGCATCGCGAGCTGCGGCCCCATCTGCCCGAGGCTTACGCGGCCAAGATGGCACGGGTATTCGCCGGCGGCGGGCGCATGCTGCTGGCGACGACGGCGGATCGGGTGCTGGGGCTGGCGGTCTATCGCATCGTCGAGAACACCGCCTATGGCCTGCACCTGTACGTGGATGACCTGGTGACGACGGCGCTGCGCCGCTCGTCCGGCGTCGGCCACGTCCTGCTGCGCTACCTGGAAGCGCGGGCGCGCGAGTGCCATTGCCATGCGCTGGTACTGGATTCGGGCACCCAGCGCCAGCAGGCTCACAAGTTTTATTTCCGCGAGGGCTTTACCATCGTGTCCTTCCATTTTTCGAAACCGCTCAAGTGAAACCTCTCGAATCCCAGGAAATCAGCGTGCAGCCCGTCTTCAAGTCCGCCAAGCTCGCCAACGTTTGCTACGACATCCGCGGCCCCGTGCTGGCGCGCGCCAAGCAGATGGAAGAGGAAGGCCAGCGCATCATCAAGCTGAACATCGGCAACCTGGCGGCTTTCGGCCTGGAGGCGCCGGAAGAGATCGTGCAGGACACCATTCACAACCTGCCCGCCGCCTCGGGCTATTCCGACTCCAAGGGATTGTTCGCCGCGCGCAAGGCGATCATGCACTACACCCAGGAGAAGAAGATCGCCAACGTGGGCATCGAGGACATCTACATCGGCAACGGCGTGTCCGAACTAATCGTGATGTGCATGCAGGGCCTGCTCAACAACGGCGACGAAGTGCTGGTGCCGGCGCCGGACTATCCCCTGTGGACCGCCGCCGTGAGCCTGGCCGGCGGCACGCCGCGCCACTACATCTGCGACGAGCAGGCCGGCTGGCTGCCGGACCTGGACGACATCCGCGGCAAGATCACGCCCTCCACCCGCGCCATCGTCGTCATCAATCCCAACAACCCGACGGGCGCCCTGTATCCGACGGAACTGCTTGCCGAGATCGTCGGGCTGGCGCGCAAGCACCAGCTCATCGTGTTCGCCGACGAGATCTACGACAAGACCCTGTACGACGGCAACGCCCATACCTCCATCGCTTCCCTGGCGGACGATGTGCTGTTCGTCACCATGAACGGCCTGTCGAAGAACTACCGCGCCTGCGGCTATCGCGCCGGCTGGATGGTGGTGTCGGGCGAGAAGCGCCATGCCCAGGACTACATCGAGGGCCTCACCATCCTCGCCTCCATGCGCCTGTGCGCCAATGTGCCCGGGCAGTTCGCCATCCAGACCGCCTTGGGGGGCTACCAAAGCATCAACGACCTGGTGGCGCCCGGCGGCCGGCTGTACCGGCAGCGGGAGCTGGCCTGGAAGCTGCTCACCGACATCCCCGGTGTGACCTGCGTCAAGCCCAAGGCGACGCTGTACATGTTCCCGCGCCTGGACCCCAGGCTGTATCCCATCGCCGACGACCAGCAGTTCATCCTCGAACTGCTGGAGGCGGAGAAAGTGCTGCTGGTGCAGGGCACGGGCTTCAACTGGCCCCACCCGGATCACTTCCGCATGGTGTTCCTGCCCCACGAGGACGACCTGGCCGAGGCCATCGGCCGCATCGCGCGCTTCCTGGAGCATTACCGGAAACGGCACGGCATCTGAATTCAACGCACGCAACCAAGAGCAGATATCCATGAAACCCATCAACGTTGGCCTGCTGGGCATCGGCACCGTCGGCGGAGGCACCTTCTCCGTCCTTGAGCGCAACCAGGAGGAGATCACGCGGCGCGCCGGCCGTCCCATCCGCATCACCGTGGTGGCCGACAAGAACACGGCGCGCGCCCTGGAAGTGACCCGGGGGCGGGCGCGCGTCACCGATGATGCCTTCGCCGTGGTGTCGGACCCGGCCATCGACATCGTCATCGAGCTGATCGGCGGCTACGGCGTGGCCAAGGAACTGGTGCTGAAGGCCATCGCCAACGGCAAGCACGTGGTGACGGCCAACAAGGCGCTGCTGGCCTTGCACGGCAACGAGATCTTCAAGGCGGCCCAGGAGAAGGGGGTCATGGTCGCCTTCGAGGCGGCGGTGGCCGGCGGCATACCCATCATCAAGGCCCTGCGCGAGGGCCTGACGGCCAACCGCATCGAGTGGATCGCCGGCATCATCAACGGCACCACCAACTTCATCCTGTCGGAGATGCGTGACAAGGGGCTGTCTTTCGACGAGGTACTGAAGGAGGCCCAGCGCCTGGGCTATGCGGAAGCGGACCCCACCTTCGACGTGGAGGGCGTGGACGCCGCCCACAAGCTCACCATCATGGCGGCCATTGCCTTCGGCATCCCCATGCGCTTCGACAAGGTGCACATCGAGGGCATCACCGGGCTGCAGGCGGTGGACATCCGCTACGCCGAGCAGC
Organism: Uliginosibacterium gangwonense; assembly: GCA_020723855.1. Taxonomy (GTDB): domain Bacteria; phylum Pseudomonadota; class Gammaproteobacteria; order Burkholderiales; family Rhodocyclaceae; genus DYIB01. The sequence continues at coordinate 3,011 of DYIB01000029.1, forward strand.
TCGGCTACCGCATCAAGCTGCTGGGCATCACCAAGCGCAAGCCCGAGGGCATCGAGCTGCGGGTGCATCCGACGCTGATTCCGGCGCGCCGCCTCATCGCCAACGTGGAAGGGGCAATGAACGCCGTGCTGGTGCAGGGCGATGCTGTGGGTGCCACCCTGTACTACGGCAAGGGCGCCGGTGCCGAGCCGACCGCCAGCGCCGTCATCGCCGACCTGGTGGACGTGACGCGCATGCACACCGCCGACCCGGAGCACCGGGTGCCCCATCTGGCCTTCCAGCCCGACGCGGTGGTGGATGCGCCCATCCTGCCCATGGCGGAGGTGGAGACTTCCTACTACCTGCGCCTGCGGGTGGAGGACAAGCCGGGCGTGCTGGCGGACATCACCCGCATCCTGGCGGATCACGCCATCTCCATCGACGCCATGATCCAGAAGGAGCCGGGCGAGGGCGAGGAGCAGGTGGACATCATCATGCTCACCCATCTGACCCGGGAGAAGGACGTGGACGCCGCCACGGCGCGCATCGAGGCGCTGCCGGTTGTGTCCGGCAAGGTGACCCGGCTGCGCATGGAAGAACTGGGCAGGAATTGACATGCGCTACCTCTCCACCCGCGGGCAGGCGCCCGCCCAGGCTTTCTGCGACATCCTGCTGGGCGGCCTGGCGCCCGACGGCGGCCTCTACCTGCCCGAGACCTATCCGCAGGTTCCCCGCGCCGAGCTGGACCAGTGGCGCCGGCTGTCCTATGCGGAACTGGCCTGCGCCATCCTGGCGCGGCTGGTGGACGACATTCCCGCCGCCGACCTCAAGGCCCTGGCCGACAAGACCTACACGGCATCCATCTTCAGCCACTGCCGCCCCGGGCGCGATGCCACCGACATCACGCCGCTCACCACCCTGGAGCCGGGACTGCACCTGCTGGAGCTGTCCAACGGGCCGACCCTGGCCTTCAAGGACATGGCCATGCAACTGCTGGGCAATCTGTTCGAATACGTGCTGGCGAAGCGCGGACAGGAGATCAACATCCTGGGCGCCACCTCGGGCGACACGGGCTCGGCGGCGGAGTACGCCATGCGCGGCAAGCGCGGCGTGCGCGTGTTCATGCTCTCGCCCCACGGCCGGATGAGCGCCTTCCAGCGGGCCCAGATGTATTCCCTTCAGGACGCCAACATCTTCAACATCGCCGTGCGCGGCATGTTCGACGACTGCCAGGACATCGTCAAGGCCGTGTCCAACGACGCCGCCTTCAAGGCGCGGTACAAGATCGGCGCGGTCAACTCGATCAACTGGGCGCGCGTGGCGGCCCAGATCGTCTATTACTTCAAGGGCTATTTCGCGGCGACGCAGGGGAGCGACGAGCAGGTGAGCTTCGCCGTGCCCTCGGGCAACTTCGGCAACATCTGTGCCGGCCACATCGCCCGCATGATGGGCCTGCCCATCCGCCGCCTGATCCTGGCCACCAACGAGAACGACGTGCTGGACGAGTTCTTCCGCACCGGCGTCTATCGCCCGCGCACTGCGCAAGAGACCCGCGTCACTTCCAGCCCGTCCATGGACATTTCCAAGGCGTCCAACTTCGAGCGCTTCGTGTTCGACCTGGTGGGGCGGGATGCGGCCGTGGTGCGGGATCTGTGGGCCAAGGTGGACGCGGGCGGCAGCTTCGACCTGCGTGCCACGCCCTATCTTGCGCGCCTGGAGCAGTTCGGCTTCGTCTCCGGCAGCAGCAGCCACGCCGACCGGCTGGCGCTGATCAGGACCGTGTGGCACAAGTACGGCACCATGATCGACACCCATACCGCCGACGGCCTCAAGGTGGCGCTGGAACACCGGGAGGCGGGCGTGCCCACCATCGTGCTGGAGACGGCCCAGCCGGCCAAGTTCGCCGAGACCATCCGCGAGGCCCTGGGCCGCGAACCCCGGCGTCCGGCGGACCTGGAAGGCATAGAGGTCCTGCCCCAGCGGGTGCAAGTGATGGACGCCGACGTGGCGGCGGTGAAGGCTTTCATCGCCGCCCGCTGCGGCGGCGACAACTGATCACAGATAGATGACGACGGGGAAAACGGTCACCGCCAGGAGGAGCACCAGCCATTCGAGGTTATGGTGCGCCAGGAACCCGGTGAAGTGCAGGACGAGAACGGTGATGGCGACGACATAATAGAGGATGAACCACATCTCCCGGTGCTCCCTTCTCTTTTTGTGCAAGACCGGCGGCGAACCTGGGCACCGGTGACAATCTTGTTTCGATGTAAGGGGTTATACCCTCACCGGCGCCCCGGAGGCAAGGGCAAACCGCACGCTCAGCGCTCCACGTGGCGCAGGGACAGGTCCACCGCCTTCACATCCTTGGTGAGGCTGCCGATGGAAATGCGGTCCACGCCGGTTTCGGCGATGGCCCGCACCCGCTCCAGATTCACGCCTCCGGACGCCTCCAGTTCCGCCCGCCCGGTGGCAATGCCCACGGCGCGGCGCATGTCGTCCAGATCCATGTTGTCCAGCAAGATCATCTTGGCGCCGGCGTCGATGGCTTCGCGCAACTGCGCCAGGTCTTCCACTTCGATCTGGATGAAGACGTCGTCCGGTGCCATCTCACGCGCCTTGGCCAGCACCGCGCGTATGCCGCCCGCGGCGATGATGTGATTCTCCTTAATCAGGATTCCGTCATAGAGCCCGATGCGGTGGTTGGTGCCGCCGCCCATGCGCACCGCATACTTCTGGGCCAGCCGCAGTCCGGGCAGCGTCTTGCGCGTGTCGACGATGCGCGCCTTGGTGCCTGCCACCGCCTCCACGTAGCGGCGCGTGGCCGTCGCCGTGCCCGACAGCAGTTGCAGGAAGTTGAGCGCCGTGCGCTCCGCCGTCAGCAGGGCGCGCGTGTCCGCCTCGATCTCGCACAGTACCTGGCCGGCGGCTACCCGCTCTCCGTCCTGGGCGCGCCAGCGCAACCGGGCCGTGGCGTCGAGCTGGTGAAAACAGGCATCGAACCAGGCAGTGCCGCACAGCACCGCTTCCTCGCGGCTGATGACCGTGCCCCGGGCCCGGCGCCCTGCGGGAATGAGGTGGGCGGTGAGGTCGCCGGTGCCCACGTCCTCGGCCAGGGCCGTGGCCACGTTTTTCAATATCTCGACTGCAAGCTGTTCTGACGTTTCCATGGGGATTGCGGCAAGAGCGGACGGAAGGATTTTACCTGCTCGCGCGCGGGCCTGCCCGCTCCGCCGTCAGTCCTGCAGCACGCGCGCCAGCACCTGCCGGTCCACGTTGCCGCCGGTGAGCACCACGCCGACGCGCTGGCCGGCGAGGCGCTCCTTCTCCCGCAGGGCGGCGGCGAAGGCGATGGCGCCGGCGCCTTCCGCCACGTTGTGGGTGTCCGTGTAGAGGGCGCGCATGGCCTGGGCCACATCCCCGTCGCTCACCTGCACGATGCGCTCGGCGCCGGCCCAGATGATCTCCAGCGCCTCCGGGGCGGGCGTGCGGCAGGCCACGCCGTCGGCCAGGCGCGTCTCCACGGGGTGGGGGACGGCGCGCTTCTGGGCGAACGACAGAGCATAGGCGGGGGCGTGGGCCGAGACGACGCCGACGATGCGGGTATGCAGGTGGAGGGCGTCGCGCGCCGCGATCATGGCGCAGATGCCCGAGCCCAGGCCGATGGGCACATACACCACGTCCAGGGGCGGTGCGCCGCGCAGGAACTCGAGGGTATAGCTGGCCACGCCCCGCACCAGATCGCTATGGAAAGAGGGGATCATGTGCAGGCCCCGCTGCGCCGCCAGTTGTTCGGCATATTCCGCCGCGGCCTGGAAGTCCGCGCCGTGCTCGATCAGCTCCACGCCCAGGGCGCGCATGGCGGCGTTCTTCTCGCTGCTGTTGCCGTGGGGCACGACGATGGTGGCGGCGATGCCGGCGCGCCGGGCGGCGAAGCCCACCGACTGGCCGTGGTTGCCGCGGGTGGCGGCGATGACGCCGCGCACCTGGGGCTGGCGGCTGCGCAGGCGCTGGAAATACACCAGCCCGCCGCGGATCTTGAAAGCCCCCACCGGGGTGTGGTTCTCGTGCTTGACCCAGACTTCCGTGTCCAGGCGCTGGCACAGCAGGGGCCAGCAGTATTGGGGCGTGGGCGGCATCGCCTGGTAAACGATGCGTGCCGCCTGTTCCAGCTCCGGTAGAGAGAAGGGCATGGCCGCTCCGTGTTCGGTGATGGAAGGGGGGGATTATGCCCGGTTTAATGGGGATCGCCGCCTGCCCGGGATTTCGGCGCGCGCTCGTTGAACGCCACCCAGGCGCCGCCGGCGCCGATGACCAGCATGCCGGCAGCAGCCGGCAGGTCCGGCAATTGTCCGAAGGCGACCCAGCCGAACAGCGTGGCCCACACGAGCTGGGTGAAAGTGAAGGGCATCAGGGTCGAGGCCGGCGCATGGTGGAAGGCGCGGATCAACAGGAAGTGCCCGACGCCGCCGCTGGCGCCCAGGTAGAGGATGGCCGGGACATCGGCCAGGGCCAGGTGCGCCGGAAAGCCCTGCACCAGCTCCACGGCGGTCATGGCGAGGGTGCCGATGAGTGCGGTGTAGAACAGGGTGGTGAAGGAATTCTCGGTGCCGCTCAGCACCCGCGTCAGCAGATGATAGGCGGCGAGGCTGGCTACCGCCCCGAGCACCAGAGCCACGCCCAGGGGGGACAGGGACGTGCCGGGGCGCGCGATCAGCAGTACTCCGGCAAACCCGGCGGCCATTCCTGCCCAGCGGGCGGGGGTGACCTTTTCTCCCAGAATCGGTCCAGCCAACACCGTCACCACCAGGGGCGTGAGAAACATGAGCGCCGTCGCCTCCGCCAAGGGCAGCCGGAACAGGGCGCTGAAGAAGGCAAGGGTGGTGGCCACCAGGGCCAGCGCCCGCAACACCTGGACCAGCAGACGGCGCGTACGCAACAGCCGGCCGCGCATGGACGGACCGAGCACGGCCAGCATGACAGCGAAATGGACGGTGTAGCGCGACCATACCAGGAAGGGCACGGGATAGCGTTGGGCCAGGTACTTGGCGGTGGCATCGAGGGTGGCAAACAGCACCACGGCCAGGGTCATGAGCAGCACGCCGCGCAGGGGATGGGCGGGGGAGGAGGGTGTCATTGTTGTTGGTCATGCCCGGGACGCGTGCGACGCGCGACGGGGCAGCAGGGTTTCCTATCCGGGGGTCTTCCTGATCCGGTGGGTGCCGATCCAGCGATTGAAGAGGGCCCGGGCGGCATCGATGACTTCCCCCGCGACCAGGCCCACGGGTCCGGTGCCGCGCCCGGCCAGTTCGTCCGCCGCCGCGCCGTGAAGGTGCACCGCCGCGGCGAGGGCCGCCTGGGCACTCCAGCCCTGGGCCAGCAGGGCCACGGCGATGCCGGTCAGCACATCGCCCATGCCGGCGCTGGCCATGCCGGGATTGCCGGTGGTGTTGATCAACCACTTGCCGTCGGGATAAGCCAGCACGCTGCCGTTGCCCTTGAGCACCACCTGGGCGTTAAAGCGCCCGGCCAAGGCCAGGGCCGCGGCCAGCCGGTCGGCCTGCACCGCCTCGGTGGTGCTGCCCATCAGGCGCGCGGCTTCGGCCGGATGCGGCGTCAGCAGGGTCGGCGCGGCGCGGCGCGCCACATGCCCGGCGAGCACCGGGTGGCGGGCGATCAGGTTGAGGGCGTCGGCGTCCAGCACCAGAGGCAGGTCCGCCGCCAGGCACTGGCGCAGCAGCTCCAGGGCGGCGTCGCCGGCGCCCAAGCCGGGGCCCGCCGCCAGGGCCGTGGCCAACCCCGCCTGCAGCAGTTCGCCGGGGGCGCGCAGCATGAGCTCCGGCTGCAGCAGGTCCACGGCCGGTGCGGCCGGGTCCGGCAGGCCCAGATACACCCGGCCGGCGCCCAGCTTCAGGGCGGCGCGTCCGGCCAGCAGGGCGGCGCCCACCATGCCGGCGGCGCCGCCGATGATGGCGGCGCCGCCCATCATGCCCTTGTGGCTGTTGCGCGGCCGCGGCCGCAGGAAGGTCGCAAACAGCGCCGGCGCCGCCACCCGCCCGCTCGCCGGCAGCGCCTGCTCCGCCTCCAGCTCCAAGGGGTGCACTGAAACCTCGCCGCTGTGGTCGGGCCCGTCCCGGGTCAGCAGGCCGGGCTTGAGGGCGATGAAGGTGGCAGTACGATCGGCGCGCACGCAGGGTGTAAAGGCGCGGCCGGTATCGGCATCGAGGCCGCTGGGCACGTCCAGGGCCAGCACCGGACAGGCCAGGCCATTCAACTGCTCGATCAGGGCGGCATAGGGGCCTTGGGGCGGGCGCTTGAGGCCGATGCCGAACAGGGCATCCACGGCCAGGGAATAGGCGCCCGGGGGAATGTCCGGCTCCAGACGGCCGCCGGCGGCCCGCCAGGCGGTCAACGCCTGCCGGGCATCGGCAGGCAGCTTGGCCGCATCGCCGGCGAACACCACCACGGGCGCGCGGCCCTGCTCCTTGAGCAGGCGCGCCACCACCAGGCCGTCGCCGCCGTTGTTGCCCGGGCCGCACACCACCAGGGGCGGCAGGGGGCTGGCGCCCATCAGTGCCAGGGCTTCGCGCGCCGCGGCCGCGCCGGCCCGCTCCATGAGCGGCAGTTGGCGGTAGGCGTCTTCGATGGCGCGGATTTCGGCGACGCGATAGACAGGCTGGGCAGGCGGGCTGGTCATGGCTTGCAAGTGTTATTCTCACCAGACTATAACCTAACCCCAGGCGCCGCAGCACGATTCCGTGGGCCGCGCCCAGGGGCAGCCCTGAAGGAGACAGACCATGAACCTCATCCCAGGCATCCAGGAACGGTGCGAGAAACTGGTGCGCATACGCCGCGACATCCACGCCCATCCGGAGCTCGCCTACCAGGAGCACCGCACCGCCGACCTGGTGGCGCGCCACCTGGCCGAATGCGGCATCGAGGTGCACCGGGGCTTCGGGCGCACCGGCGTGGTGGGCGTGCTGAAGGCGGGCGAGGGCCCGGGCATGATCGGCCTGCGCGCCGACATGGACGCGCTGCCGCTGCAGGAGCGCAACACCTTCGCCCATCGCTCGACCATCGACGGGCGCATGCACGGCTGCGGCCACGACGGCCACACCGCCATGCTGCTGGGCGCCGCCGAATACCTGGCGGCGACGCGCAACTTCGACGGCACGGTGGTGTTCGTCTTCCAGCCGGCGGAGGAGGGCGAGGGCGGCGGCCGTGCCATGATCGAGGACGGCCTGTTCCGGCGCTTCCCCGTGGACCAGGTGTTCGGCCTGCACAACTGGCCGGGCATCGCCGTGGGCCAGATGGCCGTCATGGCCGGGCCGGTCATGGCCTCGGCCGACCGCTTCGAGATCGTGCTCACGGGCAAGGGCGGCCACGCCGCCATGCCCCATCAGACGGCCGACTCCATCGTCGCCGCAAGCCACCTGGTGCAGGCCTTGCAGACCATCGCCAGCCGCACCCTGCATCCGCTCGATGCGGTTGTCGTGAGCGTCACCCAGTTCCACGCCGGCGACGCCTACAACGTCATTCCGGCGGAAACGGTGCTGCGCGGCACGGTGCGCGCCTTCCGCGCCGAGGTGCAGGACAAGATCGAGCAGACCATGCGGCGCCTGTGCGCCGGGGTCGGCGACGCCTATGGCGTATCGGTGTCCCTGCGCTTCGAGCGTGGCTACCCGCCCACGGTGAACGACGCGCAGGCGGCAGCCGTGTGCCGCGCCGTGGCCGGCGAGGTGCTGGGCGCGGACAACGTGCTGACCGGCCTGCAGCCCACCATGGGCGCCGAGGACTTCGCCTACATGCTGCAGGAGAAGCCGGGCTGCTACGTCTGGCTGGGCAACGGCCCGGGCGAGGGCGGCTGCACCCTGCACAGCCCGGTGTTCGATTTCAACGACGACATCATCCCCATCGGCGTGAGCTACTGGGTGCGGCTGGTGGAGCACCAGTTGCGCAAGGGGTGAACCGAGTTACCTCCTTTCTGTCCATCATATGCGCTTGGCCCGCGCAAAGGCCGCCGCCAGGGCCGACTGGGGTGCCGGTTCCGGGCGCTGGGGGCGCGCCTTGCCGTGCGGCGCGCCCTTGTCCCTGGGTGAGGGCCTGGCGGCGGCGTCCTCCAGGCGCATGGTGAGGGCGATACGGCGGCGCTTGTCGTCCACTTCCAGCACCTTCACTTTCACCACGTCGCCCGCCTTGACCACCTCGCGCGGATCTTTGACGAACTTGTTGGACAATGCCGAGATGTGCACCAGCCCGTCCTGGTGCACGCCGATGTCCACGAAGGCGCCGAAGTTGGTGACGTTGGTCACCACCCCTTCCAGCACCATGCCGGGCCGCAGATCCTTGAGGTCCTCGACCCCTTCCTTGAAGGCGGCGGTCTTGAACTCGGGGCGCGGGTCGCGTCCCGGCTTCTCCAGCTCCTTGAGGATGTCCTGCACCGTGGGCAGGCCGAACTTCTCGTCCGTGTATTTCGCCGGATTCAGGCTCCTGACGGTGCGGCTGTCGCCGATCAGCTCGCGCACGTCTTTCTTGATGTCGGCGAGGATGCGTTCCACCACCGGGTAGGCCTCCGGGTGCACCGCCGAGGCATCCAGGGGATTGTCGCCGTTCATGATGCGTAGGAAGCCGGCCGCCTGCTCGAAGGTCTTGTCGCCCAGGCGCGGCACTTTCTTAAGCTCAGCCCGGTTCTTGAAGGCGCCGTTGGCGTCGCGGTAGGCGACGATGCCTGCGGCCAGTCCCGCGTTGAGGCCGGAGATGCGCTGAAGCAGCGGCACCGAGGCGGTGTTCACATCCACGCCCACGCTGTTGACGCAATCCTCCACCACCGCATCCAGCGCGCGCGCCAGCTTGGTCTGGTTGACGTCATGCTGGTACTGACCGACGCCGATGGACTTGGGCTCGATCTTCACCAGCTCGGCCAGCGGGTCCTGCAGGCGGCGGGCGATGGACACGGCACCGCGCAGGGACACGTCCAGCTCCGGGAATTCCCTGGCGGCGAGCTCGGACGCGGAATAGACCGACGCGCCCGCTTCGGACACCACGACCCTGGTGAGCCTCAGTTCGGGGTGGCGCTTGATGAGGTCCGCGGCCAGCTTGTCCGTCTCGCGCGAGGCGGTGCCGTTGCCGATGGAGACCAGTTCCGCGCCGTGCTTCTTTGCCAGGGCGGCAAGGGTGTGGATGGCGCCATCCCAGTCGTTGCGCGGCGCATGGGGATGGATGGTGGCGGTCTCCAGCAGCTTGCCGGTGCGGTCCACCACGGCCACCTTGACGCCCGTGCGCAAACCGGGATCGAGGCCGATCACGGCGCGCGGACCGGCGGGGGCGGCCAGCAGCAGATCGTGCAGGTTGCGGGCGAAGACGCGGATGGCCTCCTCTTCCGCCCGCTCGCGCAGCGCCCCCAGCAGCTCCAGCTCCAGGGACAGGGACAGCTTCACCATCCAGGTCCAGCGCACCGTCTCCGCCAGCCACTTGTCGCCCGGCCGGCCGGCATCGCGCACCTCGAAGCGCACGGCGATGAGGCGCTCGCAGGCATTGGGGCCGGGGGCGCGGTGCTCTTCCAGTTCCTCCGGCAGTTTCAGCGCCAGGCGCAGGATGCCTTCGTTGCGGCCGCGGAACAGCGCCAGCGCCCGGTGCGGGGGCACGTCCTTGAGGGCTTCGCGGTAGGCGAAATAGTCGCGGAACTTGGCGCCTTCCTCCTCCTTGCCTTCCACCACCACGGCAGTGATTATGCCGTTGGCCTGGAGATGATCGCGCAGCCGTCCCAGCAGTTGCGCGTCCTCGGCAAACTGCTCCATGAGGATCTGGCGCGCGCCCTCCAGCGCCGCCTTGACGTCGGCCACACCCTTGCCGGCGTCCACGTAGCGTGCCGCTTCCGCCTCGGGCACGAGGGAGGGATCGGCCAGCAGCGCCTCGGCCAGGGGACCCAGCCCCACCTCGCGCGCGATCTGGGCCTTGGTGCGCCGCTTGGGCTTGTAGGGCAGATAAAGGTCTTCCAGGCGCTGCTTGGTGTCGGCGTTCTCCACCTGCCCGCGCAGTTCCGGCGTGAGCTTGCCCTGCTCCTCGATGGAGGCGAGGATGGCGGCGCGCCGCTCCTCCAGTTCGCGCAGATAGACCAGGCGCTCCTCCAGGGTGCGCAGTTGGGTGTCGTCCAGGCCGCCGGTGGCTTCCTTGCGATAGCGCGCGATGAAGGGCACGGTCGAGCCTTCGTCGAGCAATTGCACGGCGGCGGCGACTTGCCGGGCCTTGACGCCGAGCTCCTCGGCGATGCGTTGTTCGATGGGTGGCAACATGCTTGATTTCCTTGATCTTACTGCCGGGCGTGCGGCCGGTATCGAAGGGCGGCACTATGCAGAAATGCGCACGCGAAGGCAAGACTTGTCAACGCCGCCCAAAGTGTGCGCGTTGATCCGCTTGGCACCCACCGGTGCCGTCAAACTCAACCGTTGATCACAAGAAAGGGTCACCATGAACAAGCTCCTCTCCCTTCTCGTCGCCACCGTCTTTGCCGCCAGCAGCTCGCTGGCCCTGGCCCAGGCCAAACCCGCCGAGCCGGCCAAGCCCGCCACGCCGGCGAGCCCCGCCAAGCCAGCAGAAGGCGTGAAGCCCGCCACGCCGGCCGCACCGGCTACTCCCGCGACGCCGGCGGAGCCGGCCAAGGCCGATGCGAAAGCCGATGCGAAAGCCGATGCCAAGGCCGGCGCGCCCAAGGCCAAGGCCAAAGGCAAGGCCAAAGCCAAGGGCAAGGTCAAGAAGCAGGCCGGCTGAGCGAGTCAGCCAAGGAAGGAAATGGGGCGGATAACACCGCTCCGTTTTTTTGACTGCGGCCGGCCGCTACGCGGCCTTAACCTGCTGCGCAGGTTAGCCTGCGCCGCAAGAAGCGGCTGACGCCGCGTCTTGTCAGCGGTTGATCGCGGAAGCCAGCGCGCTGCGGAATTCGCGCACCAGATCGCTGTCGGAGCCGAGCAGGTTGAAGATCTGGAGCATGGTCTTGCGCCCGATGTCGTCACGGAAGCCGCGGTCGCGCCGCACGATCTCCAGCAACTGCTCCAGCGCCGGGCGATAATCCTGGTGTAGCGCAAGCCAGTTCGCCAGCTCCAGGCGCGCCTCCAGGTCCGCAGGATCGGCGGCGATGCGCGTGCGCAGCTTGCCGGCGTCGGCGCCCCGGGGCGCGGCTCCGGCCAGGGCGAGCCGGGCGCGCAGGGCCTCCGCCCGCGCCCTGTCCTTGGCGTGGTCGGCGATCTCCGCGAGCAGGCGTTCTGCTTCCTGCAGCTCGCCGGCCTCGGCGAGGACTTCGACCAGATCCAGGCGGGCCGCCTCGTGGCGCGGGTCGAGCTCGATGGCGCGCAGCAGCAGTTGGCGCATGACGGCGTTCTCGCCGCGCGCCTTGGCCGCCAGCGCCTCCTGGCGCAAGGGTTCGGCCGGGGAGGGCAGCAGCCGTTCGATGAACTCGCGCACCTGGGCCTCCGGCAGGGCGCCGGTGAATTCGTCCACCACCTCGCCGTTCACGAAGGCCTTGACGTTGGGGATGCCGCGCACGCCGAACCGATAGGCCAGCGCCTGGTTCTCGTCGGAATTGACCTTGGCCAGGCGAAAGCGCCCCTGGTATTCCCGGGCCAGCTTCTCCAGGATGGGCTTGAGCGCCCGGCAGGGCGCGCACCAGGCAGCCCAGAAATCCACCAGGACCGGCACTTTCCTGGAGGCTTCCAGCACTTCCCGCTCGAAGTTCTGTACGTTTACATCCAGGGTGAATTCGGACATTTTCTCTCTCCGCGCATCACGACCTGGTCGCAAATGGGGACGGGGCGCCGGGAAATCAAGGTGCTGGCTTCCGGTATAATCACACTTTACGCAGTTCCCGTCCTGCCATGCCCGAAATCCTCAAGCTGCGCGGCCCCGCTGCCTTTTCCGCCACCCGTCTGTCCCGCATCACGCACCAGGTCAAGGGCGTCTTGCCCAGGCTGCGCGGGCTTGCCGCCGAGCAGTGGTTCTTCGTCGAAGCGGACGGCGCGCTCGGCGCGGACGACCGGGAGCGCCTCAAGCGCCTGCTGAGCGCCTATCCCGCCGCGGGAGAGCAGCCGGCGGGCATCCTGTTCCTGGTGACGCCGCGCCTGGGCACCATCTCGCCCTGGTCCTCCAAGGCCACGGACATCGCGCGCCAGTGCGGCTTCGCTTCGGTCAGGCGCATCGAGCGCGGCATCGCCTGGCATGTGGATCACAAGGGCGAACTGTCCGGCGCCGAGCGGGACGGGCTGCTCGCCATCGTGCACGACCGCATGACCGAATCGGTGCTCGATTCCGTGGAGGCCGCCGAGGCGCTGTTCCGCCATTACCCGCCCCAGCCCCTGGCCGCCGTGGACCTCCTGAGCCGCGGCCGCGCTGCCCTGGCGCAAGCCAATGTTTCCCTGGGCCTGGCCCTGTCCGAGGACGAGATCGACTACCTGGTGGAGGCCTTCAGGCGCATGGGGCGCAACCCTACGGACGTGGAGCTCATGATGTTCGCCCAGGCGAACTCGGAGCACTGCCGGCACAAGATCTTCAACGCCTCGTGGATCATCGACGGCCAGCCCCAAGAGCACTCCCTGTTCGGCATGATCCGCGAGACCCACAAGCGCCATCCCGAGCATACCGTGGTAGCCTATGCCGACAACGCCGCCGTGGTGCAGGGCGCGCGCGTCAAGCGCTTCCTGCCGGGGCCGGACGGCGCCTACGGCTACCGCGAGGAGGAAACCCACTTCTTGGCCAAGGTGGAGACCCACAACCACCCGACCGCCATCTCGCCCTTTCCCGGCGCGGCCACCGGCTCCGGCGGCGAGATCCGCGACGAGGGCGCCACGGGCCGCGGCGCCAGGCCCAAGGCCGGCCTGTGCGGCTTCTCCGTGTCCAACCTGGAGATCCCCGGCTTCGAGCAGCCCTGGGAAGCGAAATACGGCCGCCCGGCACGCATCGCCTCGGCGCTGCAGATCATGATCGAGGGCCCCATCGGCGCGGCGGCCTTCAACAACGAATTCGGCCGCCCCAACCTCGCCGGCTACTTCCGCACTTTCGAGCAGAGCGTCGGCGGGGAAGTGCGCGGCTATCACAAGCCCATCATGATCGCCGGCGGCGTCGGCAACATCGCCGCGCGCGATTCCTTCAAGGAGCGGTTCCGGCCCGGCACCCTGCTCATTCAGTTGGGCGGGCCGGGCATGCTGATCGGCCTGGGTGGCGGCGCCGCCTCCAGCATGGCCACCGGCGCCAACACCGCCGATCTCGACTTCGCCTCGGTGCAGCGGGGCAACCCGGAAATCCAGCGCCGCAGCCAGGAGGTGATCGACCGCTGCTGGCAGATGGGGGAGGGCAACCCCATCCTCGCCATCCACGACGTGGGCGCCGGCGGGCTGTCCAACGCCCTGCCGGAACTGGCCCACGGCGCAGGCTGCGGCGCCCGCTTCGACCTGCGCCGCGTGCCCATCGAGGAGCCGGGCATGAGCCCCCTGGAGATCTGGTGCAACGAGGCCCAGGAGCGCTATGTGCTCGCCATCGCCCCCGAGCGCCTGGACGAGTTCCGCGCCATCTGCGCGCGCGAGCGCTGCCCCTTCGCCGTGCTGGGGGTGGCCACCGGCGACGGCTGGCTCACCGTGGTCGACGAGCACTTCGGCAACAAGCCGGTGGACATGGACTTGGCGGTGCTGCTGGGCGCGCCGCCGCGCATGACGCGCGACGTGGCGCGCCGGGGCAAGCATCTGCCGCCCTTCGATCTCACCGGGACGGACCTGCGCGAAGCCTGCCTGCGCGTGCTGCGCATGCCCAGTGTTGCCTCCAAGAACTTCCTCGTCACCATCGGCGACCGCACCGTGGGCGGCCTCACGGCGCGCGACCAGATGGTGGGCCCCTGGCAGGTGCCGGTGGCCGACTGCGCCGTCACCCTCATGTCCTTCGAGGGCTACCGGGGCGAAGCCTTCGCCATGGGCGAGCGCACGCCGCTGGCCCTGGTGGACGCGCCCGCCGCCGGGCGCATGGCGGTGGGCGAGGCGATCACCAACATCGCTGCCGCGGCCATCGGCGACATCGGCAGGATCAAGCTGTCCGCCAACTGGATGGCGGCCGCCGGCCATCGCGGCGAGGATGCCGAGCTGTTCGACACGGTGCGCGCCGTGGCGCTGGAGTTCTGTCCCGAGCTGGGCGTCAGCATTCCCGTCGGCAAGGATTCGCTATCGATGAAAACGGCCTGGGAGGAGAACGGCGAGAAGAAGGTTGTCATCGCCCCCCTGTCGCTGATCGTCTCCGCCTTCGCCCATGTGGACGACGCGCGCCGCACCCTGACGCCCCAGCTCGTCCTGGACGCCGGCGCCACGGAGCTGCTGCTGATCGATCTCGGACAGGGCAGGAACCGCCTGGGCGGTTCCGCCCTGGCCCAGGCCTACGGCTCGGTGGGCGAGCATGCGCCCGATGTCGAGCCCGGTCTCCTGAAGAAATTCTTCGCCGGCGTGCAGCGCCTTGCCGCGGAAGGCCTGGCCCTGGCCTACCACGACCGCTCGGACGGCGGCCTGTTCGCCGCCGTGTGCGAAATGGCCTTTGCCTCCCGCTGCGGCATCTCGCTCAATCTCGACACGGTCTGCTTCGACCACCTGATGAACGACGTGGATGACCTGGAGCGCCGCCCCGAGGTGGTGGGCGGGCGCCTCAGTGACCGGGTGTTCGCGGCACTGTTTGCCGAGGAACTGGGGGCGGTGATCCAGATCCGGCGCGACGACCGTGTGCGCGTCATGGACCTGCTGCGCGGGATGGGTCTGTCCGGCTGCACCCACTTCATCGGCGAGCCCAACCAGGCGGACGAGATCCGCGTATGGCGCAACGCCAGGCTGCTGTTCAAGGACAGCCGCAGCGCCCTGATGCGCACCTGGTCCGAGGTGAGCTACCACATCGCTCGCCTGCGCGACGATGCCGCCTGCGCACAGGAGGAGTTCGACTCCCTGCTGGCGCCCGACAATCCGGGCCTGTCGGCGACGCTGAGCTTCGATCCGGCCGAGGATGTCGCTGCCCCCCTGATTGCCACGGGTGCCCGGCCGCGTATCGCCATCCTGCGCGAGCAGGGCGTCAACGGTCAGGTGGAGATGGCGGCGGCCTTCGAGCGCGCCGGCTTCGCCCCCTATGACGTGCACATGAGCGACCTGCAGGCCGGGCGCGTGCTTCTCGCCGATTTCCACGGCTTCGCTGCCTGCGGCGGCTTCTCCTACGGCGACGTGCTGGGAGCGGGGCAAGGCTGGGCCAAGTCGATCCTGTTCAACGCCAGGCTGCGCGAGCAGTTCGAGGCCTTCTTCCACCGCGGCGACACCTTCGCCCTGGGCGTGTGCAACGGCTGCCAGATGATGAGCGCTCTCGCCGAGATCATTCCGGGCGCGCAGCACTGGCCCACCTTCGTGCGCAACCGCAGCGAACAGTTCGAAGCGCGCTTGTCCATGGTGGAGATTCCCGACGGCCCGTCGCTGTTCCTGCGCGGCATGGCGGGCAGCCGCCTGCCCATCGTCGTATCCCACGGCGAGGGCCGGGCGTCGTTCGGCGACGCCGCTGCCCTCGACGCCGTGCCGGTGGCGCTGCGCTACATCGACAACCTGGGCCGCGTCGCCGAAACCTATCCCGCCAACCCCAACGGTTCGCCCCGGGGCATCGCCGGCGTGACCACCCCCGACGGCCGCTTCACGGTGATGATGCCCCACCCCGAGCGGGTCTTCCGCACCGTGCAGATGTCCTGGCATCCCAAGGAGTGGGGGGAAGACGGACCCTGGCTGCGCATGTTCCGCAATGCGCGGCGCTGGCTGGGCTGATCCCGTGGGTCGGGCTTCAGCCCGACGGATGCGCCAGTTTAGTCAAACAGCTCGGGGAAACGCTCCAGCCACACCCAGGACACCCCCAACAGCACCACCACCACGAAGCTGCCGCTGGCTGTCACGAAGCAGCCGGCGGCGGGCAGGGTGAGATCCATCAGCCGGTCCAGCATGCCGCCGAAGCCAAACCAGAGAGCGGTGAGGAAAGACCATTTCAGCATGAAGCCGGGCAGATGGATGCGCATGGCGCGGTTGTAGCGGTAATTCTGCTGGCGCTCCAGCCGGGTGCCCCGGGTGACGTCGCGGAAGTACTGGAAAGGCCAGAAAAAACGGTAAAGCAGCGACCACAAGGAATCCCCCGCGGCCGGGGCGCTGGGCTGGTGGTGCACGGACCCCTCTCTTCACAAAAGCCGGGTTACGGGTATGACGCGCCGCCCGCCAAAGGGTTTTCGCGTAACGCCGATATCAGGGTATCGGCCGCGTCGCCCGGCGCTTGAGGGCCGTCAGTGACAAGACGCGGCGTCAGCCGCTTCTTGCGGCGCAAGCTAACCTGCCGAGCAGGTTAAGGTCGCGTAGCGGCCGGCCGCAGACAAAACAAAAAAACATGGCGCGGCCGCGGGAGCCGCGTCAACCGCGCCGGTGCGGCATCAGGCGATGGGCAGGCGCCGCCTCGTCTCCCCGCCGCTTTTCTTCAGGCGCACGGTGAGCACGCCGTTCTCATAGGAGGCGCGGGCACTGTCGGGATCGGCCTGCCTGGGCAGCGGCACGATGCGCTGGAAACAGCCGTAGGCCCGCTCGGAGAAGTGGAAGCCGTCGCTTTCCTCTTCCCGGGCGGCCCGTTTCTCCCCGCTCACCACAAGGCGGTCGCCCTGAACGACCACGTCCAGGTCCGCCTTGTCCATGCCGGGGACTTCGATGCGCACCACCAGCTCGCGCTTCGTTTCCTCTATCTCGCCCGCCAGCACGCCCCAGCTCGAGGTCGCCGGCAGGGCGGACGCCTCCCCGGCGCTGCCGGAACTGCGGCGCGTGAAGCGGGTGAGGGCGTCACCACTGCGCCGCACCAGCTCGCGCCAGCCTTCGGACACGTTGTCCCATGCTCGGCCGATCTCGCGGCCGAGCTGATCGCCGACTCGCTTGATTTTCTCGAACATAGTCACCTCCCAGAAGATGAGATCCGTCATCCGCAAAAATAGGGGCTGGCCGCGTCTTTTCAACCTGGCGGCTTGAAATCGGCGGGCGGCGCCACGATTTAAGGGATGCACGCATAGTGCAGCTTTCATTGGTCCAACGATCGATTGAGGAGGTGCAAATATGCTTGTGACGAGAGACCCCTTCTTGCTCGATATCGAGCGTCCCCTGCGCGAGTTCTTCGACGGTCTGGAATTCTTCCGTCCGGTGCGGGCACGCGAGCGCACCGGCATCGTGCCGCTGGACGTATGGGAAACGGAAACGAAGTACTCGATCGCAGCGGAAATTCCCGGTGCCAGGAAGGAAGACATCTCCGTTTCCATCGACGGCAACCGCGTGACCATCAGCGCCGAACTGAAGCGTGAAGTGGACGTACAGCAGCGGAATGTGCGACCGCTGCTGCAGGAGCGTTACAGCGGCACGTTGTCACGCACCGTGGAGCTGGACCTGCCCATCGACGAGGCCGGCGCCAAGGCGCGTTACGAGGATGGCGTGCTGATGCTGGACCTGCCGAAATCCCGGGACGCGCTGCCCAAGCGCCTGACGATCCACTGACGGGGAGGGGCGCCCGGCGGGAAGGGCTCCCGCCCCGGGCGCCTCAGGCGCATGCGCGCAAGTCGATTCCCGGTGTCCGCCGGGAAGCTCCCGGGAGCAGTTGATAGGGTAGAGGCTCCTCCCCGTCCACGTCGTCTTCGATCCGGCGCTCGCCCCACCCGTCGTCCGTGGCCCGGCAAGCCACGTTCCCGTCCGCATTCAGTCCGAAATACAGCCGGGACTGTTCTAACACTCGGGCAATCGTGATTTCGAAGTTGTGCATAGACTCCTCCGTGTTAGTGTTAACGACCTATCGACGCCTGCACGGGGCAGGCTTGGTAGAGACAGCCGGCGCCTGGCGGAAGTTCAACCTTCCTGACCGCCGGTAGGTCCCCGGCAAGCTTTCCATTGACGATGCACAAAGAACCCCTCCGCCTGGACGCACCCTATTACACCGACGAGGAGCTGGATGCCCTCTACGAAACCAATCCGCGCGAGGCAATGCGCATCTCGCGCATGCAGGCGCAACTGCAGCGAAGGTTGGAGTCGGAGCACGCGGACAACGCCGACGCCCCGATGCCGAGCGCCGGCGAGCTGCGCGCCGTGCTGGAGGAGGCGCGCGCCATCCTGCTGCGCGACGGCGGCGACCTGGAGCTGGTCGAGGTGGTGGAGCGCACCGTGCGCGTGCGCATGAAGGGCGCCTGCGCCGGCTGCCCGCGCTCGGCGCTGGATTTGAAGCAGGTGGTGGAGCGCCTGGTGTGCCGGCGCTTTCCCCAGGTGCAGGCGGTGCAGAACGTGTTCTAGATGCTGGCTAACCGCTCTCGACGCAGAGGTCGCACAGGCGCGCAGAGCGCAGAGAACACCAGAAATCAGTTTCTGCGTGCTCTGCGTCCTCGGCGTTGAAGGAGGTTGGGCTGAGGCTGTTAGTCCACCCTGGCCTTGGCGCGCAGATCCATGATGTGTTTTTCCACCATCTGCTGCTGCAGGCGCTGCTGCAGTTGCGGCTTCACTTCCTCCAGCGCCGGATGCTTCATGGGGCGCACGTCCTCCAGCATGATGACGTGGTAACCGAAGTCGGTCTTGACCGGGGTGGCGGAGAATTTGCCCTTCTCCAGTTTGGTCAGGGCGTCGCCGAAAGGCTTGACATAGCTGCCGGGGGAAGCCCAGCCCAGGTCGCCGCCCTTGTCCTTGGAGCCCGGGTCCGTTGACTCCTTGGCCACTTCCTCGAATTTCTCGCCCTTCTGCAGGCGGGCGATCACCGCCTTGGCCTTGTCTTCGCTGTCCACCAGCACGTGACGCGCCTTGTATTCCTTGTCGCCCATGGCTGCCTTGATGGTCTCGTACTCCTTCTGGATCGCCTGGTCGGTGATCGGGTGGGTCTTCAGGTAGTCCTGCAGATAGGCGCGGATCAGGAAGCCCTGGCGCGCCACGTCGATCTGGGCCTGCACTTCGGGCTTCTTGTCGATGCCTTTCTTGCGCGCTTCCTGGACCAGGACTTCGCGGCGCACCAGCTCCTCGCGCACGGCCTTGCGCAGCTCCTCGCTGTCGGGCGTGCCCTGGGCCACCTGCTCGGCGACGATGGCATCGGCGCGGGACTTGGGAATGGCGCTGCCATTGACCGTGGCAACCGTGTTGGAGCCGCCCTTGGCGGCGGGCTTGGCATCCTGGGCGGCCACGGAGCCGGCGGCGACGGCGGCGATCAACAGGGCCGTGAGACGGGGAAGAGAAAGAGGCATCGGGTTTCCTTAAGGGGTGAATGAACTAGTTTTCGCCGGGCGCGAAGGCCCGGATGCTCAGCGCATGGATTTCCCGGCGCATCATGGGCCCCAGCGCCTCGAAAATCAAGCGATGGCGCTCCACGGTGCGCTTGCCGGCGAAACGGGGGGAGACGATGGTCATGCGGTAATGGCCACCGCCCTTGGCGCCCTCATGGCCGGCGTGGGCGGCGGAATCGTCGATGATGTCCAGCCGCTGCGGCTCCAGCACCGCCAGCCGCTCGCGCATGGCTTGCACCACGTCCGTCACGGCAGGACTTTACGAAAAGGCTTGACGCTGGTGCGAGCGAACACGCCTTCCAGGACGTAGGGGTCCGCCGCCATCCATGCCTCGGCGTCCGCCCGTGACGGGAACTCGGCCACGATCAGGCTGCCGGTAAAGCCGGCGGGACCGGGGTCGGGCGAGTCGATGGCGGGAAAGGGGCCGGCCAGCATCAGCCGCCCCTCGTTCTGGAGCTGCCGCAGGCGCTCCAAGTGGGCGGGGCGCGCCGCCAGGCGCCGATCCAGGCTGCCGGGCGCATCTTCGCCGATGAGGGCGTAGAGCATTGCTTATTTCTCCTCGATGTATCTCGCCAGCATGACGCCCTGGACGACCACGAAGGCGAGCATCAGCCCCATGCCGCCGTACAGCTTGAAATTCACCCACGCGTTCTCCGAGAAGGAATAGGCCACATACAGGTTGGCCACGCCCATGAAGACGAAGAAGACAATCCAGGCGCCATTGAGCTGGGTCCACACGTGTTCCGGCAGGGTGAGCTGGTCGTCCAGGAGCTTGCGGATCAGGTTCTTGCGCAGGAACAGGGCCGAGCCCAGCAGCACCGCGGCGAACAGCCAGTACAGCACCGTGGGCTTCCACTTGATGAAGGTCGGGTTGTGGAAAGCCAGGGTCGCGCCGCCGAAGACGACGATGATGCCCAGGCTCACCCACAGCATCACGTCCACCTTTCCGCCGCGCGCCAGCAGCCAGCCCACCTGGGCGAAGGTGGCGAGGATGGCCACCGCCGTTGCCAGCAGGATGGGCGCCTGGGCCGCAGCAATGCCGGCGCCCAGCAGGGAGGCGGCGAAGGCAGCCGCACCCTCCAGGTTGCCGTTGGCGAGCTTGTAGGTGAGGAAGAAAAGGATGACCGGAAACAGGTCGAACAGGAATTTCATGCCTGATTATTATGCCTTTGCGAGCTGTTCCCGTCCATCGACGGAAGGAACGCGCCGCTCAATCCTTGCGCTCCAGCCTGAGGGCGGCGGAATTGATGCAATAGCGCAGCCCCGTGGGGCGCGGCCCGTCCGGGAACACGTGGCCCAGATGGGCGCCGCAGCGGCCGCACTGCACTTCCGTGCGGCGCATGAAGAAGCTGGTGTCCTCTTCGGTGGCGATGGGCGCGTCATCCAAGGGACGCCAGAAGCTGGGCCAGCCGGTGCCCGATTCGAACTTGTGCTCGGAGCCGAACAAGGGCGCGCCGCAGCACACGCAGTGATAGGTGCCGGCCTCGTGGCAGTCCCAGTACTCACCGGTGAAGGCCCTCTCGGTACCCTTCTCGCGGGTCACGTGGTACTGTTGGGGAGTCAGTTGGGCGCGCCACTCGGCTTCGGTTTTTTCGACTTTGGTCATGATGTCCTCCGCCGCGTTTGAAGCCCAAGCTGGGAAATAGTTTCCGGACGAGCCATGATTGATAGCCAACCCTCGCCGCACGACGGCGACAACTGGCCGCGCGCCGCCACTCGCCTGACGGCCCTGGCGGTGGCGGCGACCATAGGGGCGGCCATGGTGGTCTATGTGCTGACGAGCGCCGGCGGCGCGGTAGGCACGCGCCTTTTGGTCGTGTTGCCCATCTATTTCGTGGCCGCCTTCGCCCTCGGCTTCATGGTGTTCTGGGGCGTTTTTTCTGCAGTGGCCTGGTACAAGGAGAGGTTTGCCGACGGCGTGGTGGGCAGCCGCGAGCACGCCGCGGCGGTGCTGCTTACCTTCGTCGCGGTGAGCCTGCTGCAGCTCAGCCAGGGCGCCGCCCTGCAGAGCATCGAGGCAACGCGCCCGGCCGCCGTTGAAGGCGGCGTGCCGGCGGCCCAATTGCGCGCAGCGCCGCCGGATGAGCGTTTGGTCGCAGCACAGGGGGCCGCGCTGCGGCCGGACGCCTATGCCGTCCTCATGCGCGACCCGGACCTGCGCGTGCGCCTGGCCCTGGCGCAGCGTCCCGATCTGCCCGCCGAGCTGATGGAGTTCCTGGCCGACGACCGGGCGCCGCAAGTACGGGCGGTAGTGGCCGCCTCGCCCAAGACGGACGACGCCACCCTGAGGCGCCTGGCTTACGACCGGGAGGAGGACGTGCGCCTTGCCGTGGCGGGCAACGCCACGGCGGCCCCGGGCGTCCTGGAGATTCTGGCGACCAGTACCGCGGCGGTGCGCGCCGCCGTTGCCGCCAACCCGCGCACCGGGCGGGAGGTGCTGTTGCTCCTGGCCGGCGACGAGGACGCGGCCGTGGCGACGGCGGCGCTGCGGCACCTGGCCGGGGAGGGACGGCGACCGTAACGCGCCGCCTATCCGATTTTCAGGGGGAAACGCTGCCGGTCGCCGCCTTCCGCGGGTAGCGGGTCTTCGTCGAAGGCGATGTCGCCGCCGGGGAAGGGGGCATCCCGGATCTTGAGCCCGGCGAAATCGTACAGGCCGGGGTCGGCCAGGTGCGAGGGCACCACATTCTGCAGGGCGCGGAACATGGTCTCGATCCGGCCCGGAAACTTCTTCTCCCACTGCTGCAGCATGTCCTTGATCACCTGGCGCTGCAGGTTGGGCTGGGAGCCGCACAGGTTGCAGGGGATGAGGGGGAACGCGCGGGCCTTCGCGTATTCCTCCAGGTCTCGCTCGCACACATAGGCCAGCGGGCGGATGACGATATGCCGGCCGTCGTCGGACACCAGCTTGGGCGGCATGCCCTTCAGCTTGCCGCCGTAGAACATGTTCAGGAACAGGGTCTGGAGCATGTCGTCCCGGTGGTGACCCAGGGCGATCTTGGTGCAGCCCAGCCCCTTGGCGACCCGGTAGATGATGCCGCGGCGCAGGCGCGAGCACAGGCTGCAGGTGGTCTTGCCCTCGGGGATGACGCGCTTTACCACGGCGTAGGTGTCCTGCTCCTCGATGTGGAAGGGCACGCCGCGGCTCTTGAGATACTCGGGCAGCACGTGCCCGGGGAAGCCGGGCTGCTTCTGGTCCAGGTTGAAGGCGATCAGCTCGAAGCGCACGGGCGCCTTGTCGCGCAGGGCGAGCAGGATGTCGAGCAGGGCGTAGCTGTCCTTGCCGCCCGACAGGCAGACCATCACCTTGTCCCCCTCCTCGATCATGCGGTAGTCGGCGATGGCGGCGCCTACGGCGCTGCGCAGGCGCTTGGCCAGCTTGTTGGCCTCGTAGCGCGCCTTCTGTTCGCACCGGGCGGTGGCTGCGGCGGAGTCCATGGCTAGTGCAGATGGGTGGGGGCGGACTCGGCGTGTTCCGGCAGCTCCGCATGCACCGTCTCGCCCTCGGGGTTCGGGTACAGGGGCGCGCCGCAGTCGTCGCAGTATTCCAGCGGGAAGGGGTGTTCCAGGAGGCGCACTTCGCCCACACCGGCGTCGCGCAGGGCGCTCTCGATCTGGGCGGGGAGGTCGGAGTTCTCGTCCTCGCTGCCCAGCAGGGGGCACACCACCCCATGGAACACGTCGCCGGCGCCGACCTTGGTGAAGCCGACGCGGTATTCCTCCAGGTACTGGTCGTGGAACGGCGCCACCACCGCCTGCAGCTCGGGCGGCGCGAGGTTCAGCGTGGTTTGCAGGAAGGCCACGGCGGCGTGCAGGGAGTACAGGCGCAGGCTGCGGTCGGCGTTGCGGCAGGCGGCGTGGTAGGCGTCCGGCAGCAGCCCCTCGTAGGCGCAGCCGGCGAACACGCTCTGCAGGCAGGGGGTGCCCTGGGCGCGCCACCGGGCGTCGGCCTGCTCGCGGCCGCCGTCGTCCTCCTGCCAGCGGAACAGGGGCGCGCCGCGCGGCGTGGCGACGGCGCCGACCAGGTAGCGGCTGTCGGAGATGAAGCGGTTCGTCTCCTGCATGCGGCGCGGATCGAGCCGCACATCGCTGCCCGTGAGCGCCGCGGACCACAGCCGGCCGGCCAGGCGATAGGTTTCCGCATAGCCGTGCGGCAGTTGGTCGGGACTGAACAGGAAATCCGCCAGGGCGATCTTGGCATCGGCGGCGAAAACGTGGGCCTGCAGTTGCACGCGCAGGCTCGCCAGCACGGTCTGGGACAGGGTACCCGACGGGATGGTGTAGCGCGACCAGGCCAGCAGGGGCGCGGCGAACAGCAGCACGTCGTATTCCTGGCCGTCGAGGGTGAGCACCGAGCTTTCGGCGCGCGACTCGATCATGTCGGCCAGCTCGTCGTAGGCGCGCAGGTTGGTGCCGTACAAATGGTCGAGGGCGAAATTGAAGCCCTCCTCGTTGCCCACCCGCAGCAGGCGCTCCACCTGGGCGGCGAGACGGCCTTCCCAGAAGGCATCTTCGGTGCGGCTGCCGGAGGCGGCCAGGTTGACGGCGAGGCGGATCAACTGGTCCGCATCGCGGCCGGCGCCGCCGCGACGGGCAAATCGGGTTCTTTTCATGGAAGGCGTTCAGCAAAAATAAAGATTTTACCGGATCGCCTGGGCCGGATCGACCGGAGGGGAATCCGGCGGGCGAGTCAGACCATAAGGCCCGCACCCGCGAAGATCCCGCAAGCGGGCCTCCACACCTCCCTGTCGCCAGGCTTCGCCCCAGTCGCTGGTGAACCAGGCGCCGAATCCTGCGGAAGGCCGCCGGCTGTTAAACCCGCGGCTTTCAGGGCGGATGTCACTTTCTCCCGGGAGGCGCAGTCCCCTGCTCGAAATCGTTCATCGGCAACTCCAGATAATCCACGATCAGCGTCATGTCCCCCCTGCCGCGGTCCTACGAGTGGGTGCTTCGCCGGCGCCTTCGCAAGAAGGCCGCATAATCCCAGGCGGCCCAGGAGTCTTGATTCCTTCTTCTTGCGCATGAACATGGGTACCTCCGTCCAGCTCCAGCGCGAGGCTCGTGGCGCACCGGAACAGGACCCGGGCCGGGACGAGCGAGTCGACCGGGTGCCGCCTGCCGGATTATTCGACGAGGCGCTGCTCCGCTTCGCGGCGAGCGGGTTTCTCCACCGAGCGCAGGAGAGCGCGGAAGGGAAAGTCAATCATCAACGGGCAACCTGCAAGCGCAACGCCCGGCCCCTCTTGAGCTTCAGCCACCACCCGCGCTTCTTCGGCCGGTCGGGGGCCTCCGGGGCGGATTGCGGCCCGCCCGCCGTTTGGACTTGCGTTTTCATAGGGCATCTCCATGAGTTGTCGAACGGTCATCGGCCTCACGATGCTCTCTGGTCAATTGCCCATGGCCTCCGGAAACCGGAGAGCCAACGCTTTAGCGGCATTTGTGAATCGCCCCACAAGCTGCTGCTCAACTCGGCGATGTGTTGCATGCCAAAATGCAAAAGCCCGCTTTGGTCGCTGCATGCCAAAGCGGGCTTTCCCCGACCGCTTTAGCTGCATTTGTAAAGCGCCCGCAAGCTGAGTTTCAAATCGGCGCTGCCGGGACAATTATCTGCATCGAATTGCGGATGTCAACACCGGCACCTCGCCGGCTTTCCGGCCTTGGCAGGCGAGTTCGAGGGCGCAACGCATGAGAAGGGCGTCCACCGATTCTTCCATTCGGACATTACCTCACGCCCATGCGATTCTTGATTTCTGGCAGCGCCGAGAGTATGGTTGGTTTAGTCCGCAAGCTTAGTTCATATTCCACGATCGATCTGTAAATGGAATAATCCATGGCAACCATAGTCAATGTCCACGACGCCAAGACCCACCTTTCCCGTCTGATCGAGCGCGCTCACAAGGGCGAGGAAATCATCCTCGCCAAGGCCGGAAAGCCTTACGCCAAGCTCGTGCCTCTGGAGCCGCGCAAGGCGCGGGCCCCGGGACTGGTGAAAGGCCGACTCACCGAAGCCTTTTTCGAGCCCTTGCCCGAAGAGGAGTTGGAGGCCTGGGGGGGGTGAAGGCGCTGCTCGACACCCACGCACTGCTCTGGTGGCTCTTCGACGATCCGGGCCTCTCGCGGACAGCCCGTGAAGTCATCGCGTCGCCGGACAATACTTTGCTCGTCAGCAGCGCCTCGGGCTGGGAGATATCCACCAAGTTTCGGCTAGGCAAGCTTCCGGAGGCCGGGGAGGCCGTACACCGGCTACCCGGGCTCCTGCAGACCGCACAGATGCAGATACTCCCCATCGGCCTCGAACACGCGCTGGCCGCCGGCCTGCTGCCCATGCACCACAGAGACCCGTTCGACCGCATGCTCATCGCCCAGGCGCAGGTGGAACACCTTCCCATCATCACGTCCGACGCAGCGTTCCACCGTTACGACATCGACGTGATCTGGTAGCCTGGACAACGACTCAACCCCGAAGAGCGCCGCATCCCTGTGCGCTCTGGCACACTACATATCCAGCGGACTCACCACCCCGCGCTCGCCCCGATTGAGCCATGGGTGTAGACAGTAGAAGCCATCTCAAAAATAGTTCCTTAGCAGGATGAGAATGCATCCGAGATGAACGAAGCCGGCGTAGTTAGCGACGTGGTACTCCCACCGATTGAGGATGCGGCGGAAGTTGCCCAGCCACGCAAACAGTCGCTCGACCTTCCAGCGGCGCTTGTAGCGGCGCAAGGGGCGTCCGTCTTGCGTTTTCGTCTTGCGATGTCACGGGTGCGGCGCAACCATTTCGATGCCCCGCTCGGCCAGGCGCTCGTCGAGCTTGTCGCTGTCGTAGGCTTTGTCGCCGATCATTCGATCCGGCTGCTCATCAACAAAGCGTTGCTCAAGGGTAGCTTCGACAAGGGTGACTTCATGCGGGCCAGCAGACTCTGTGTGGATGGCGACAGGAAGACCATGGCGGTCCGCAATTGCCATGATCTTGGTCCTCTTGCCGCGCTTGGTCTTCCCAACGCAAGAGCCCCCTTTTTCGCCGCGGCGAAGGTGGCGTCGATGAAGCACTCGGACAGATCGAGCTTGCCGCGACTTCGCAGATCCTCGGCCAGCGATTCGAGCACCGCCTTGAGCGTGCCTTCGCGCACCCAGCGTTGGAAACGCCGATGGCAAGTCTGGTACGGCGGAAATCGTTCCGGCATATCCTGCCAGCGCGCACCGGTGTGCAGGATCCACAGCACACCGTCGAACACCGCGCGCCTGTCTTGCGGAGGCCTTCCACGGCGTGCCTGCCGCGGCGCCAGTTCCGGAAACAGGGGTTCGATCACCGCCCATTGCTCGTCGGTCAGTTCTTTTGCCTTGTTCATCTTCTGTCATCTCGGCCGCAAAATTGACCGAAGGTTAACAGAAGTCATTGATTGTGAACAGATGCTTACAACACATTTTTGAGATAGATTCTAATATGCTGTTATTATGTCGTCTAATTCGTTAGGCCCTCTGGAGATTTTCGAGTGTTCTGGTCCGGTGGCGCGATGAAACGACAATTCCATGCACAGCACCGTGGCTCGCCCTCGCATGCCGCATCGCAAGCGGAGTTTCGTTGGCTCCGACAATCCTCGCCCCTTGCTTTGCTCTGCCCGGACCAAACACGAAATGCTCGCTCGCGCCTCTCATCCGTGGCGCGCGTCTCGGGCAGCGCAACCGTCCGCGCGCTTCGGCGATCCGCTGGCGCTGACCTTTCCCGACCCGGATCATTCGGTCGGTGAGAGACGCTGGCTGACCTTCGGTGTCTCACAAACTGGCCGCCTGCTTGTTGTTGCACATACCGAGCGTGGCCGTGCAATCCGCATCATCTCCGCCAGAAAGGCAACCCGACATGAACGAGGA
Source organism: Uliginosibacterium gangwonense (assembly GCA_020723855.1). GTDB lineage: Bacteria > Pseudomonadota > Gammaproteobacteria > Burkholderiales > Rhodocyclaceae > DYIB01. The sequence goes on from DYIB01000029.1 coordinate 30,159, forward strand.
ATCTATGAACATGGTTGATGATGACCTGCGTGCCGAGTATCGGCGCGAAGACTTGGGCAAGGGTGTGCGAGGCAAATATTTCGCGCGCTACGCGAAAGCCACAAATCTAGTTCTGCTCGATGACCGCGTAGCCAAGGCATTCCCTACAGCCGAGGCAGTCAATGAGGCGCTGCTTGGCCTACTTTCCCTTGCCAAGAAGTCCACACGCATAACGACTCGTTCCAGCGGACGCGCTAAAGCGCGCCGCTGAACTTGAACGTGTGCGCCGGGCATGGTGCGTTACTTCGTAGGTGAAAGTCCTATGGCCAGGTTGCCGTAGAGCCGAAGGCAAGGAGAAGGGC
>DYIB01000030.1:0-284 GCA_020723855.1 Uliginosibacterium gangwonense
GTTTTCAGGCAACAACTGCCGATGAAGGCTTCCGCCATTTCCTTCACGAGAGGCGGCACATCCTCGGGGATCGGGTCGCCGCGCTTGAGGGCCATGGGGGAAAGCCCGCGCTTCACGAGCGCCTTGCAGTCCTCCCGCCAGCTTCGGGCCTCGGCCAGGGAATAAGCTGGGTAGTCGCCGAGTCGGACGGTCTCCTGCTTTCGACTCTGGGCCCGATACTTGAGGCCCCAGCGCTTCTTGCCGGTCGGCAGGACTTCGATATACAGCCCGCCCCCGTCCGATTC
>DYIB01000030.1:304-18565 GCA_020723855.1 Uliginosibacterium gangwonense
GTGTTCCCACGCTTGGCATTTCATCGTCATGATCCGGACACGATCGTGGGAACAGCCGACCCCAATCGTGGGAACACATCGATCAACAGTGGGAACAAAAGTGGGAACAAATCCGACCGGATTTTCGTGGAAAAGGCAAGACCTCCATGGAACAAGTAACTACAGATATCATTTGATATCAATGCGTTACAGTAAAAACATGGACGTCACTGGAATATTTGCTACTTGCCGATGCAAAAGCGGGAGAAGATTTCTCCCAGCAAGTCGTCGGCGCTGAACTCGCCGGTAATGGCCGCGAGCGCTTCCTGGGCCAAGCGCAGCTCCTCGGCGAAGAGTTCCAGCACCTGCATCTGCCCGCGCGCTTGCCCCAGATGATCGGCTGCCCGGGCCAGGGCCTGGAGATGGCGTTCCCGCGCCAGAAAAACATCTTCCCCGGTCCCGTGCCAGCCCGCCACCCGCAACAGTTCCTGCCGCAGCAAGTCCACGCCCTCGCCGGTCTTGGCGGATAAGGTGAGCCTCATGCCGGCCGGTCCCTGCTCCCTCGCCGCCGGCAGCCCGGCCAGGTCGGCCTTGTTCAATACGGTCAGACGCTCCACCCCGGGCGGCAGACGGGCTTCGATCGCCGCGTCCCCCTGAGTGAATCCGTCCCGGGCATCCAGCAAATGGACGATGACATCAGCCGACTCGATCTCCTTCCAGGTGCGCGAAATGCCTATCCGTTCCACCTCGTCCTCGGTTTCGCGCAGGCCGGCGGTATCGATGATGTGCAGGGGTATCCCCTCTATCTGTATGGTTTCCCGCAGAGCGTCCCGGGTAGTGCCGGCAATGGCCGTGACTATGGCCCGATCCTCTCCCGTAAGCCGGTTGAGCAGGCTGGACTTGCCCACATTGGGCTGGCCCGCCAGCACCACGTTCAGGCCGCTGCGCAGCAGGCTGCCCTGACGTGCCCGGCCACGAACAGCCTCCAGATCGCGGCACAGGACCTCCAGCCGCTCCCGGGCATGGGCCGCTTCCAGGAAGTCGATTTCCTCGTCGGGGAAATCCAGGGTCGCTTCCACCAGCATGCGCAACTGGATCAGCCGCTCGACGATGCCATGAACCGCCCGGGAAAACTCGCCGCTCAAGGAGCGCATGGCGCACCGGGCGGCGGTGGCCGTGGCGGCCTCGATCAGGTCGGCCACGGCCTCCGCCTGAGCCAAGTCGAGCTTGTCGTTGAGGAAAGCGCGCCGGGTGAACTCCCCCGGCTCGGCCAAGCGCGCGCCCAGCTCCAGGCAACGGCCCAGCAACAGTTGCAGCACCACCGGCCCGCCATGGCCCTGGAGCTCCAGGACGTCTTCGCCGGTGTACGAATGGGGGGCGGGAAAGAACAGGGCGATGCCGTCGTCTATGGCGACGCCGTCGGCGCCCAGGAAGGGGCCATGAAGGGCGCGCCGCGGCGCCGGCACTCGGCCCAGCAGTTGCTGGGCGTAGGGCTTCAGGTCGGCGCCGGACAGGCGCACCACGCCGATGCCACCGCGCCCGGGAGCGGTGGCGATGGCGGCGATGGTATCAAGCGGTTTTGGGTTTGCCACCCTCGATCATGCGCGTGATCTGCCACTGCTGGGCGATCGACAGAATGTTGTTGACGGTCCAGTACAGCACCAGGCCGGCCGGGAACCACAGGAACATGAAGGTAAACACGATGGGCATGGCCAGCATGACCTTGGCCTGGATGGGATCCGGCGGCGTCGGGTTGAGCTTGGTCTGGACGAACATGGTCACACCCATGATGACGGGCAGGATGAAATAGGGGTCCTTGGCGGACAGATCCTGGATCCACCCCAGCCAAGGTGCGTGGCGCATTTCCACGCTGCCCAGCAGCACCCAGTACAGCGCGATGAACACCGGGATCTGCACCAGGATGGGCAGGCAACCGCCCAGGGGATTGATTTTCTCCTTCTTGTAGAGCTCCATCATCTCCTGGTTCATGCGCACCCGGTCATTGCCGTACTGCTCCTTGATCTTCATGAGCTTGGGCGTCACCAGGCGCATCTTGGCCATGGAGCGATAGCTCGCCGCCGACAGGGGAAAGAAGATCAGCTTGATCAATACGGTAAGCAGGATAATGGCCCAACCCCAGTTGCCCACCAGCTTGTACAGCAATTCCAGCACCCAGAACAGAGGGGCGGCGATCACCGTCAGCCAGCCGTAGTCCACCACCAGTTCCAGCCCGGGAGCGATCTTGGCCAGTTTGTCCTGTTCCTGGGGCCCGGCGTAGAGGGAAGAAGCAACCTGCACCGTCTGACCCGGTGCCACGGCAGGCGCCGGCACGATGACGCCGGCGGCGTACAGGTCATCCCCCAGCTTGCGGGCAAAGTATTCCCGCTCCAGGTTGGGCGGCGGCAGCACGGCGGACACGAAATAATGCTGAACCATGGCGATCCAGCCGTCCTTGGCCTTGTGCACGAATTTCGCCTTGTCCTTGGCGATGTCCTCGAAGCTGAGCTTCTGGAACTTGCCTTCCTCGGTATAGACCGCCGGCCCGGTGAAGGTCTGCACCCCCATCATGCCCGGGCCGTTGCCTTCCGGCGGCTGGCCGCTGCGCACCAACTGGAAATAGGCATGGGGCGCCAGCACCGTCTGGCGTCCGTTGGTAATTTCGTAGGCCACCTCGATCACATAGCTGCCGCGCCGGAAGGTGTAGATTTTCGCCACCTTGATGCCGTCCGTTTCCGGTGCCTGCAGCCGCACCGTCAGCACGTCGCTGCCGGCCGCCAGCTCGTAAGTGCCAGGGGTCAGGGTGAATTCGGTCTTGTGGGTTGGCAGATTGTCGCCGATCAGCCCGGACTGGGCGGCGTAACGATGCTTGCCGCCGGCGTCCAGGAGAACGAAGTTGTGCGACTTGTCGAAGTCGGCCTTGTGCCGAGTCAGCTCCAAGCGGGTGAGATTGCCACCGGCAGACGAAATCTCGGCTATCAGCAGATCGGTTTTGACGACAGCCTTGGCCGCTCCTGCCGGCGCCGGGACGGCCGCCGGCCCGGCCGATAGTTGGGTCTGGGGGGTCGGAGCGGCTCCCTGTTGGGCGGCCGTTTGCTCCTTCGCGGCCGGTGCCTTCGGCTGGTTTTGCTTCTGCCAGCCTTCCCACAGCATGACCAGGGAGAAGCTGAATATCAGGACAAGGATCAGTCGTTGAGAGTCCATTAACTCACTCACTCAAGGAACCGGGTCGAAACCGCCCGGATGCCACGGATGACAGCGACACACCCGCTTTACCGCCAGCCAAGTACCCATGCCTGCGCCGTGCTTTTCCACTGCCTCGACCGCGTACTCGGAACAGCTTGGGAAAAACCGGCAGTTTCTTCCCAGCAGCGGGCTAATGGCGTGCTGGTAAGCACGCAGCACGGCGATCAAAACCTTTTTCATGGTTGCCGCAATTTGAGAAACAATCGGTCCATCTCTTCCCGCAGCGCTTGCCGTCCGCAGCCATGCAAGCGCGTGCGCACCCGCATGACGAGATCGCAGGAGGGCAACAGCAGGCGCACGTGCCGGAAGGACTCGCGCGCCAGCCGCTTGACCAGATTCCGCCCTACTGCCGTCGGTACCTGCTTCTTCCCGACTACAAGCCCCAAGCGCGCGCCGCCTTCCGCCCGCGGGCGATAAAACAGCTCGAAATGTTCGCTGCGGTGACTGCGGCGAAAAGCAAAAACGGATGAAAACTCATCCGTTTTGCGTAACCGGTACTCGCCGCGGAAGCCGAAGCCGACGTCCGCAGGAACTGGCACATTAGACGCTGAGGCGGGCGCGGCCTTTGGCGCGACGGGCGCGGATAACTGCGCGGCCACTACGGGTGCGCATGCGGACGAGGAATCCGTGGGTACGCTTGCGGCGCACGACCGAGGGCTGATAAGTGCGTTTCATGATATCCGTCTCAAAGCACGAAAAAACACGTGATTACAACCCGTTGCCCCCCTCTTGTCAAGGCTATTTTTTTGCCCGCCCTGTGGATAACTTCGGTCAAAAGCGCTAGAATAATATTTTGCATAAAGCCGTCCCCGCCTGTCCGGCTGGCTTCTTGAACGGCACCAATACCCATAATTCAGTCACTTGTACGACTCCTCTGAGCACCCGACGACTTCCCGTTTGTCCTGTGGACAGACCTATTAGCAGCGGCGAATGGACACCTTTTGGTCTTCCTGCCTGAAACAGCTCGAACAGGAATTGCCCCCGCAACAATTCAACACCTGGATCAAGGCCTTGCGTCCGGAACCGGGCGCCGGCCCGTCCCGGGAGCTGCGCCTGGTCGCGCCCAATCGCTTTGTGCTGCAATGGGTGCGGGAACGCTATCTGGAGCGGCTGCAGAACCTGGCGCAGCAGTTCTACGACGAACCCGTATCCGTCACTCTGGAACTGCCCAGCCCCGCAGCGCCCGGGCCGCGCAGCCCGCTCGCCGATCCGGCGCCGTCGTCCCCCGCCACCGACAGGGTGATGCCCCTGCCCGCCCCGGCGGCAGCCGACGCAGCCTACGAGAAGACCCGCCTCAACCCCGCCTTCACCTTCGACAACCTGGTGACCGGCCGCGCCAACGACCTGGCCCGGGCGGCGGCGTTCCAGGTGGCACTCAATCCCGGCACCTCCTACAACCCGTTGTTCGTCTATGGCGGCGTGGGTCTGGGCAAAACCCACTTGGTGCATGCGCTGGGCAACGAGGTTTATCGCCAGAACCCGGACAAGGTGATCCGCTATGTGCACGCCGAGGACTATTACGCCGACGTGGTGCGCGCCTATCAGCAGAAGTCCTTTGACGTCTTCAAGCGTTATTACCGTTCCCTGGACGTGCTGCTGATCGACGATATCCAGTTCTTCAACAACAAGAACCGCACCCAGGAAGAATTCTTCTATGCCTTCAACGCGCTGATCGAGGCGCGCAAGCAGATCGTCATCACCTGCGACACTTACCCGAAGGACATCCAGGGCCTGGAAGACCGGCTGATCTCCCGCTTCGACTGGGGCCTCACGGTGCAGATCGAGCCGCCGGAACTGGAAATGCGCGTGGCCATCCTGAAAAAAAAGGCCGAGGCGGAATGCATAGACATCGGCGAGGACGTCGCCTTCCTCATCGCCAAGCACCTGCGCTCCAACGTGCGCGAACTGGAAGGCGCCCTCAAGAAAGTCCTGGCCTTCGCCCGCTTCCATGGACGCGAGATCAACCTAGATCTGGCCAAGGAGGCCCTCAAGGACCTGCTCGGCGCCCACAACCGCCAGATCACCTTCGAATCGATTCAGAAAACCGTGGCCGAGTACTACAAGATCAAGGTCTCGGACATGTATTCCAAGAAACGCAGCCGCAACGTCGCCCGGCCGCGCCAAGTGGCCATGTGGCTGGCCAAGGAATTGACGCCCGCCAGCCTGCCCGCCATCGGCGAGGCTTTCGGCGGCCGCGACCATACCACGGTCCTGCACGCCTGCCGCACGATTTCCGACCTGCGCCTGAAGGATACCACCATCAACCACGACCTGCTGGTCCTGACCCAGGTGTTGAAAGGTTGAGGGAAAAGCGTGAATCGATTGTGGATAAGTGAGGTTTTCATTCCCCAGGCAAATTCCATCAACAATCCGTCCCCAGGGGTTTCACAGGGCTTTCCCATAGCCGTTGCGCACGATAGATCGTTGGAACAAGAAAGAAATTTTGGTTATCCACCATTTTGGCCGGCGCTTATTTACTAATTGGAGATATATAGATGCTCCTTATTAAAACACCTCGCGACAAGATCCTCTCGCCCTTGCAATCCGTGTGTGGCATCGTCGAGAAGCGGCACACGCTGCCGATCCTGTCGAACGTGCTGATCGAAAAGGATGGCGAAAAGCTCACCATGCTGGCCACCGACATCGAGATCCAGATCAAGACCCATGCCGACGGTGCTGCCGGGGCCGACAAGGCGGCTGTGACCGTGGGCGCGCGCAAGCTCCAGGACATCCTGCGCTCGCTGCCCGACGGCGTGGAAGTCAGCCTCACCATGGAGGACAAGCGCTTGCAGGTGCGTGCCGGTAAGAGCCGTTTCAATCTACAGACGCTGCCGGCCGAGGACTACCCCCGCATGGCCCAGGCCGATCAGAGCCAGGCCCAGCTTGAGCTTACCCAGCGCCAGTTCAAGCGCCTGCTGGGCCTGGTGCAATATGCCATGGCCCAGCAGGACATCCGCTACTATCTCAACGGCCTGCTGCTGGTGGTGACCGGCGAGGAGATGCGCGTCGTGGCCACCGATGGCCATCGCCTGGCCTTCGCCAGCGAGGAGCTGGCCGAGTCCCAGGCGCGCACCGAGGTGATCCTGCCGCGCAAGACGGTGCTAGAGCTGTCGCGCCTGCTGGCCGACAACGACGAGGCGCTCAACATTCGGCTCGCGCCCAATCAGGCGGTGTTCCGCTTCGGCGACATCGAGCTGGTGTCCAAGCTGATCGACGGCAAGTTCCCCGACTACGAGCGCGTCATTCCCCAGGGGCACGGCAAAATCGTCACGGTGCCGCGCCAGACGCTGCTGCAGTCGCTGCTGCGCGCCGCCATCCTCACCAACGAGAAGTTCCGCGGCGTGCGCCTGGTGCTGGCCGCAGGCAGCTTGAAGATCATCAGCAGCAACGCCGATCAGGAAGAGGCCCTGGAGGAGATCGAGGTGGACTACAATGGCGAAGCCCTCGATATCGGCTTCAACGTCACCTACCTGCTGGACGTGCTCAACAACGTCTCGGTGGAGAACGTGGAATGCCGCTTTGCGGACGCCAATTCCAGCGCCCTCATCACCTTGCCCGACAACAGCCGATTCAAGTATGTCGTGATGCCGATGCGCATTTGAGCGCGTCGCGGAAAGAATTTTTGGAGTATTGGATTTGATGGAAGATCACGGCAGCACCGAAGCCAGCGGCTATGATTCCAGCAGCATCAAGGTCCTCAAGGGCCTGGAGGCAGTGCGCAAGCGGCCCGGCATGTACATCGGCGACACGTCCGATGGCACCGGACTGCATCACATGGTTTTCGAAGTGGTGGACAACGCCATCGACGAAGCGCTGGCCGGACATTGCGATGACATCGTCGTCACGATTCACCCGGATAACTCCATCTCGGTGACCGACAACGGCCGCGGCATCCCCACGGACGTCAAGGAGGACGACGAGCTCAAGCGCTCCGCCGCCGAGATCGTGATGACCGAGCTCCATGCCGGCGGCAAGTTCGACTCGAACTCCTACAAGGTGTCCGGCGGGCTGCACGGCGTCGGCGTGTCGGTGGTCAATGCCTTGTCCGACTGGTTGCGCCTCACCATCAGGCGCGACGGCAAAGTGCATTTCATGGAGTTTCACCGCGGCAAGCCGGTGGCGCCCCTGAAGGTGATCGGCAGCACCGAGAAGCGCGGCACCGAAGTGCACTTCCTGGCCTCGACCGAAACCTTCCACGACATCGAGTACCATTACGACATCCTGGCCAAGCGCCTGCGCGAGCTGTCTTTTCTCAACAACGGCGTCAAGATCAAGTTGGTGGACCAGCGCCAGGGCAAGGAAGAGGACTTCGCCTTCTCCGGCGGCGTGAAGGGTTTCGTCGAGTACATCAACCGCGCCAAGAGCGTGCTCCATGCCAACGTCTTCCATGCCATAGGCAGCCGCGACGGCATCACGGTGGAAGTCGCCATGCAGTGGAACGACTCCTACCAAGAGCAGGTGCTGTGCTTCACCAACAACATTCCCCAGCGTGACGGCGGCACTCATCTCACCGGGCTGCGTGCGGCGATGACGCGGGTGATCAACAAGTACATCGAGGACCATGAGCTGGCCAAGAAGGCCAAGGTCGAGACCACCGGCGACGACATGCGCGAGGGCCTGGCCTGCGTGCTGTCGGTGAAAGTGCCGGAACCCAAATTCTCGTCCCAGACCAAGGACAAGCTGGTGTCCTCCGAGGTGCGTCCCGTCGTCGAGGAAATCGTCGCCCAGAAACTCGCGGAGTTTCTGTTGGAGAGGCCGGCCGATGCCAAAATCATCACGGGCAAGATCATCGACGCCGCCCGGGCGCGCGAAGCGGCGCGCAAGGCGCGCGAAATGACGCGACGCAAGGGCGTGCTCGATGCCATCGGCCTGCCCGGCAAGCTGGCCGACTGCCAGGAGAAGGACCCGGCCCTATGCGAGCTCTACCTGGTGGAGGGCGACTCCGCCGGTGGCTCCGCCAAGCAGGGGCGCGACCGCAAGTTCCAGGCGATCCTGCCCCTGAAGGGCAAGATCCTCAACGTGGAGAAGGCGCGCTTCGACAAGCTCATCTCCTCCCAGGAGATCGCCACCCTGATCACGGCCCTGGGCACAGGCATCGGCAAAGACGAGTACAAACCGGAGAAGCTGCGCTATCACCGCATCATCATCATGACCGATGCCGACGTGGACGGCGCCCACATCCGCACCCTGCTGCTTACCTTCTTCTACCGCCAGATGCCGGAACTGGTGGAGCGCGGACACATCTACATCGCCCAGCCGCCGCTGTACAAGATCAAACACGGCAAGACCGAGCTCTACATCAAGGACGACCACGAGCTCAACCAGCACCTGCTCAAGCTCGCCCTGGAGGGCGCCGAGCTGACGCCCCAGGCGGAGGCGCCGGCAATCCGCGGCGAGGCCCTGGAGGAACTGGCGCGCTCCTATCTGCTGGCGGAGGCCGTCATCACGCGCCTGGCGAGCTTCATCGACCCGGAAGTTCTGCATGCCCTGCTCGCCAACGACATCGCCCTGGACCTGTCCAGCGAAGCGGCAGCGGCCGAATCCGCCCGGCGCCTGACCCCGGCCCTGCCCTCGGGCATCACCGTAGCGCCGCGCATCGACGACAAGACCGAGCGCTGGCAGTTGCGCGTGGAGAAGATGCACCACGGCAATCTGCGCGTCGGCGTGATCGACGAGGAGTTCCTCCTGTCCGGCGATTACAAGCAGATCCGCCATACGGCGGCGCTCGTTTCCGGCCTCATCGGCAAGGACGCCGTCATCCGCCGGGGCGACAAGGCCCAGGCGGTCGCGAGCTTCGCGGAGGCCATGAGCTGGCTGCTGGCGGAGGTGGAGCGCGGGCTCACCAAGCAGCGCTACAAGGGCCTGGGCGAAATGAACCCGGAGCAGCTTTGGGAAACCACCATGGATCCCGCCACCCGGCGCCTGCTCAAGGTGCAGATCGATGATGCCATCGCCGCCGACGAGATCTTCACCACCCTCATGGGCGACAACGTGGAACCGCGCCGCGCTTTCATCGAGGAAAACGCGCTGATCGCACGCAACATCGACGTCTAGCGCCTGCCGGCCTCAGGAAGGAAAAGGCTCCGCGCGGCCTTTTCCCTTGTCCTCATCATATCCTGCAGCTATAAAACAAATCGTTTTAATCAATTGGATTGATGGAAGGCGCTCCTTTAAGATGCACCCATGGTTATCGCCCCGGCGCGAGGAAAGAGCGGCACGCCGACCAGTACCGGGCGGCGTTGGCGAAGGTCAACCAAGGTAAGCGAGAGAAAGGACGCGAATTATGAAAAAATGGCAATGCACCGGTGTGCGGCTTCATCCAAGGTGAGGCCATGAGACTGCCCGAAAACTTCGAGATGGTCGAACTTGTAGCGTAACTGTGCCCGGCGCCGGCGAACTGCCGGCCCATGGGCGCCTATCGTCATAGGAGGCAATCATGAGCAGCCGTATCGACATTGGCATCAACGATCAGGACCGTGAGCGCATCGCCCGGGGTTTGTCGCGCTTGCTTGCCGACACTTACACCTTGTACCTGAAAACGCACAATTTCCATTGGAACGTCACGGGACCCATGTTCCAGACCCTGCACCTCATGTTCGAGGCCCAGTACACGGAATTGGCCCTGGCCGTGGACCTGGTGGCGGAACGCATCCGCGCCCTGGGCTTTCCCGCTCCGGGCACTTACCGCGAATTCAGCCAGCTTACTTCCATCCAGGAGAGTGAGGGCGTGCCCAAGGCCCAGGACATGATCCGTCAGTTGGTGGAGGGCCAGGAGGCGGTGGTACGCACCGCGCGCGAAATCTTTCCGATGGTCGAGCAGGCGAACGACCAGCCCACAGCCGATCTGCTCACGCAGCGCATGCAGATTCACGAGAAGAACGCCTGGATGCTGCGCAGCCTGTTGGAGCAGTAGCCAGGCAGTGACGAAAACGCCGGCCTGCCCGGTGGCGGTATGTCCGCCGCCGGGGCTTGCCGGACTCAGCCTTTGCAGAGGGCTTCGAATTCCGTCGCAATCAGGGACTTAAATCTGTCCCGGAGAGGTGACAGTGGGCCTGCGCGGCGTCAGGCCGTCTTGCGCCTGGGAGCAGCCTTGGACTTGGCCGCCTTGGCGGGCGTTTTTTTCGGCCGCTCGGCGAACTCGAAGCCGACCTTGCCATCCGCTCCCCGCACCAGGTAGGCGGAGAAGGGGCGTCCCTTCTTGGAAATGAATTTGTGCAGCAGATCGGTGCGGCCGCTAGCCAGGAGCTTGTGCATCTGCTCGCGCTCGATGGGACGCTGCAGGATGATCTTGCCCGAACGGAAGTCGCAGTTGCGGGCCGGGCCCACGGCCCGTTCGCACACATAGGCCATGCCATGCTCGAACACCCGGGCACCGCATTTGGGACAGGGCCCCAGCGGCTCCTGATCGCCGAAATCCACCGGCTCCTCGTCCGCCTCTTCCCGTGACTGGCCGAAGTCGAATTCCGGCTGGTTGTCCGCGTTCAGCTTCACGATGGCGGCGAAGGGCCGCCCCATCTTGTTGCGGAAGCCCTGCAGCGGCCCGACGGAACGCTCGGTGAGCAGGCGCTCGATTTCCTCCGGCTCGAACTGGCGCCCGGCGACGATTTTCCACAGCCCGAAGTCGCAGCTCTGGCACTGGAATTTCTTGTAGTTCTCCTTGACGACACCGCCGCACCTGGGGCAGGGTGCCTTGAGGGTGGAGAAGTTCTCCTCGGGGATGTCGCCGTGCTTGATGCGCTCGATCATGTCGCGGGTGGCGGCGACGATGTGGTCCATGAACTCGTTGCGCAGCAGCTCGCCGGATTCCATCTGCTTGAGCTTGTATTCCCAATGGCCGGTGAGCTCGGGCGAGCAGAGTTCGTCCACGCCCAGCTTGTTGAGGGCGAACACCAGGGAGAAAGCCTTGGCGGTGGGCTGCAGCTCGCGGCCGTTGCGATGCACGTAATCGTCCAGGATCAGGCCCTCGATGATCTGGGCGCGGGTGGCCGGCGTGCCCAGGCCGCGGCCGCTCATGGCGGCGCGCAATTCCTCGTCCTCCACCAGCTTGCCGGCGCCTTCCATGGCGGACAGCAGGGTTGCCTCGGTGAAACGGGGCGGCGGCTTGGTCTGATTCTGCCTGACCTCCACTTCCCGGGTGTGCGCTTTCTCCTTGTCCTTCACCGGCATCAACTGCGGCGTGTCGTCCTCGGCCTGCGCCTCGCGACCGTAGACCGCCAGCCAGCCGGCGCTGACCAGCACCTTGCCTTCGCTCTTGAAGGCGTCGGCGCCGACGCGCGTGATGCGCGTGGTGATCTGGTATTCCGCAGCCGGGTAGAACACGGCCAGGAAGCGCTTCACCACATAGTCGTAGAGCTTCTGCTCGGCATCGTTCAGGTGTTTGGGAACGGTGCCGGTGGGGATGATGGCGAAATGGTCCGACACCTTGGCGTTGTTGAAGATGCGCTTGTTGGGTTTCACCCAGCCGGACTTGAGGATCTGCTTGGCGAAGCCGGCATAAGGCGTGTCCGCCATGGCTTCCAGCGTGGCCTTCACCGTGCCCAGATAGTCCTCGGGCAGGGCGCGCGAATCGGTGCGGGGATAGGTGAGCACCTTGTGCTTCTCGTACAACGCCTGGGCCAGGGACAGGGTGGTCTTGGCGGAGAAGCCGAAGCGGGAGTTGGCTTCGCGCTGCAGGCTGGTGAGGTCGAACAGCAGCGGCGACAACTGGGTGGAGGGCTTGGACTCCTCTTCGACGATACCCGGCTTGCCCAGGCATCGTTCGCGAATGGCGTCCGCTTTGGCCTGCTCCCACAGGCGCTCGGCGCGCTCGTGCTCGGCCGCGCCGTCACGGCTGAACTTCTCGTCGAACCAGCGGCCGCGATACTCGCCGGCCGCTACCTCGAACAGCGCCTCGACTTCCCAATAGTCTCTGGGCTGGAAGGCGCGGATCTTCTGCTCGCGCTCCACCAGGATGGTGAGCGTGGGCGTTTGCACCCGGCCCACCGGCGTCTTGTGGAAGCCGCCGCTCTGGGAATTGAAGGCCGTCATGGCGCGGGTGCCGTTGATGCCGATCAGCCAGTCGGCCTCGGAACGGCAGCGGGCGGCATCGGCCAGGGGCAGCATCTCCTGGTCGCTGCGCAATTGCGCGAAACCCTCCCGTATCGCCGCCGGCGTCATGGACTGCAGCCACAGGCGCCGGATCGGCTTGTCGCTCTTGGCATGCTGGACCAGGTAGCGGAAGATCAGTTCGCCCTCGCGTCCGGCGTCACAGGCGTTGATCAGTCCGGCCACGTCCTTGCGCTTGATGAGCTTGAGCAGGAGCTTCAGCCGCTCCTCGGTCTTCTCTATGGGCTTCAGGGTGAAGCGCGGCGGGATCACCGGCAGGTGGGTGAAGGTCCATTTGCCCCGCTTCACCTCGTATTCCTCGGGTACGGCGAGCTCGAGCAGATGGCCGATGGCCGACGACAGCACATAGTCGTCGCTCTCGTAGTACTCGCCGTGTTTGGTGAAGCCGCCCAGCGCCCGGGCAATGTCCTGCGCGACGGAAGGCTTCTCCGCAATAATCAGTTGTTTGCTCATCGAGGTTGACGGCAACCGGTCAGGGACGTGCCGCCTTCAAAGGAAGCGGGGAAAGCGCGGGATGATACGAAGTCGGACGGAAGCTGGCAAGCCGCGCCGGCTTCAGTGAAAGTGTCGCTCATCGTCCTCGGAAAGCAGTTCCTCGAGGATAAGGGAGTCCATGACCTGGTGTTGGTTCCACAGCACCATGAGGACGATGACCTTCAGCTTGGCCACAGACACGACGACGTCGTCTAGGGCCATGGCACGCTCGATGATCAGCTCGCGCGTCAGCGGGTTGAGGACACCGGCATTTTCCAGGAACATCAGGAAACCGCGGCAGTCCACGTCGAGTTTCGCCAGCTCTTCCTCGTCGTAGCAGCGCACGGACCGGCTGTCGATGGTGATGGCGGGCCTTTCGCCGCTTGCCATCCGTTGCAGACCGGACAGCCACTCCAGCGCTTCGGAAATTTCTTCGTCCTCGAAGCCGGCGGCGGACAGCTTGAGCGCCAGTTGCTCGGGCTGCGGGCAGGCATCGTGGTGGAAGTAATTTTGGAAGAGATAGACGAGGATCTCGAACATGGCCTGTGGATCAGCTTGCGCGCTGGAAGCGTCCTCCCGGCACAGGGGTGACCATGCCGTCGAGTTCCAGTTGCAACAGCATGGCGTATAGGCGATCCGGCGTCAAGCCGCTGCGCTCGCTCAACTGGTCCACCGTGCATGGGTCGTAGCCCAACGCGTCCAGCACACGGCGAGTGGCGTCATCGCAGGTCGCGGCAGGGTCGCGGCGCTGCACGGCGCTGCCGCCCAGGCCCAGCTCGTCGAGAATGTCCTGCACATCGTCCACCAGCTTCGCACCCTGCTTGATCAGGCGATGGCATCCCTTGGCCAGGGGCGAATGGATGGAGCCGGGAATGGCGAACACGTCGCGCCCCTGCTCCGCTGCGAGACGGGCGGTGATGAGCGAGCCGCTCGCCAGGGCTGCCTCCACCACCAGGCAGCCGCGCGCCAGCCCGGCGATGAGCCGGTTGCGGCGGGGAAAATTGGCGGCCAGGGGCGGCGTGCCGAGGGGGAACTCGCTGACGATCGCGCCGCGCTCGGCGATGGCGCGCGCCAGCTCGCCGTTGCGCGCCGGGTAGATGCGGTCGGCGCCGGTGCCGATGACGGCGATCGTTGACGCCGGCCCGTGCAGGCCGCCCCGGTGCGCGGCCGCATCTATCCCCAGGGCGAGGCCGCTCACCACGGTGACCCCCGCTTCGGAAAGCGCGCGGGAAAAGGACTCGGCATTGTTCTTTCCCTGCACCGTGGCGTTGCGGCTGCCGACCACGGCCATTGCGTCCCGCTGCAGAAGTTCGGTGCGCCCTTTCACATAGAGCAGCGTGGGAGGATCGGGGATGTCGAGCAGGCGCCGCGGATAGTCGGCATCGGCCAGGGTCAGGATGCGGTTGCCCGGCTGTCGCGCCCATTCGAGCGCGGCCTCGATCTGCGCCGCCGCGTCATGATTGAGCAGGGCGTGCAGCTTGTCCGCGGGCACGACGGTCGCCAGCGCGGCGGGGGACGCGGCAAATATGTGTTGCGGCAGGCCGAAGGCCTTGAGCAGGGCGCGCTGGCTGTCGCCGCCGACACCCGGGACCAGGGTCAGGCGCAGCCAGGCGGCGAGCTCCTCGATGGCCGTCACGGGAAACGACCGTCGGCGCGGCTCAGGGGGTGCGCACGATGTCCGCCACGGCCACCGGGCGGCTGACGTTCATGACCAGGGCGTAGGACACCCGTTCGAAGGTGCGGAACACGAACACCAGGCCGTAACGCTCGTCGGGCAGCCTGACGGTCTTCTTCTCGTCGCCGTCGCCGCGATAGGTGGTCTCGACGCCGTGGCGATAAAGCGCCAGCACGTGGCCCGCTTCCAGTCCGTCACGGGTGCCGCGGTTGAGGGTGACGATGGCGTTGCGGCCGGCTTCCTTGACGCCGCCATATACCGCCACGATGCGGCCATCGACCTGGGTGCTGGGTGCGTGGGGCACGTAGCTGACGATCTCGGCGCGCGTCGCGGGCGCCAGGCGATCGCCCCGGGCGATTTCCTCCTTGGCGCTGATGATCTCGATCGTCGCCGGCTCGCCGTCGCGCACCTTGCGCGCGGTGCCCAGGTAGTAGGCCTCATAGCCCAGGGTCTCCTTGGTTTCCGGATCCAGCAGCGGCTTGGCCGGACGATAGACCTGCCACAGATCGAGCTTGCCGCTGAGGTTGGCCACGTAGGCCACGTTGCCCGGGCCCAGCACCACCCGGTCCTCCTGGGTGGCGACGATGCGGGGCGCGTCCTTCATGCCCGGCTCATCGACCACCAGGGGCCGGGACAGGAAGGGCTCGATCACGTTCTGGGGAATGCTGGGGATGACCGTATGGTCCTTTTCCACATAGACCTTGGGTTCCAGCTTGACTACCCGGCCCAGCTTCAGCCGGGGCGTGGCACCGCTGCGGTCCAAGACCAGGACCTGGCCGGGATAGATGCGGTGGGGGTTCCTGACCTGGTCCTGGTTCATGCGCCACAGCTCGGGCCAGCGCCAGGGGCTCTTGAGGAATTTGCCGGAGATGCCCCACAGGGTGTCCCCCGGGGTCACGACATGGCTGTCGGGTGCGTTGTCGGCGAGTTCCAGGGGTTTGCTCTCCTGCGCCGGCGCGGCGCAGGTCACGAGAGATAGGAGCAGCGCAGATATAATGCGAATCATTGTTCGGCCTCGCCTGGGTTCTCCGGAGCGGCGGGATGAAGGATGGGATGGGGAATCAAATCCTTATCGCGCCGGTCCAAGTCTAGCACGCCCGGTTGATGATTTATGGATTGCATTAAATTCTGAACATAATTCCTTAAATACGCAACACTTTATGGCACTGCTACCCATATTACGTTATCCTGATCCCCGCCTCCACAAGAAGGCCGCCCCGGTAGAGGTCGTGGATGAGGGCATCCGCAAGCTGGCCGCCGACATGGCCGAGACCATGTACGCCGCTCCCGGCATCGGGCTGGCCGCCACCCAGGTAGACGTGCACAAGCAGGTGATCGTGATCGACGTGAGCGAGGACAAGTCCCGGCTCCTGACTTTCATCAACCCAGTCATCCTGGAGCGTGTCGGCGAACAGGCCTGCGAAGAGGGCTGTCTGTCGGTACCGGGAATATACGAAAAGGTGGTGCGTGCCGAGCGCGTGAAAGTGCGCGCGCTCGATCTGCAGGGCAAGGAGTTTACCCTGGAGGCCGACGGGCTGCTCGCCGTGTGCATCCAGCACGAGATGGATCATCTGCAGGGCAAGGTGTTCGTGCAGTATCTTTCGCGCCTGAAGCAGGAGCGCATCCGCACCCGGCTCGCCAAGCAGTCCCGCATCACGGCGTGATGCGCGTCGTCTTCGCCGGCACGCCGGACTTCGCCGCGGCCGCCCTGCGCGCCATCCTGGGCGCCGGCCATGCCGTTCCCCTGGTCCTCACCCAGCCCGACCGCCCCGCCGGGCGCGGCATGGCGCTGCAGGCCGGCCCGGTGAAGCGGCTGGCCCTGGAGCACGGGCTGGCCGTGCATCAGCCGCTGTCCCTCAAGGCCGAGGAAGCGCGCCAGCCCGTGCGGGACGCCGCCGCGGACGTCATGGTGGTGGCCGCCTATGGCCTCATCCTGCCCCAGGCCGTGCTGGACTTGCCGCGCCTGGGCTGCATCAACATCCACGCCTCCTTGCTGCCGCGCTGGCGCGGCGCCGCGCCCATCCAGCGCGCCCTGCTCGCCGGTGACAGGGAAACCGGCATCACCATCATGCAGATGGACGCCGGCCTGGATACGGGGCCCATGCTGCTGGCCCGGGCCCTGCCCATCGCCCCGGACGACACCGCCCAGACCCTGCACGACAAGCTGGCCGCCCTGGGGGCCGAACTGATCGTGCAGGCCCTGGACGGTCTGGAGCGGGGCAGCCTGGTGCCGCGGCCACAGCCGGTTGCAGGCGTTACCTATGCCGCCAAGCTCGACAAGGCGGAAGCGCACCTCGACTGGCGCAAGCCGGCCCAGGACATCGCCCGCGCCGTACGCGCCTTCAATCCCTTTCCGGGCGCCTACACCCGGCTGGGGGATACCACCATAAAAGTTTGGGCGGCGCGGGCCGAAAGCGATGGCGGCGGCGCGCCGGGCACGGTGCTGGAGGTGTCGCCCGCCGGCATCCGCGTCGCCTGCGGGCAGGGTACGCTGCGGCTGGAAATGCTGCAAAAGCCCGGGGGCAAGCGCCTGGCGGCGGGGGAGTTCCTGCGCGGGTTTGCGCTTGCGCCTGGCAGCCGCTTCGACCTGCCGGCTTGAAAAAGCCGCCTCCGCCCCTTACTTACCGAGCTGTGCGGCAGCCTGCCGCTGATCAGGAGAAGGCAAGACCATGCTGGGCAACTGGCTGAAAACCACCCTATTGATGGCCGCCATCGTCGGCCTGTTCGGCGCCGTGGGCACCCTGCTGGGCGGCTCCCGGGGGATGCTGCTCGCCCTGTTGCTGGGCGGCGCCATGAACGTCTTCCTGTACTGGTTCTCGGACAAGATGGTCCTGCGCATGTACAACGCCCAGGAAGTGGACGAGACCAGCGCGCCCCAGCTCTACCGCATGGTGCGTGAACTGGCAGGCCGCGCCGGCCTGCCCATGCCGCGCGTATACCTCATCGACGAGGCCCAGCCCAACGCCTTCGCCACCGGGCGCAGCCCCGAGCACGCCGCCGTGGCGGCGACCACCGGCATCCTGCAGTTGCTGACGCCGCGGGAGCTGCGCGGCGTGATGGCCCACGAATTGGCCCACATCAAGCACCGCGACATGCTGATTTCCACCATTTCGGCAACCGTCGCGGCGGCGATTTCCAACTTGGCCAACCTCTTTATGTTCTTCGGCGGACGCGACGAGGACCGGCCCAACCCGATCGTCGCCATCCTGGTGATGATCCTCGCCCCCATCGCCGCCATGCTGATCCAGATGGCGATCTCGCGCGCCCGGGAATTCGAGGCGGACCGGGGCGGCGCCGAGATCTCGGGCGATCCCAGGGCACTGGCCGATGCCCTGGTCAAGATCGACGCCTACGCCCGCGGCATTCCCATGGCCACCGCCGAGGCCCACCCGGAGACGGCCCAGATGATGATCATGAATCCGTTGTCGGGCGGCGGCATGCGCAGCCTGTTCAGCACCCACCCGTCCACCGAGGAGCGCATCGCGCGCCTGCGCGCCATGGCGTGAGCCTGGGCTATGCCGCGGCGGCGGCTCCTATACCACCCGGAAGTTCTTGAACTGCCAGGGGTCGTCGCGATCCAGGTCTTCCTCGAACAGCAGGCCGCGGTCGGCGAGCGGCGTCCAGTCGCCGTACACCCCCACCACTTCCCCGAGATAGGGACGACACATGCGCAGGATTTCCTCGTAGGGCAGGTCGTCCGGGTCCAGCACGTCCCGGTCGGGATTCTTCATGGCCCACACCACCCCGCCCATCACCGGCGCGGTCACCTGCAGGCTGGTGGCGTT
>DYIB01000030.1:18575-30359 GCA_020723855.1 Uliginosibacterium gangwonense
GGGAGCCGTACCAGTAGGCGGTGCGGGCATGACCCAGGAGCAGCACGCCCAGTTCGTCCAGGCCGCAGACGATGTCGTCTTTGATGACGCGCTTCCTGGGCTGCATCTGCCAGTTACGCCCGGCCAGCTCGTGCATCGACAGCACCGCGTCATCGCAGGGATGATAGGCGTAGTGCACCGTGGGGCGGTAGGCCGGGTGGTCGCCCTCGCCGAGGGTGAGGTAGTTGGCGATGGAAATGGATTCGCCATGGGTGATGAGAAAACCGTGGATGGGGCCGGCCAGTGGGGTCCAGGTGTGCACCCGGGTGCTGGCGCCGGGCCGGTTGAGGTAGATGGCGGCGCGGCAGCCGAATTCATGGCGCCGGCCGTCCGCCGGGAAGTGGCGTTCGTGGCTGCCCCAGCCCAGCTCCGCCGGCTGGCAGCCTTCGCCGACGAAGCCGTCTACCGACCAGGTATTTACGAACTCGCCCACCGCCTTGCGCGGGTTGGACACCTGGGTATCCCGTTCCGCAATGTGAATGACCTTGATGCCCAGGTCCCGGGCGAGACGCGCCCAGCCCTCGCGCGAGGCGGGCGCCGACGCGCCCTGCCCCGTGTCCCGGGCGATGTCCAGCAACGCCTGCTTGACGAAGTGGGAGACCAGGCCGGGATTGGCGCCGTGGGTCAGAACTGCGGTCGGGCCGCGGCGGTCGGGCCGGCGCAGGGCCATGGCCGCCTCCCGCAGGGCGTAGTTGGAGCGGTGGGAGGCGGGCACGGAGCGGTCGGTATAGCCGCCCAGCCAGGGTTCGATGCAGGTATCGAGATACAGCACGCCCTTGCGGTGGCACAGCTCTATCAGGGCGATGCTGGACACGTCCACCGACAGATTGAGCAGGAAGTCGCCCGGTGCCAGGCGGGGCTCCAGGATCTGCCGGTAGTTGTCCGGTGTGAGGGGCAGCACCAGATGACGGACTCCGTACGCTTGGGCAACCGCGAGGCCACAATCGTCGGCCGTAATGATGGTGATTTGCTCCGGCTTCATGTCTATGTGCCTGAGCAGCAGAGGGAGGACCCCCTGCCCCACGCAGCCGAAGCCGACCATCACCAACTTGCCACGGAATGCATGCTCTTTACGGAATTCAGCCAATTTGATATCCCCTAAGCGGCCCTTTTTTTATGTAAGGCCGCGAAGAATAAAGGAAATTTTCCAAAAACTCAACCCTGAAGAGGGTGCCGCGACCGGCCGGCGTTCTGGTTTGAACCCGTGCTTGCGGGCAAATGTTCGCCCGGGCGGCTCTTACGAAGGCTTCGGCGCCGCGGATGTAGCACAATAGATCGTCGTATGGGGAAGACTTCAGGGTGAGTACGCCGAACTTCAGCGCCGAGGTGCGCGAGCACCGATCCCGCTTCATGCGCCTGTTGTACCTGGCGCTCGGGACGGTATGCCTCGGTCTGGGCATCCTGGGGGCCATCCTGCCGCTGCTGCCCACCACCCCTTTTATCCTGCTGTCGGCCGCCTGCTATGCCCGCGCCTCGAACCGGTTCTACAACTGTCTGCTCAACAATCGCCTGTTCGGGCCGATGATCCGGGAATGGCGGCGCCATCGCTCCATCCCGTTCCGCATCAAGATCACCTCCATAGTGCTGATGGCCGTCACCCTGGGCGTGTCCATCGTGCTCTTCGTGCCCAATCCCTACCTGCAGAGCGCGCTCGCCGCCGTCGGCGTCGGCCTGGCGGTCTATCTCTACCGCATACCCTCGCGCGACCGGCCGGTCCGGCGCTGAGCGACCGGGCGCAAGCGCCGCGGATGATAGACTTGCGCCCGTGAATAGAAGCAGCGATCCCCCGCGCCGCCGCTCCACTTCCGCGCCGGCGGCCGATTCCCTGGCCTTCGCCCTGCTCGCCGCCGCCGAAGTCATCGGCCAGGTGATCGGGGGCAGCAGTCTCAACGACGCCCTGGCGCGCTGCTGGCACGCCCGCGGCGAATTGCCGCCCGCCACCCGCGCCGCCATCCAGGATCTCAGCTACGGCAGCCTGCGCGACTACGGCCGCGGCGACTTCCTGCTGCAGCGGCTGATGCACAAGCCGGCTGGCGGCACGGCCCCGGGATGCCCACACCACCGTGGACCAGGCGGTGGCGGCGGCGCGCGGCATTGCCGGCGGCGCCTTTGCCGGACTGGTGAACGCCGTGCTGCGCAATTCCCTGCGCCAGGGCGCGGCGCTCGAGCCGGCGGAACAGGACGAACAGGCCTTCTGGCGCCATCCCCGCTGGTGGATAGAGCGGCTGCGGGCCGCCTATCCCCAGGACTGGGCGGCCATTCTCGCCGCCGGCAACGGCCATCCGCCCATGGCGCTGCGGGTGAACCGGCGCAAGATCACGCGCCAGGCCTATCTGGCGCGGCTGCAGGAGCTGGGCATCGACGCCCGGCCGCTGCCCCAAGCCGACGCCCTGCTGCTGGCCCAGCCGCTGCCGGTCGCCCGCCTGCCGGGATTCGCCGAAGGCCTGGTGTCGGTGCAGGACCCGGGGGCCCAGCAGGCGGCGGCCTGGCTCGACCTGGCCGACGGCCAGCGCGTGCTGGACGCCTGCGCCGCGCCCGGCGGCAAGACCTGCCACATGCTGGAAAGCGCCGAGGTGGACCTGCTCGCCCTGGATACCGACGCCGGGCGCGCCCAGCGCATCCATGACAACCTGACGCGCCTGGGCCTGCACGCCCGGGTGGCAGTGGCCGATGCCCGCGCAGTCGAGCGCTGGTGGGACGGCAGGCCGTTCGAACGCATCCTGGCCGACCTGCCCTGCTCCGCCTCCGGCGTGGTGCGGCGCCATCCCGACATCAAGTGGCTGCGGCGCAGCCGGGACATCCCCCGATTCGCGCAACAGCAGGGCGAGATCCTGGCGGCGCTGTGGCGGGTGCTCGCGCCCGGTGGTAAATTGCTGTACGCGACCTGTTCCCTGTTCCCGGAAGAAAACGGCCGTAACGTCGCGGATTTCGCCGCGCGCCGGCCAGACTGCTTGCGGCTGCCCCTGGAAGGCAAACCGGAAATCCAGCTCCTGCCCACCGATACCCATGACGGCTTTTTCTACGCCCTGCTGCAGAAGCGCGCGTGACGGTGCGCGCGTGCTGCGGCACTGCCTGGCGTGGCTGGCGCTGCTCGCCGCTCTCGCCGCCCACGGCGGCGAAATCCGCGTGCGCAGCGCCCTGCTCGCGCCCGGGGACGAGGCCTATGTACTGGATGCGGAGTTCGACATCAACATCGGCCCGCGCCTGGAGGAGGCGGTGGCGCGCGGCGTGTCCCTCTACTTCGTGCTGGAATTCGACCTGACCCGTCCGCGCTGGTACTGGGCCGACGAGCATGTCGCCGGCAAGGTCCAGCACTACCGGCTCAGCTACAACGCGCTGACCCGCCAATATCGCCTGTCGGTGGGTGCGTTGCATCAGAGTTATGCCAGCCTGGACGAAGCGCTGCGCGTGCTGTCGCGCATCCGCAACTGGCCGGTGGCGGACAAATCCCAGCTCAAGGCGGGCGAGGTCTATGACGCCGCGGTGCGGCTCAAGCTCGATCTGTCGCAACTGCCCAAGCCGTTCCAGGTGTCCGCCATCGGCAACAAGGACTGGAACGTGGCGGCCGAGGTGCGGCGCTGGAATTTCGTTCCGGGCGCGGCGGAGCGGGAGGGCAAATGAAAGTCCTGCTCATCGCCGCCGCCGTCCTGGCCGCGATCCTGCTGTTCCTGCTCACCACGGCGACTGCCAATACCGATTTGTTCGCCCGCAACTATCCCCTGTTGCTGGGCCTCAACGCCGCCGCCGTGGTGCTGCTGCTGGTCCTGGTGCTGGTGCAGTTGCGCGCCCTGTGGCGCGAGCATCGCGCCAAGGTGTTCGGCTCGCGCCTGAAGCTGCGCCTCATGCTCATGTTCGCCCTCATGGCGGTGCTGCCCGGGGCCCTGGTCTATAGCGTGGCGGTGCAGTTCGCCGTCAAGAGCATCGAGTCCTGGTTCGACGTGCGCGTCGACAGCGCCCTGGAAGGCGGACTCAACCTGGGGCGCACGGCCCTCGACTATCTGCTGGAGGACCTCGCCGACAAGGGTCGCACCATGGCGCTGGATCTCACGGACTACGGCGGCGGCCTGCGCCCCGGCCTGCTCAACCGGCTGCGCGAGCAGACCGGCATCCAGTCGGCCACGGTGCTGTCGGCGAGCGGGCAGGTGGTGGCCAGCAGCTCCGCCGAGGTGGGCACCCTGCTGCCCGAGCTGCCGACACCCGCCCAGTTGCGCCAGGTGCGCCAGGGGCGCACCTACAGCGCGGTCGAAGGCGACGCCGCCACCGGCCTGGTGCTGAAAGTGCTGGTGCCCCTGGGGGCTTCCTCGCTCACCGCCGAGGACCGGGTCCTGCAGCTCATCCAGCCGGTGCCGCCCCAGCTCTCCCACAGTGCCGAAAGCGTGCAGAACGTTTATCGCGACTATCAGCAACTGTCCCTCGCACGCCAGGGCCTCAAGCGCATCTTCGCATTGACGCTGACGCTCACGCTCCTGCTGGCCCTGTTCGCCGCCATCGCGCTCGCCTTCGTGCTGTCGCGGCGCCTGTCCGCGCCCCTGTCCATCCTGGCCGAAGGCACCCGGGCGGTGGCCCAGGGAGACTTCAGTCCGCGCCAGGCCTTGCACACCCACGACGAGCTGGGCGTGCTCACCCAATCCTTCAACCGCATGACGCGCCAGTTGGACGAGGCGCGCGCCCTGGCGGAGAAGAACCGCGCCGAAGTGGAGGCGGCGCGCGCCTATCTGGAGAGCGTGCTGGCCAGCCTGTCGGCCGGCGTGCTCGCCTTCGACGCCGCGTTCCGCCTGCGTGCCGCGAACCGGGGGGCGCGGGCCATCCTGGACGACGAACTCGCCGACCTGGAGGGGCGCACGCCCGCCGAGTGGCCGCGCTTCCCCGGGCTGCGCGAGGCCATCCTGCTCGGCTTCGACGACACCGTAGAGGAATGGCAGCGGCAAATCGAAACCCAGAGCGCGGCAGGCGTGCCTCAGGTGCTGCTGCTGCGCGGTTCGCGCCTGCCCGAGGCCTCGGGCGGCGGCTTCACCGTGGTGTTCGACGACATCACCCAGCTCATCGCCGCCCAGCGCTCTGCCGCCTGGGGGGAGGTGGCGCGGCGCCTGGCCCATGAGATCAAGAATCCGCTGACGCCCATTCAGTTGTCGGCCGAGCGCTTGCAGCTCAAGCTGGCCGACAAGCTGGCCGGTGTCGACCGGGAGATGCTGGAGCGTTCCACCCAGACCATCGTGAACCAGGTGGAGGCCATGAAGGCCATGGTGAACGACTTCCGCGACTATGCGCGCATGCCGCCGCCGCAACTGGCGCCGACCGACCTGAACGCCCTGGTGAAGGAGGTGCTGGCCCTGTACGAGGCCTCCCGTGTGCGCATCACGCTGGCGGCCCAGGACGACCTGCCCGAAGTGCTGGGCGACGCCACGCAGTTGCGCCAGGTGATCCACAACTTGCTGCAGAATGGCGAAGACGCGCTGTCCGAGGAAGCCCTGCCGGAGATGCGCATCGTCACGCGGCACGAAGGGCGCTTTGCGGTGCTGACCGTGACCGACAACGGCCCCGGCTTCCCGCCCCAGATCCTCAGCCGCGCCTTCGAGCCTTACGTCACCACCAAGCCGCGCGGTACCGGCCTGGGCCTGGCGATCGTGAAGAAAATCGTGGACGAGCACCACGGCAGCATGAAGATCTCCAACGGTTCGCCCAAGGGTGCGCAAGTGCAGATCAAACTGTCGTTGGCGGCGGAACATGTGACGTCGGTAACGAACTCGCCTGGGAAAAAAGCTCAAGGCGAGCCTTTGCGATAAAGAGCAGGTATGGCGAAGATCCTTGTCGTAGACGATGAAATAGGCATACGGGAGCTGCTCTCGGAGATTCTCTCCGACGAGGGCCACGACGTGGCACTGGCGGAGAACGCCGCAGCCGCGCGCGCGGCGCGCAAGGCGGGACGCCCCGATCTGGTGCTGCTCGATATCTGGATGCCCGATACCGACGGCATCACGCTGCTGAAGGAGTGGTCGGCCAACGGCCAGCTCAACATGCCGGTGGTGATGATGTCCGGCCACGGCACCATCGACACCGCGGTCGAGGCCACGCGCATCGGCGCCCAGGACTTCCTGGAAAAGCCCATCGCCCTGCAGAAGCTGCTCGCGACGGTGAAGCGCGCCTTGCAAAAAACCGCAGCCGCGCCGCGCGCCGAGCTGTCCCTGGCGGCGTTCACCCACTCGGCGCCGCTGCGCGAGTTGAAGCGGCGCCTGGAGCAACTGGCCCAGAAAAGCCGGGTGCTGGTGCTGCGCACCGCCGGCGGCAGCGTGGTCGAGCTATGCGCGCGTAGCCTGCAGCGGCCGGGCAGGGCGTGGCTGGACCTGGGCAGCCTGAGCAACGTGCTGGACATGGATGCTTTGGAGGCGGCAGCCGGTGGCGTGGTGTTCGCCGCCGACCTTGCCTGCCTGCCGCGCCTGCAGCAGAAGAACCTCGTGTTCGCTCTCGAGCGCGTGGAGAAATACGATCTGCGTCTGGTCCTCGGGTCGGCGGCGGGGGCGTCCGAACTGATCGCCCAGGGCTGGGAGGACGGTCTGGTGCGGCGCCTGTTCGAGGTCTGGCTGGCGGTGCCGGGGCTGGCCGAGCTGAAGAACGAAGTGCCGGAGATGGCCGGACAGATCCTCACCCACCTGATCGAGGCGGGCGAGGTACCCCTGCGCCGCCTGTCCACCGCCGCCCTCAACGCCTTGCGCAACATCGCCTGGCCGGGCGGCTATCCGGAACTCAAGGCGGCGGTGCGGTCGCTCGCGCTGGCCGCGCTGGACGAGGAAATCGACGGCGAGGAAGTGGCGCGCGTGCTGGGGCGCGAACCGCTGCCCGCGCCCCTGCCGCTGCCCCTGGACCTGCCGCTGCGCGAAGCGCGCGAGGCGTTCGAGCGCATGTACTTCGAGCACCATCTGCAGCTCGAGGCAGGCAACATGACGCGCCTGGCGGAGAAGACCGGCCTGGAGCGCACCCATCTTTATCGCAAGCTGAAACAGCTCGGCATCCACAACGGCCGGCGCGGCGAGGAATGAGCCCGGGTAAAATGACGTCCCCCGAATAACAAGGCGCGGCAGCATGAAGATCATCATTCTGGGCGCAGGTCAGGTCGGGACCTCGGTGGCCGAGAACCTCGTCTCCGAGGCCAACGACATCACCGTGGTCGATCTGGAGCCGGCGCGGCTGGCTGCTCTGCAGGACCGCTTCGATCTGCGCACCATCGTCGGCAACGCCGCCAGCCCCTCGGTGCTGAAGAGCGCCGGCGCCGAGGACGCGGACCTGCTCATCGCCGTCACCCAGAGCGACCAGACCAACCTGTGTGCCTGCAAGATCGCCCACACCCTGTTCAATCTGCCCACGCGCATCGCGCGCGTGCGCTCCACGGATTACATCGAACATCCCGAGCTGTTGGACGAGCGCAACTTCGCCGTGGACTTCAGCATCTGCCCGGAGCAGATCGTTACCGACCACATCGTCAAGCTCATCGAGTTTCCAGAGGCCTTGCAGGTGCTGGAGTTCGCCGGGGGCATGGTGAGCCTGGTGGCGGTACGCGCCTACGAGGGCGGGCCCCTGGTGGGGCATCAACTGTCGGACATGCGCAAGCATCTTCCCCAGATCGACGCGCGCATCGCCGCCATCTACCGGCGCGACACGCCCATCATTCCCGAGGGCAACACGGTGATCGAGGCGGACGACGAGGTGTTCTGTCTCGCCGCCACCAAGGACATCCGGCGCGTCATGCGCGAGCTGCGGCGCATGGACAAGGCGGTCAAGCGCATCATGATCGCCGGCGGCGGCAATATCGGCTACCGCCTGGCCAAGGCCATCGAGGATCACTACCAGGTCAAGGTGATCGAGTTCAACAAGCGCCGCGCCGAATGGCTCGCCACCCATCTGCACCATACGCTGGTGCTGCAGGGCGACGCCACCGACGAGGATCTGCTGGAAAGCGAGAACATCGACGACATGGACTTGTTCCTGGCGCTGACCAACGACGACGAGAACAACATCATGTCGGCGCTGCTGGCCAAGCGCATGGGCGCGCGCCGCGTGGTGGCCCTGATCAACCGGCGTGCCTACGTGGACCTGGTGCAAAGCGGCGCCATCGACATCGCCATCTCTCCCGCTCTGGTCAGCATCGGCTCGCTGCTGGCCCACGTGCGCCGCGGCGACGTGGCGGCGGTGCACAGTCTGCGCCGCGGCGCCGCCGAAGCCCTGGAGCTGGTGGCCCACGGCGACGAGAAGTCTTCCCAGGTGGTGGGCCGGCGCATCGAGGAACTGCCGGTCATCAAGGGCGCCACCATCGGCTGCATCGTGCGCCGGGAAGACGGGCCGGGCGAGGGGGCGGACGGTCCCAACGTGGCGCGCGAAGGCCGCTACAAGGTGCTGATCGCCCATCACGACACGGTGATCCAGGCCAATGATCACGTCATCGTGTTCGTGGTGAGCAAGCGCCTGGTGCCCAGGGTCGAGAAGCTGTTCCAGGTCGGGCTTGGATTTTTCTGATGGGTGAATTCCTGCCCGTCGTGCGGGTCATCGGCCTGGTGCTGGTGCTGTTCAGCGGCACCATGGTACTGCCGCTCGCCATGTCCTGGGCCCTGGACGACGGCGCCCAGCACGCCTACGACGAGGCGATCGTGTTGACGCTGGCCGCCGGGGTATTGCTGTCGGCGGTCACCTGGCGCCACCAGCGGGAGCTGAAGGTGCGCGACGGCTATCTCATCGTCGTGTTCTCCTGGGCCCTGCTGCCCCTGTTCGCCGCCATACCCTTGTTGATCTACCTGCCCACCTTGTCATTCACCGATGCCTATTTCGAATGCATGTCGGGCCTGACCACGACCGGGGCGACCGTGTTGTCCAACCTCGATCGCCTGCCGCCGTCCATCAACGTATGGCGGGCGCAGATGCATTGGGTGGGGGGGCTGGGCATCATTCTGCTGGCGGTGGCGATTCTTCCCCTGCTGGGCGTCGGCGGGCGCCAGTTGCTCAAGGCGGAGGCGCCGGGGCCGATGAAGGACACCAGGCTCACGCCGCGCATCGCCGAGACCGCCAAAGGACTGTGGAAGGTCTATATCGTATTCACGCTCTTGTGCTGGCTGAGTTTCATCGCGGCCGGGCTCGACTGGATCGAAGCGCTGATCCATACCTTCAGCGTCATGGGGCTGGGCGGCTTCTCCTCCCACGACGCCAGCCTGGGATTCTTCAACTCGCCGGCGGTGGAGGCGGTGGCGGCGCTGTTCGCCCTGCTGGCGGGCTTGAACTGGGCGACCCATTTCATCGTGTGGCGCCAGCGCAGCCTGATGTTCTACCTGCGCGACCCGGAAGTCAGGGTGTTCCTCCTGGTGCTCGGGGCGAGCTGCGTGGGTGTGACCCTGGTCCTGCGTCTCTACGAGGTCTATCCGGACTTCCTCAGCGCCTTCCGCTTCGCGGCGTTCAACGTCATATCGATGGCCACCACGCTGGGGCTGGTGACGACGGATTTCGCCCAATGGCCGTTCATCGCTCCCCTGTGGATGCTGTTCCTGTGCAGCTTCATCACCTGCTCCGGTTCGACCGGCGGCGGCATCAAGATGATACGCGCCATCATCCTGTACAAGCAGGTGTTCCGGGAGCTGATCCGCTCGCTCCATCCCAATGTGATAAGGCCGGTGAAGCTGGGGCGGGAAACGGTGCCCAACAACATCGTGTTCGCGGTGCTGGCGTTTGCCTTCGTCTACATGGCGAGCCTGGTGTCCCTGACCCTGGTGCTGGTGGCGAGCGGGCTGGACGTGGTGACGGCGTTTTCCGCCGTGGTGGCGTGCATCAACAACACCGGCCCCGGCCTGGGCCAGGTGGGTCCGTCCGCCACCTATGCCGTGCTGACCGATTTCCAGACCTGGGTGTGCACCTTCGCCATGATGCTCGGGCGCCTGGAACTGTTCACCCTGCTGGTGGTGCTCACCCCTGCCTTCTGGCGCAAGTGAGGCCCGGCCGCCCGTGAGATAATGCGGCTTTTCCGTCAGGCTGAAGCCATGAGCCGACCCCGCAACGACACTCTGCTGCGCGCCCTGTTGCGTCAGCCCACCGAGCACACGCCCGTGTGGCTGATGCGCCAGGCCGGGCGCTACCTGCCCGAGTACAACGAGACGCGGCGCCGCGCCGGCAGCTTCCTCGACCTGTGCCGCAATCCCCAGCTCGCCACCGAGGTCACCCTGCAGCCCCTGGCGCGCTACGACCTGGACGCCGCCATCCTGTTCTCGGACATCCTCACCGTGCCCGACGCCATGGGGCTGGGCTTGTACTTCGCCGAGGGCGAAGGCCCCAAGTTCGAGCGGCCGCTACGCGAGGAATGGGAAATCCGCGACCTGGCCGTGCCCGACCCCTACACCTCCCTGCGCTACGTGATGGACGCCGTGTCCCAGATCCGGCGCGCGCTGGACAACTCCGTGCCCCTGATCGGATTTTCCGGCAGCCCCTTCACCCTGGCCTGCTACATGATCGAGGGCGGCGCCTCCGACGACTTCCGGCGCGTCAAGACCATGCTCTACGAGCGCCCGGACCTGCTGCACCACGTGCTGGAGGTGACGGCCCGGGCCGTCACCGGGTATCTCAACGCCCAGATCGAGTCGGGCGCCCAGGCGGTGATGATCTTCGACACCTGGGGCGGCATCCTGTCCCATGGCGCCTACCGTGAATTCTCCCTCGCCTACGTGGAACGCATCCTGGGCGAGCTCAAGCGCGAGTACGACGGCCAGCGGGTGCCCAGCGTGGTGTTCACCAAGGGCGGCGGCCTGTGGCTGGAGGCCATCGCCGCCGCCGGCTGCGATGCGGTGGGTCTGGACTGGACGGTGGACATGGGCGAAGCCCGCGCCCGGGTGGGCAGCCGCGTGGCCTTGCAGGGCAATCTCGATCCCATGGCCCTGTTCGCCCGGCCGGAGATCGTGGCGCGCGAAGCCAGGAAAGTGCTCGATTCCTACGGGCCGGGCCCGGGCCATGTGTTCAATCTCGGCCACGGCATTTCCCAGTTCACGCCGCCGGAAAATGTTTCCGTCCTGGTAAACACCGTGCACGAACATTCCCGCCGCAGGGGCGAAAAGTAGCCAAAACAAAGCCTTCTTAACGGGAGGCAGGGGTTGACTTATTCACAGAAGCCTGCTCCCCCTCGGAAAATCGGTAAGCGTTACAAAAGATGCCTTGTCATGATCATAAGCTGCTGATTTATGGCTACTATTTTTCTACTTGACGTTCCGGCGAAGTGATGCGACATCGGTCGCGCGCCGCTACGCAATCAACCGCTAGCGGTTATTCACAAAGTTATCCACAAGTCTCGCGGGCAGCATATGGCGTTATGAGGCAGGGACTTACCCGAGGGTTGCAGCTTTAGCCGCTATGTCTATTGCTCGCCTGGCCCTTGACCTGCCCCTGCCGCGGCTGTTCGACTATGTGGGCGACGGCGTGACACCCGAGGATGTCGGATGCCTGGCGCGGGTGCCGTTCGGCCGGGGCGAGAGGACCGGGGTCATCGTCGCCGTGGCTGCGGCCAGCGATCATCCGTCCGAAAGGCTGAAACCCCTGCGCGCCGTCCTGCGCCCTCTGCCCCGGCTGCCCGCCGAATGGCTGGAACTGGTGCAGTTCTGCAGCCGCTACTACCAGCATCCCCTGGGGGAGGTGGCCGCCCTGGCCCTGCCGCCGGCGCTGCGCCGGACGTCGGCGCCGGCGCGGGGCGCCGACGACTGCCACTACCGCCTCACCGAGGCCGGGCGCACT